>RDXG01000324.1 GCA_004292785.1 Bacteroidota bacterium
TTTGAAAATTGCCTGAAAAACTTGTTCAAAAATATTTGATTGTTCCATGTGATTTATATGTTGAGTTTAGAAATTTCTGGTGTCGTTTTTTACCAAACCATCTTGCAAACGAATGATTCGCTGACATTGGTGCGCAATGCTGTCCTCGTGAGTTACAATAATAATTGTCATTCCTTCTCCGTGAACTTCTTTAAACAAATTCATTATTTCTTGGGTGGTTACGGAATCCAAAGCACCTGTCGGCTCATCTGCCAAAATAACTTTTGGTTTAGAAATTAAAGACCTTGCAATAGAAACTCGCTGACGTTGCCCTCCTGACATTTCGTTAGGCAAATTTTGCCATTTGTCTTTTGTCTGCCAAACCTACTCTTTCCAAATATTCCATTGCTTTTTTATTGCGTTCTTTTCTGCCTACTTTTTGGTAATACAAGGGCAAAGCAACGTTTTCCATCGCATTTTTGAAGTTCAACAAATTGAAAGACTGAAACACAAAACCAATAAATTGATTTCTATAATATGCCGCCTTGCTTGCCGAAAGATTTTTTATCAGGGTATTATTCAGATAATATTCTCCTGAGTCGTAGTCGTCTAAGATACCCAAAATGTTGAGCAAAGTAGATTTTCCAGAACCCGAAGTTCCCATAATTGCCACCAATTCGCCCTCGTGAATTTGTGTACTCACGCCTTTAAGTACGTGAAATTTGCTTTCGCCAATGGTATAATACTTGTTGATGTCTTTCAGAGAAATCATAATGGAAGTGAATCTTTTGGAAAAAACAAAAAGTAAATATTAATTTTTGTTCTATTCATATTTCATTAACAAAAACGTGCCATTCATAAAAACGGCTTTTTTGATATAAAAAACAGATTTTTTATGCTTTTTATTGAACGAAATCGGGCAATACTGTTCAATAATGAACAGTATTGATAAAATTAGACAAGATAGACTAGATAAAAAGTTTTTTTTACTAAAATATTCGCCAAATGACTGAAAATTTATCGTTTTTTTTATCAAATAAAAAAATTTTGCAAAAAATTAATTCACGTCATCCCCTCTCAAAATCCTAAATCGTTTCCGAGCCTCCACATTATACATACTTCCCTGATATTTAGTGAGTTGCGTTTGGAAATATTCCATGGCTTTTTCTTTGTTGTTCAAATTTTCTTGATAAATTTTGCCCAAAGTAAAGTTTGAGTCATCAGCCAAAATATCGTCTCCATAATCAGCCAAAATTTTCTCTAAAACCGTTACGGCATCTTCGAATTTTCCAAATTTTAGTAAAATATTTGCTTTTGCCCAATAAATTTCGTCTGTTAAAGTGTGTTCAGGGTATTTTTTTAGCGATTCATCATATTTTTTGAGTGCCAATTCATATTGTCCTTGAAACATCAACAATTCGGTGGCAGCAAAATCTCGCAAAGCAGCATCAGAAGTATCCAAAGCCATATTATCTCCGATCAAAAGCGAAAGTTGGATCGCATCATTGGCAATTTCTCTAGAAGTTGCCAATTTCAAAATGTCTAAATGATCTTTTGCCAATTCAAAATCACCTTTATAATAGGAAAGTTTGGCATTTTTAAGTTTGGCATAATGCCCTAAATCTTTTTCTTTTTCGGCTTTTTCTACTTGCGAATACAACAGAGTAGATTCCCAACTTTCTCCTTTCAATAAAAAAATATCGCCCAAATCTAGTTTTGCTTGCGAAATAAAGCCTTTTTCCATGCCTGCCGTACTGATCAACGCCTGCAAAATGACCGTTGCCGTATCTTTGTTGTTCAAATAAAAGGCTTGCAACAAAGCCAAACTTCGGGCAGCGTCTGCGGTATAACTTCGCAAACCCAACTCATTAATAATTTGCTGATAATCGTTTGCCAAAGATTGCAGAGTTTCACGCGGAATCGGAAAAGTATTTTTTGCCAATTCTTCTTTTGCATTGACTAACATTTTGCGTGCTGCGGGATAAATGCTGCGGTTTTTGTATTTATCAATCAAATATTCATAAATTTTTAGGGCATTCTGATAATCTTGACTTTTCAAACACAAAGTTCCAATTTCATATAATTGATAACCTTCCAAATTCTTTCGGCGGTCAATAGATTTTGCTTGCAAAAATGCCTTTCCAAACTGTTTTGACTGCAAATAAAACCAAACCAACATTTCGTTATACGCAATTTGGTCAGGATATTTTTGGACATACCTAAAAATAAAAGATTCTAGCTTCGCAAACTGTTCGTCATCTTTTAACTTATTTCTGAAAAAATTTTGCACATAATCGAGTTTTTCGTCGCCTGTTTGGTTAATGAAAT
Source organism: Bacteroidota bacterium (assembly GCA_004292785.1). Lineage (GTDB taxonomy): Bacteria > Bacteroidota > Bacteroidia > Cytophagales > Thermoflexibacteraceae > RDXG01. The sequence continues at coordinate 2,308 of RDXG01000324.1, forward strand.
TCAAATATTCGTCTATCATAGAGTCCCATTTGCCTGCGCTCGCATACAAATTCGCCAATTCGTGAACAAACATATCTTTTCCATTTTTTCTGCCTTCCAAATAAAGCCGTTCTGCCAAATCGTACAAATGCTGAAAAATGAGTTGGCGAGTTGCCAAACGAATTTTGGCATCGTCATGTTTGATTTGCAAAATATAACTTTCAAAATGTTTGTCTGACTCTTCTTTTTTGCCCCGATTTGCCAAAAAAATGCCATAATCTATGTTAAAAATGCTTTCCTCTGGAAATTTTTTGATCATTTTTTTCAAATATTTTTGGGCATCTGCAAACTTATTGAGTTTGACCAAAGTAGCCAAATAATTTTCATGGATTTCGTAAAGTTCCTGTTCTTTAGCTTTATCTGCCACTTTTTCGTAAACGCTAAGGGCTTTTTCCATTTCCCCAGAAGCAAAATATTCGTTGGCAAGAGCAATATCTGTATTTTGTGCAAAAACCTGCACAGCCAAACACCAAAGAACTGCTAATATTCCTAATTTTTTCATGTTTTTTTGGATAAAAATTTTAATGCTTTCCTAAAACGTTTTTGCAAGCTATTCACATCCATTATTGATTTTTGAAAAAAAAGATTCATCTCTTTCTTTTTTAATAATAGTAAAAGACGTGAATAGCGTGAATAACGTTATTTTTAACGAAAAAAACGAATTTTCAAACAGTTTTTTTCAGACTTTATTCACACTGTTCACAAGCTATTCACTTTTTTGTTCACATTTATTTTTCAATAAAACACTGTTTTTAAGCCGTAAAACTATAAAATTATAATTTATTCACGCTATTCACATTTTATTGTAATTTTTAAAATTTTCTTTATTCACTTTTTTTTGAACGTGAATAAAAATGTGAATAACTTTTTATAAAAATGTGAACAACTTGCATAACTAAGTGAATAACCGCAGAGGATGTGAATAAGTCCCGTTTTTAAGGCTAGTTATTCAATCTTATTCACACTATTCACAGCCTTATTCACATCTTATGCACGCCAATTTTTTTGCTTTTTATTTGTTTTTGTTCCAATAATCTTTTTCACAAATTATGTGAACAGTAAAACATTGATAATCAGTATTTTATAAATCTATTCAAGTTCTTCACTTTTATTTATTCACAAATAATTTTTTTTATAAAACAAAAAATGCCCTTTTTAGCTATTCACACTTAGATGTGAATAGTAAAATGCTTATAATCAATTAGTTAAATTAGCTATTCACACTATTCACTTATTTTGTTTAAAAATAAAAAAAATAAAAATAAAAATTATTCACACAAAATGTGAATATTAAATTATTGATTATCAGTATTTTATATGCTTATTCAAGTTTTTCACAAAAAAGTTATTCACATACAAATTTTTTGTAAAAACAAAAAATGCCCTTTATAGCTATTCACGTTTAGATGTGAATAGTAAAATGCTTATAATCAATTAGTTGTATTTTTATTCACATTATTCACTTTATTTTATTCACAAACAAAAAAATATTATTTAAAATGTTTTTGCTCAAAAATTGAATTGTAAATAATTGATTATCAGTTAATTATAGACTTATTCACACTATTCACGCAACAACAAGATATCGAAAAAATACTTATTCACAGGCTTTAAGCCTAAAAAAACGCTATGCTTGCGAACAAAAATCTTTTTTGAGTGGCAATAGGAAGGCTTTAATGATTATTTATTCACATAAATATGTGAATAATAAACTATTGATTATCAGTATTTTATATATTTTATTCAATTTATTCACAAAAAAGATATTCACATATATTTATTTTATAAAAACATCTTTTGTTGTAAAAATTGAATAGTAAATTGTTGATAATCAATAATTTATATACTTATTCACACTATTCACATCTAAATTTTTTTGTATTTTAATTCCTACTTTGCCTTAATTTGGAGTTTAAATTTTTGAATATGTGAATAGTAAAATATTGATTGTCAATGATTTAAGTCATTTTTTGCAACTTATTCACGGACAATAACATTTGTAATTTTTTTATAAAATACTGAAATGTGAATAGCTACAAATTAGCTTATTTATTAGATGTGAATAGTAAAACATTGAAAATCAATAAGTTATTAACTTAATTTTACTTATTCACATTCTTTGCTTGGACTGCTCAAAAAATTTTTTTTTTCGTAAAAGGAGGGTGTGAATAGTAAAGTGTTGATTATCAGTATTTTACTATTCACACGTTGAAATAGTGTTGGAAATATTGACCTAAAAAAAATATTTTTTTTCGTAAAAGGAGGGTGTGAATAGTAAAATGTTGATTATCAGTGTTTTACTGTTCACACACTGAAATAGTGTTGGAAATATTGACCTAAAAAAAAATTTTTTTTTCGTAAAAGGAAGGTGTGAATAGTAAAGTGTTGATTATCAGTATTTTACTATTCACACGTTGAAATAGTGTTAGAAATATTGACCTAAAAAAAATATTTTTTTTCGTAAAAGGAGGGTGTGAATAGTAAAATATTGATTATCAGTGTTTTACTGTTCACACACTGAAATAGTGTTGGAAATATTGACCTAAAAAAAAATTTTTTTTCGTAAAAGGAGGGTGTGAATAGTAAAGTGTTGATTATCAGTGTTTTACTGTTCACGTTAAAAACTGTATCATATTTTTATTCATAAAGACAAAAAAACAATTAATTTTGCAAAAAGAAATATTTATGGAACAAGATATATTAATTATTGGTGGAGGAATTGTGGGTTTGGCAACCGCTTTGAATATTTTGCAAACAAATCCTGCCTTAAAAGTTTGTATTTTAGAAAAAGAATCGGACATTGCGCAACATCAAACAGGAAATAATAGTGGAGTTATTCATTCTGGAATTTATTATAAACCGAACAGTCTAAAAGCTCAAAATTGCATCAGAGGTTATGAAATGCTGGTCGATTTTTGCAAAAAAAATGAAATTGCCTTCGATTTGTGCGGAAAAATTATTGTGGCAACACAAAAAAATGAATTGCCGATGCTCGACAATATTTTTGAGCGCGGCGTTCAGAACGGTTTGCAAAATTTACGAAAAATTCCTGCCGAACAAATCAAAGAATTTGAACCCTATGTCAATGGAATTGCGGCGATCCATGTTCCGCAAACAGGAATTGTAGATTACAAAGCGGTTTCGCAAAAATACAGACAACTCATCGAGCAATTAGGCGGCGAAGTGAGAACCAACGAAAAAGTGATTGAAATTAAAGCCTTTCCTAAAAATTCGGAAGTAATTACTGAAAAAAGGACTTTTTTAGCCAAATTATTGATTAATTGCGCAGGTTTGTATTCGGATAAAGTGGCAGAAATGACGCAAAAAGATGTAAATTTCAAAATTATTCCTTTCAGAGGAGAATATTACGAACTCAAAAAAGAAAAACAATATTTGGTAAAAAACCTAATTTATCCTGTGCCAGACCCAAATTTTCCATTTTTGGGCGTTCATTTTACTCGAATGATTGGAGGAGGAATCGAGGCGGGACCAAATGCGGTTTTGGCTTTTAAAAGAGAAGGTTACAAACGCACAGATTTTGATTGGGAAGAATTTTCTGAAATTATGGCTTGGCGCGGTTTTCAAAAAGTGGCTTTAAAATATTGGCAAACGGGTTTGGGCGAATTTTATCGTTCTTTTTCTAAATCGGCTTTTACGGAGGCTTTGCAACGCTTAGTGCCTGATATTGAGCAAGATGACCTTGTGGAAGGCGGTGCGGGCATAAGGGCGCAGGCTTGCGACAAAACAGGAGGTTTGCTAGACGATTTTATGATTTTGGAAGACAAATTGGCAATTCATGTCGGAAATGCACCTTCGCCTGCCGCAACTTCTTCGCTTTCGATTGGAAAAACTGTGGCAGAAATGGCTTTGAAACGTCAATAAAAAATATTTGTCAGACTTAGATCGGACAGTTTTATTAAATTTTAGATCATAAAAATTATGAAACAAATGAAATTTTCAGAATGGATTGCGAAGGCTGGAACGGCTGCGGCTGCGGTTGGAGGCTTTATTACGGTTACGGTCATGCTCACTAATCCGTCTTTGGAATTTGTGCTAACTCCTTTTGTTTTGGCAGGGCTTGCTCCTTTGACCGCAGGAGTCTTTGGTTTTAAACATTATCACGAAAAATATTTGAAAAGAATTGACAACGAACTCGAAAGTAAATTGCTCGAATTGTTGATGGTTCATAAAAATAATTTAACGATTGCGCAAATTGCTTTGACCACCAAACTTCCTGTCGAAGACATAGAAAAAGCAATGGATAAACTACACAAAAAAGGCGTTTTAGAAATTAATGTAAGCGAAGGCGGCGCAATTTTGTATCGTTTGCCAGAAATAGGAAATCCTCTACAACAAAATTTGATGTAAAATTCAGAAAAAAATATAAGTTTTCTTGTAAAGATCGAGCAATTAACATACAAATAAATTTATCTTTTCGTTATATTTCCAAAAAAAACCATGCGAAAAATCCTATTTATTTGCTTTATGTTTGCTTTTCAAAGCATTTTTGCACAAACCAAAGGCGTTCACGACTTTACGCTAACCGTTAAAGACAACACAGGCAAGGGGCTTGCAAATACCGATATTGATCTAGTTGAAACAGAAACTCACAAAATTATGACCCAAAAAACCGATGCCAACGGAACGGTCAAATTTGAGATCAAAGAAGGGAAATATTGGCAGATCAATGTTCTGAAAGTCCGAAATTATTATCAATGGCAGATCGAATTTCTGAAAAATGGCGGAACGCAAACCAAAAGCATTACTTACGATTACAAAAATTATTTGCGTGAAACTCGACCTGCGGTTAATCGTTCAAAATTGCAACTCAAAACCGAAAATCAAAGTTTTTCTGATTCAGAAAAGCCAAAAGATGATCTTTCTGTTGCAAAATTGTATGTTTCTAAGGCAGATAAAAGTCCGCTTGCTAATTTTGAACTTGCTTTGACTTGCTACGCCTTAAATACTACTTTTCAGTCCAAAACTGATGCGAATGGTTTGGCAGTTTTCAAAATCCCGATGAATAATGAGTATCAAATTGACATCGACGGCATCGATAATTTCAAATATATTGATATGCCAAACACCAAAGGCTGGACTGCTACCATGAAATTTACCTACGAACCTACTGTTATTCAAGAAGTTAATAAAAATGATAGCATTACGCAAACTTTGCCCACCAACGCCACAGGAACTTCGGGCAGAGTGTTGGTAAAATTGCGTTTGAAAGACCGAGATGGCTCTTTGTTTTTGAACGAACCTGTTTATTTGTCTGAAATTAAAGGAAAAAAAGTGTATTTGGGGAACACAGGGCAAACAGGAGAAATGTTTTTTTTGTTGCCAAAAGGCAAAAAATACATGATCCATGCGCGTTACGAAAAAGATTTAGATGTTTTTGATTTGACTCGAAGCGTAGGCATTGGAAATATGAGTAAAGGCGTGAAATACAGACCTTTAGAGGCTTTGCAATATCCTGACCGATTTATTCCCAAACCTGATCAATTATTTTTGAAACATTTTTCTGAATTTTTGACCAAACATTTGGCACAACCCGATCCAAATGAAACCCTGAAAATTTATGCAAAATTTGCAAACCAAATTAATGCCGAATCCAAACAGGCAGTTTTGGATTTGAATTTTACATTCGAACAATACGATATGCCCACCAACCAAAATTATACTGAAGCTCCGCCTGTAAATATTTCTTTGGTAATAGATAAAAGCGGTTCGATGGCAGGCGAAGACAGAATTGAAAGTTTGAGAGAGGCTTTGGGGTATTTTGTTAAAAAATTGCGTAGCGAAGATATTGTTTCGATTGTAACTTTTAATGAGCAAAAATCTTTGCTTTCGCCCGCCTCCAAAATTGGAAACGACCGCATAGAACTTTATGAAGAAGTGCTAAGAATTGAGGCAGGTGGCGGAACGGATATGTACGATGCCATGATCGAAGGTTATACGCAAGTTGCAAAAAATTACAAAAAAGGCAAAGTCAATAGAATGATTTTGATGACTGACGGCTACGACTCAAATCCTGTGGAAAAAGTAGTCAATAAATCAAAAGAATTTAATGCCAAAGGAATTGATTGTTCGGTAGTGGGCATCGGTGAGGGCTACAATGTGGCTTTACTCAAATTGTTGGCAACACAAGGTGGAGGTTTGACAAGTTTTATTCGTTCCTCGCAAGGTTTTAAAAATATGTTGAACAAAGAAATGGCTTTTGCAAAAGATTTGGGGGCATTAATTCAACCGATTGCCAAAGACATTACGGTAGAAGTGAGTTATAATTCTCAACTTTTATTTGCACATTTGTACGGTTTTACTGTCGAATCGCAAAGTGAAGGAAAGATAAATTTTAGGCTAGAAAATGCTTTTTCAGGCATTAACGAACAATTAGCCATGATCAAATTTACGCTAGTAAATCCTAGCCAAGAAATTGAAAATCAGCCTGTTACGATCAAAACAAAATATTATGACACTCGAAAAAAACAAATTGTAGAAAAAACAGAAACCGCAATTTTGGGCTGGTCAAAAGCAAGCGGTGAAGTAGAATTTCAGATGGAAGCGGAGCAGAAAAAACTCTATGCAATGGCGATCATGAACCAATCTTTGAAAGTCATGGCTGATGCTTTTGTGGCAAAAGACAACAAAAAAGCCATCGAAACTTTGCAAAATACCATCGCAGATGTGCAAAAATTGTTTCCCAAAGCCACAGATCAAGAGGTTGCAGATTTGTTGAAATCGATGATCGGTTATTTGGATATTTTGGTAAAATTGAGGTAGTTTTAAAACAGTCGGCTATCTTTTTGGGTAGCTGACTAAAAAATAGACTATTTTTATAAAATATTTCTTTCTCAAATTTTTTATTGTTACTTTTAAAGGCTCAATTTTAAAAAACAATGATTCTAACAGAAGAAATAAAAAAAATAACCGAACCCAAAAAACCGTTCCTAAAACCTAATTTTTGGAAATGGTTAATTTTTGCCTTAATATTAGCTTTGCTCACTGTTGTGATGATTAAAGAAAGTTTTGAAGAAGTTACAATCCAAAAATCAGATGGAACGTATCAACTTAAAGCCAATAAAATCAAGCAGTTACAAAAAGATACCGCCAAATTTTCACAAGCAGAACAATATGTTTTGATTGCAGAGGAGAAAGGCTGGTATCCTTGCGCAACTTGCGTAAATACAGATTCTATTTATTTGTTTGAAGGCGAAGTTTGGAAATATGGCGTTACCATCAATGGCGAAAAGGGCAGATATAATGGAGTTGATAATTTGACTAGTAAAAAACTTTTGTATGTTACAGAGTTTAGAGGCAGTATCGAAATTTGTTTAAAACTAGAACGAATACAGATTGCCACTTATCCTTTATTGCCAGAAAATTTGAAAAGAATTGTAAAATTAGGCAGACCACCCTTTAACCCAATAAACTCATGAGCAATCAAGCCATAAAAAATGATCATTTTCCTGTTTCGGGCTATGTTTGGCATGAGGTTTCTAAAAAATTAAATAATTTCAAAATAAGGAAACTTTTGGGAAATCATTTGAATATTTCAGATTATTCGCCAGATATAAAGCAATATTGGGCGCGCCTGTTGGTGCTTTTACCCAATTCGCCAATGGAAAATCAGCCGAGATATTTTTCTAAAAAAACAGGAATTTTGCATCATCATTATGCTTTGGATTGGGAAATTATCCGAGATT
>RDXG01000325.1 GCA_004292785.1 Bacteroidota bacterium
AATAGAATATTTTTGATTATTTTCAATGCAAATCAATACACAATATCACAAGGTACTCGAAAGGCAATTACGCAAAGTATTTGGCAAAGGAAACGATATTCCCGAAAATATCCTTGTTTTGCTCGAACTTGTTAGCCATGCTTATGAACAACATGAGCAAGAAAAAGATTTGTTAAACAACACTATGGACGTGGGGATGCGCGAACTTGCACAAGCAAACAGTGATTTGATTAACCAAAAAATTGCACTTGAAAATACCTATAAAAAATTGGTTGAAACAGAAAACAAACTCTCTGTTGCCGAACAGATCAGCACATTAATTCACGAAGTTGAACAAAAAAATGCGCAACTTTTGTCAAGCGAAGAAGAACTTAAACAAAACTTAGAAGAACTTCAAACAGCACAAGAGCATTTACAAACCAAACAAAAAGCACTTGCAACAGCACTTTCCGAAAATAAAGCCATCACCAAAGCCTTAGACAACAGCGCCATTGTTTCTATTACGGATAATAAAGGAAAAATAAACAAAGTAAATGATGCTTTTTGTCAAGTTTCTGGGCATACAGCAGAAGAACTTATTGGAAAAAATCACCAAATTCTTAATTCTGGGCATCACAGCACGGAATTTTGGACACAAATGTGGCAAAGTATCACACAAGGCAGCACTTGGAGGGCAGAAGTTTGCAACAAAGCCAAAGATGGTTCTTTGTATTGGATCGATTCGGTAATTAATCCAGTCTATGACGAGCAAGGAAACATACACCAATATTTATCGATTGCTTATTTGATCAATAAACGCAAAAAAGCAGAGGCAAAAATTCAAGAGCAGAACCAAATTTTGCAGCAAAATCTGGAAGAAGTTACTGTACTCAAAGAATCGGGGGAAAGACTTTTGAAAAATGTAACAGACAGCATTAATTATGCCCGACGCATTCAGAACGCCATTATGCCCAAAGAAATTGAGTTACAAAAACACTTGGATTGTTTTGTTTTTTATCGACCAAAAGACATTGTTTCAGGAGATTTTTATTGGTTTGGCGAAAAATACAACAAAAAAGTAATTGCCGTAGCCGATTGCACAGGGCATGGAGTTCCTGGTGCGTTTATGACCATGATCGCCAACAATATTCTTAACCAAATTGTGCTTAGTCACGGATTTTATGAACCCAATGAAATTTTGGACATGATGCCAATTTTGTTAGAAAAAACCCTTTTGCACAGCGAAGGAACGGTTAAAGACGGCATGGACATCAGCATTGTAACCATTTATAAAGAAGAGAAAAAAATTGCTTATGCGGGCGCGAAAAACTCACTTTATTATGTTAAAAACAAGGAATTTAATGAAATAAGAGCCGACAGAGTACCCATCGGAGGAATCATGAAAGATGATTTTTCGTATCGAAAACACGAATTGCAATTTGAACAAGAAAGTTGTGCTTTTTATATGTTTTCAGACGGTTTTCAGGATCAGTTTGGGGGAGAAAAAAGACGCAAATTTATGTCTAACAATTTCAGAAATTTGCTTAGTTCTATTGCAGACAAACCAATGGAAACACAAAAAAATCTGCTCGAAATTGCTTTTGATCAATGGCGTGGCGATAACAAACAAACCGATGACGTGCTGGTAGTTGGCGTAAGAATTTGAGTAAAATAACATTTTTTTGGACTTTTTTCATTATTTTTGCAAATATTTTAATAAAAAATCATTCGCTAGGTGAAAAAAATTATTGTACTTTTATATCTATGGTTTGCATTAATTTTACCAATTTCTGCCCAAAATACGGTAGATAGCCTAAAAAAAGTGTTACAAACTCTAAAAATTAGCAACAATATTTCTGACACTTTAAGAGTGCAAACCCTCAATAATTTGGCTTTTGCCTTGCGAAATACACAAATAAGTGAAGCTGCCAAAATTGCCCAAGAAGCCAGTGAACTTGCAAAAAAAATAAATTATCCAAAAGGTTTGGCGCGCAGTTTGGGTTATGAAGGCTTGATGGCGTATCGTCAAGGAAAATATGATTTTGCAATTACTTTTCATCATCAATCACTAAAAATTGCGAACCAAATTGCAGATTCTACGCTTATTTCTTTTCGTTACAACGATTTGGCAAACGTTTATTTGGACAAAGGCGATTTGGAAAAAGCCTTAGAATATAATCTTAAATCATTGAAAATCAAAGAGAACCGAAACGACAAAGAAGGAATTGCCACAAGTTGCAGAAATTTGGGCATGGTCAATTTGAAAAGAAAAGATTATAAATCGGCTCTTTTTTATTTGGAAAAAGCAAAAAATTTGGCAGAACAAATTGATAACCAACGCATTTTGGGTTATGCTTATATTTATTTGGGTGAATTATATACGCAACAAAAACAAATTGAAAAAGCCATCGAATTGTTGAAAAAAGCCGTTCAGATTCACCGCAAAATCAATAATTTTTATGGATTGGCAGAAGCACTCAACAGCTTGGCAGAAGCTCATCAGGAAGGAAAAAATCATTCAAAAGTCATTCTTTTTTTTAAAGAAGCCCTACAAATTGCTCAAAAAATGGGCATCAAATTGGAAATACAGCGCGCCTATTTTGGTTTGTCCAGAATTTATCAAAAGCAAAATCGTTTGAACGAAGCCTTAGATTTTTATCAAAAATATACACAAATTAAAGACTCTATTTTTAGCGAAAAAAGTACCGAACATATTGCTTATTTGGAAGCGCAATTCCAAAACGAAAAAAAACAAGCCCAAATTATTTTGCTCACCAAAGAACAAGACCTCAAACAGCAAGAAATTGAAAAAGAACGCTTAATGAGCAATATTTTTATGATCGTAATTGCTTTTGTGGTGATTTTGGTTGGCATTTTGTCTTTTGGATTTGTGCAAAAACGCAAAACAAACACCATTTTATCCCAACAAAAAGAAGATTTATTAACACAAAACGAAGAAGCGAAACAACAAGCCGAAGAAATTGCCGCACAAGCCGAAGAATTGCAAAACGCCAACAACATTCTGAAAGTGGTTTATGAAGAACTACAAACCAAAAATAACAACATTATTTCCTCGATAACTTATGCTTTGCGTATTCAAAAAGCCATTATCCCAACCGAAGCCGAAATACAACGAATATTTCCTGAAAGTTTTGTGTTTTTTCGCCCAAAAGACATTGTTTCAGGAGATTTTTATTATTTTGCAGACAAAAATGACAAAAAAATCATTGCCGTAGCCGATTGCACAGGGCATGGCGTTTCGGGGGCGTTTATGACCATGATTTGCAACAATATTCTGAACAAAATTATTCATGATCATGAAATTCATGAACCTGACGAAATTTTGGATTTAATGCCAATTTTGCTCGAAAAAGCACTTTCAAATGCTGACGGAAAAATTAAAGATGGCATGGATATTTCAATTTTGACCATCGAAAAAAGAACTTCCACTTCTTTGAGAAATGGAACTTCTAAAGTGAGTTATGCGGGAGCAATGAATCCGCTTTATTACGTTCAAAACAAGGAATTTAGAGAAATAAAAGCAGATAAACGACCCATTGGAGGCAAAATTGACGAAAATTTTTCTTACCAAAAACACGAAATTAGTTTGCAGAGTTTAGAGAATAGCGATCAGGGACAAGAGTTGATAGAAGAGAGAAGTGGCATCTTGAATCCCTTAACTCCAGCCTCTCGATCCTCTTGCCCCACCACTCTCTATTTATTTTCTGATGGTTTTCAAGATCAATTTGGTGGAGAAAATGATCGTAAATTTATGGTAGGCAACTTCAAAAAAATGCTTTTTGAAATTTCCGAAAAAACAATGTTTGAACAAGGCCAGATTTTGGCACAAAAATTTGATGATTGGAAAGGAAACTATAAACAAACTGATGATGTTGCCGTTATTGGAATAAAAATATGAAAAATATAATTTTATTTGTTTTTTTTTATGTTTTGTCTGCTACTTTTTTGCAGGCGCAGGAACGAATCTTTGTGATCGGTTCTGTCCAAAAAGAATATCGACTCAACGATTTTACCTATTTCTATGCCGATAGCGCGAACAAAATAAGCCTCGAACAAATCCAAAAGCCTATTTTTTCGCTTGATCTTTATGCCAAGCCCAAAACAGCCATCAATCCTAAAACTGTTTATTGGTACAAAATTACACTTACAAACCAAATTCGAACCCAAGTTGATTTTGCCCTCGAAATAGGTAACTTTGAGGCTTTAGATTTTTACATTTTTGGTCAAAACCAATTACTCAAAACCCAAAAAACAGGCAAAAGTATTCCTTTTAGCCAAAGGGCATCTGCTTTTAAAGCCAATATTTTTCCTTTTACGCTTGCCTACGGTGATACTCTTACAATTATTGGTAAAGGACAAATCCAAACTGATGCCCAGTCCTATTTTACAGATATGACGTTGAGTTTACCTGAAATATATCAGCAAAAGTATGCGAAGAACATCGAAAAACAACTCTTTTTTCAGGGTGCTATGTTATTGATGTTTTTTTATAACTTATTTTTCTTTTTTATGGTGCGGGACAGGGCATATTTGTACTATGCCTTGTATGTTTTGTCGATGGTGTTGGTGTCCGTAGAGGTCTATGATTGGCTTCAGGAAATGCCCTATTTGTTGGAAATATCAAGCCATATTATCCCACTTTCCGTAACCCTACTTTATACGCAGTTTATTCGTTATTTTCTTAATATTCCGCAAATAAACCCAAAAATAAACCGCTATTGCGACTATTGGATTTTGGGGCGTATGATTTTTACGCTTGTGATTATGTTGGTTTATTACCAAACTCCCAGCAATATTTCCAATAATAACATGGTGCTTATTGCTTTTATTTTAGATATTTTGTTGGGTTTAGTGCTGATTTATGCGGCTTGGAAAAAAAATCCTATTTTGGCAGGCTATATGGTGATGGGTTATTTGGCAATGACGCTACCCTTGTCTGCGGCTATTTTAAAACAAGTTATTTTTGCCAATACTGACCCTGAAACTGATGGCGTAATTGTACAAATAGGCGTTTTGGTCGAATTGATTACCTTTTCCTTAGGTTTGGGCTACCGTAGCAAAGTGGCGGAAAAAGAAAAATTACAAATTTCTGAAGAAAATAGGCGAATAATTTTAGAACAAAATGTGGTTTTAGAACAAAAAGTAACAGAGAGAACCCTCGAACTCAACGAACAAAAACAAGCCGTAGAGGAACGCAACAAGCATATTATGCAAAACATAAACTATGCTCGCCGAATCCAAGAGGCTTTTTTGCCCAAACATGAAACCATACAAAAGCATTTATACGATTTTTTTATTTTGTTCAAACCGCGTGATGTGGTCTCAGGTGATTTTTATTTTGTGGAGAAAGTCGAAGGGAAAGTCATTGTAGCTGCCATCGACTGCACAGGGCATGGAGTTTCGGGAGCTTTTATGACCATGCTCGGCAACGAAATTTTGCACAAATTGGTGGATAATGACCACCTTACAAGCCCTGATTTACTTTTGAACGAACTGCACAAAGGCGTGCGCCAAGCCCTCAAACAAGCCGAAACAGAAAACCATGACGGCATGGATTTGAGTTTGGTGTTAATTGACAAAGAAAAACACAAAGTTGAATTTGCAGGAGCAAAAAATCCGCTTATTTATATCCAAAACAAAGAATTAACTTTACTAAAAGCTGATAAAATGCCCATCGGTGGCGAACAAAAAGAAGCCGAACGGATTTTCTCTAAAATAGAAATTGAACTAAATTTGCCAACTATTTTTTATTTGTTTTCAGATGGTTTTCAAGACCAATTTGGAGGGACAGACAAACGCAAATTTACGATTGCCAAAATGAAAACCTTATTTTTGGAAATTCACGAAAAATCGATGTCCGAACAAAAAGAAATATTAAACCAAACTTTCGAAAATTGGCGAAACGAAGGCAAAGAAAAGCAAATTGATGATGTGCTGGTGATTGGGATTCGTTTGTAAGCATTTTTATATTTTAATTTTTACCCAAAATGAAAAAAGTCATTTTTTTATTGACCTATTTATTAGGCATTTCATTCGGCACTTTTGCCCAAAAAGTAATTGTTTTGAACCCAGAACAAGATTATTTTCCTATTGGATATGATCAAGCATTGTATTTGGAAGATGCTAATCATACCATAACTTTTGAGCAAATTCGCCAAATTCCTGATGACAAATTTAGTGTGCCAACTACCGAATATACAAGTTTTGGGGTTACAAAATCGGCTTATTGGGTCAAATTTAAAATGGCTAATCAACAAAAAACAAAATTTTATATTCGTATTAACCACCCCGTTTTGGACACTGCCGAATTGTATGTATTGAAGGGTCAAGATTTGGTAATGAAGAAAGAAATATTAGCCAAAAAATATGAAATACAAGTGCCTAATTCGCCTTTCTTGTTGCCTCATTATGAACAAGATACGCTAACTTGTTATATTCGTGTGGCGGCGAATACACCTTTGGCATTGCCAATATATTTGTTATCTGATAGCAAAATTTCGGGAGTAGTTTTTAGGCAAACACTCCCTGATATTTTGTTTTTTGGGGCTGTTTTGGTCATGGTACTTTACAATTTATTTATAGGTATTACTACTTGGAATCGGGCTTATTTCTATTATGTAGGCAATTCTTTTACCATTGGCTTAGTCGTTTTCTTTTTGAAAGGCTATCCTGTTGTTTTGATGGGCAAATACCATTTCTTAATCAATGATTATTTTGCCCTCATTGTGGCTATGGCAGCTATATTTTTAGGCTTTTTTACGATTAATTTTTTGCAATTATCCACCAATTACCCAAAAGGAAAAAGAATGTTAGAGATTTCTTCGGCTTTACATTTGTTGGCAGGTTTCATTTTTTTAGCGGGTTACATCAACTTAAATGTACTTTTGTACCAAATATTTAACATTTACACCAATATTTCTATTCTCTTTATTAGTATTTATCTTTATTTCTACAAAAAATATCAACCTGCAAAACTGTTTTTAATAGCTTTTTCTGTGTTTTTGGCATTTTCAACCATCATGAATTTGATTTTGGCGGGATTATTTCCTGTGTCTATGCTTACGTTATATAGTTTAGATATTGGTTCTACGGCAGAGTTAGTTTTATTTTCTATTGCTTTGGGCGACAAAATCAATTCGTATCGCAAAGAAACCCTAAAAGCACAAGCCGAAAATTTGCAATTAGTCAAAGAACAAAATGTGGTTTTAGAACAAAAAGTTACAGAACGCACTTTGGCACTCAACGAAACCAATGAAGAACTGAATTCGACTTTGCATACTGTTGAAAAACAACGAGACAACATTATTTCGTCAATAAATTATGCTTTGCGTATTCAAAACGCCATTATTCCCAAAGAGTCAGAAATTCAACGAATATTTCCTGAAAGTTTTGTATTTTTTCGCCCTAAAGACATTGTTTCAGGCGATTTTTATTGGTTTGCCGAAAAAGAAACGAGGGTTGAGGGGCAAGAGATTAGGAAAAAATACATTTTGGCAGTTGCGGATTGCACAGGGCATGGCGTTTCGGGAGCTTTTATGACCATGATCGGCAATAATATTTTGAACCAAATTGTAAACGATCAAGAAATCTATGAACCCGATCAAATCTTAAATCAAATGAGTCCGCTTTTGGCAAAAACGCTTTTACATTCGGAAGGCAAAATAGCCGATGGCATGGATATTTCGATTTTGACTATCGAAAAAAGAAGTTCCACTTCTTTGAGAAATGATATTTCTATGGTCAGTTATGCAGGCGCAATGAATCCACTTTATTACGTTCAAAACAAGGAATTTAGAGAAATTAAAGCAGACAAAAAACCCATTGGAGGCAAAATTGAAAAGGATTTTTCTTACCAAAAACATGAAATTAGTATTGAGAGGCAAGAGGAAAGAGAAGAGGGAATAAAAAATGAGAATCTCTCAACTCTTTCCTCTCAACTCTCGCCACTGATAACTATTTATTTGTGTTCTGATGGCTTTCAAGACCAATTTGGAGGCACAGAAAATAGAAAATTTATGGTGGGCAATTTCAAAAAAATGCTTTTCGGAATTTCTGAAAAACCAATGCGCGAACAAGGCGAGATTTTGGCGCATACTTTTGACGCTTGGAAAGGAAATTATAAACAAACCGACGATGTTGCTGTCATTGGGATTCGAGTATAAAATCTAATTTTCTGTTCTCTTCGAATTAATCCTTTTTTCATTTGCTTTTTCTAATAATTTTTTAAACCTTTGCAAATTATTTTAGCTATACGCATTTAATTTTTTATATAAAATGGCAGATTTGCAACCCACCCCTATTACTGTTGCACATGGCGACGGTATCGGTCCTGAAATTATGGACGCTAGTTTAAAAATCTTACAAGCCGCAGGAGCAAACATTGCGATTGAAACGATTGAAATTGGCGAGAAAGTATTTTTAAGTGGAAATTCAGCGGGTATTGCCCCAGAAGCTTGGGATTCGTTGAGAAAAACAAAAGTATTTTATAAAGCACCGATCACAACCCCACAAGGAGGTGGTTTCAAAAGTTTGAACGTTACAACCCGCAAAATGTTGAGTTTGTATGCAAACATCAGACCTTGCGTGGCATACCATCCTTATGTAGATACAAAATATCCTGCAATGGATTTGGTAATCATTCGCGAAAACGAAGAAGATTTGTATGCTGGCATCGAGCATCAACAAACAGACGAAGTAATTCAGTGTTTGAAATTGATTTCTAGACCTGGTTGCGAAAAAATTGTTCGTTATGCTTTTGAATATGCTCGTCAGTATGGCAGAAAAAAAGTTACTTGTTTTACCAAAGACAACATCATGAAACAAACTGATGGTTTGTTCCACAAAGTTTTTGATGAAATTGGTGCAGAATATCCAGACATCGAACAAGAACATTGGATCATCGACATCGGGTCGGCAAAACTAGCAGATACTCCAGAAATTTTTGACGTAATTGTTACTTTAAATCTTTATGGTGATATTATTTCTGACATTGCTGCCCAAATTGCAGGTTCTGTAGGTTTGGCAGGTTCTGCAAATATCGGACCTGATTCGGCTATGTTTGAGGCTATTCATGGTTCTGCACCACGCAGAGCAGGTCAAAATTTGGCAAATCCGTCTGGTTTATTGTTGGCAGGTGTGCAAATGTTGGTTCACATCGATCAGCCCGAAGTTGCTGAAAAAGTACATAATGCTTGGTTAAAAACTCTTGAAGATGGCGTTCATACTTACGATATTTTCAAAGAAGGAATTAGCAAAACCAAAGTAGGTACAAAAGAATTTGCAGAAGCAGTAATTGAACGTTTGGGCAAAAAACCTTCCAAATTCAAAGCCGTAACTTATACAGCAGAAGGCAAAAAGAAAATGGTCTTGCCAGCATACGTGAGAAAAGAGGCAGCTCCAAAACAAACTATTGGCACAGACGTATTTATTCATTGGGGAGGCACAACCGAAGAATTGGTTGCTAAAATCGTTCCTAGCATCAATACGGCTGGTTTAGAATTAAAAATGATTTCTAATCGTGGAATTATGGTGTGGCCTTCAGGTTTCCCTGAAACATTCTGCACAGATCATTGGAGATTGCGTTTCATGTCTGCTGACGGAGCTGATCAAGCCATCAGACATCGCCAAATTGCAGCTTTGTTGGATCGTTTTGTAGATTTGGATATTGATTTTATCAAAACAGAAAACCTTTGTACTTTCAACGGAAAAAATGCTTTTTCATTAGGTCAAGGTCAATAAAAAAA
>RDXG01000326.1 GCA_004292785.1 Bacteroidota bacterium
AATCCATTGCAAAACGCCCAAAACCCGATGCGGTTCTGCAAAAGTAAGCGGAATATAATTTGGATCGATGTACAAATTTTTTTGTTCTAATTTCAGAAAACACCAAGAAAAAGCGTTGGTTACGCAACCATAAATATTTTTTTTTGGATTTCCTTCGCGCTCATTAAAAATTTGTGCAGCATACATTTCTGCACCACATTGTCCGAGCCAGCCATCAATATCATCTTTTTTGGCTTCTACAAAACAAAAAATAGGACTTTCAATTTCAACCGTATTTATTTCTGTGGAAATTATAAAATCACAAAAACCGTTTAAACCTTGTTTTTTATCGATATTAAATTCATAACCTGAAAAAAAACTAAGTTTTTCGATATTTTTGCGCCTAAATTCTCTCAAAATAGGAGTGATGATCAATTCCGATTTTGCTTTTTCGCTTCCCAAACCAATGCCTGTAACGTCTATCAGATCGTCTAATAATTGTTTGGAAACATCAAAAATTGGCAAATCTTTGGGCAAAAAAGGAATAGATTTGTTTTTTATTCCAAATTTTTCCTTTAATTTTTTTAATTTGAATGTATTGTATGCCATAATTTTCTAATTTTTTTTGTTAAAATTATGATTCATTTGCCAAACTTTTGTCTAAAATCCATTGCAAAACGCCCAAAACCCGATGCGGTTCTGCAAAAGTAAGCGGAATATAATTTGGATCGATGTAGCGTTGGTTACGCAGCCATAAATATTTTTTTTTGGATTTCCTTCACGTTCATTAAAAATTTGTGCAGCATACATTTCTGCGCCACATTGTGCATATCCTTTGTCTATTTCGCCATCTTTGGCTTCTACTAAGGCAAAAACTGGAGATGTAATTTCTCCTCTTTCTGTATCTGCCGAAAGCACATAATCGCAATAGCCTTTCAAATTTTTTGAAGCATCTACATTAAATTCAAAACCAGAAAAAAAGCTAAATTTGGCAGGATTTTTTCGGCGCAATTCTTTGATAATTGGACTAATGATGCTTTCAGATTTGGCTTTTTCTGTGGTCAAACTTTCATAACTTGCTTCATCAAGCGACTCTTTTAACAAGGAACTAATTGTCGTATATGACTTTATTTCTTGTGGCAACCATTTGCGCATAATGTCTTTAATTCCCAATTCTCTGCGCAAAATTTCTAGTTTTTTGAATTTATTATATGCCATAATTTCCTAAAAAAAAATTATTTTTCAAAGATACAAAAAAAAGGCTTATTTCCATTTTAAACCTTTAAATTTTTTCACATCTGTAAGCACTACTTCTTGTTCCAACGATTTTTTTACAATTTCCAAAATATCCTCTACAGGGGCGTTGAAGTCAAAAAGGATCGCTTCTTTGAATTTTACGGTCATGACAGTTCCTTTTTTTCTAAAAAACAGTCCTTTTTTGTCAAATGCCCTCCGAAAACCATTGATAATCACAGGAACTACGATTGGCTGATAATTTTTGATAATGTGTGCCGTTCCTTTCCTGATTGGTGCAAAAGGGCTAGTTGTGCCTTGCGGAAAACTCACGAGCCAACCGTCAGAAAGGGCTTGTTTTATCTTTTCTGTGCCGTCCATATCCAAATTTCTATCCACATTTTGCCCTTCACTTCTCCAAGTTCGTTTGACTGTAACCGCACCTGCATAGGCAAAAAGTTTGGGCAAAAAACCGCTTTTCATGGTTTCTTCGGCAGCAATAAAAAACATTCTTACACGGGGCATTAGCAAATAAATTGGGTTGTTAATGCTGTTTTTGAAACCCCATTTTACGCTACAAAAAATATGATAAAACGCAATGACATCCGCAAAATAAGTTTGATGATTAGATAAGAAAATTACGTTTCTTTCAGGCAAATTTTCTAAATTTTCCGTTCCTTCAATGTGCAAATGGTTTACCAGATTCATGCGTGAATAGCTCAATATTCCAATTAGGGCAATCAAAAAACGTTTGATCACCATAAAACTTCCAAATACATTTGTCGAAAAAATATTCAACCCTCTCAATATTTTTTTGATAATTTCCATAAATTTTGTAATTTTCCAACAAAGAAAAGAATAAATATTAATTTTGTGTGTTTTTGGGAATGTTTTTTTTAAGTTTATTTGATAATTTATCAAAAAATAAAATATTTCATTTGAAAAAATCAAAAAAAAATGTTTCATTGCAACATCTAAATCTCAAATATCCATGAACCAACCCATAGACTTGGTGATGCTCGTTGATGACAACGACACTGATAATTTTATTAGCAAAAGAATTATTCAATTAACAAAATTTGCTACAAAAGTAGAAATCAAAAATTCGGGAAAAAGTGCCTTAGAATATTTGGCAAGCAACAAAGATACTCCTGAAAATTTGCCTAATCTCATTTTTTTGGACATCAATATGCCCATTGTGAATGGTTTTGTCTTTTTGTATGAATTTGGACGTTTTGAGGAATCAATTACCAAAAAATGTAAAATTGTGGTTTTGTCTAGTTCAGACAACAAGCGCGACATCGATCAGGTGATGATCAACAATTTTGTAACCAAATTCATTACCAAACCAATGACAGCCGACTCTCTGGAGCTAATTAAAGAACTTTTATAGTAATATTTTGATCTAAAATGCTTTGTATCTGTTCCTTAAAAGCAGTTATAAAGCATTTTTTAACTTACAAATATGCAAAATCTAAAAGAACAGATTATTTTAAATGAAGAAAAACTTTTGGTTGCTATCAAAAGCAATGATGTCGAAATTTTAGACAATTTATTACATCAGGATTTACTTTTTAATCTTCCAAACGGGCAAACCGTCAGCAAAGAAATGGATATGCAAACCTATTGTTCTGGAAATATGACCGTTCACGAAATTTCGGCAAGCCAACAACAGATCAATTTGATAGGCGATACCGCTGTAGTTTCTGTGAAAATTAAGATTGATGGCAAATATTTTGAGCAAGTCCTAAATGGTACATTTTCTTACATCAGGGTTTGGAAATTGTTTGATCAACAATGGAAAATAATTGCAGGAAGTTGTGTACAAGTATAAAAAAAAAGTTCTCAATGATCACCTTTTTCAAAATTTTATGAATCAAGACAGCCAAAAAATAGAAATGATAGAGCAATACCTCCAAAATCATAGGCGTTTTTTGCTTACAGATGTTGCAGCAGCCACAGGAATTGCTATTTTTGACGTGCAGCAAAACCTTGATTTGTTGCTCGAAAAATACGATTGTAGGTTACAAGTAAGCGAAAAAGGCGAAATTATTTATGATTTTGCAGACCTTACTCGCAGAGGCGAACGAAAATTTGCAGAATACCTAAAAATTGCTCAACAATGGCTTTGGGAAGCATTCAAAGTCTTTTTTAGGTTATGGATTGCGGTTACTTTGGTGGTTTATTTCTTGGTTTTTCTGGTCATTATTATTGCCGTAATTATCATGTTTTTGGTTGCAGGAGATGGCGACGGAGATATTGACGTTGGAGATGGTTTTGGCAGCGTTTTTGGCGATTTGTTCACAGGAATTTTTCAATGGCACACCGTAGAAAATACCACCTATTCTACCACTGATTCAAGGGGTTACGATTATAAACGCTACGAAGCAAAATCTTCGATGAGCGCAAGAATGAAACGAAAATTGAACGGTAAAAACAAGAAAGAAAACAAAACAGAGCCTACAAATACAGAAATTATCCAAAAACCATCAATAGAAAAAGTAGAAAAAGGCTTTACGGCTTGCATTTACGATTTTGTTTTTGGAGAACCGCGATACGAAAAACCAATTTGGTTTGATCAACAAGAAATCGCCTCTTTTTTAAGAGAAAACAAAGGAATTATCACATTAAGCGAACTAAAAGCCTTGAACGGTTTGCCAAAAAACGAAGCAGAAAATATGTTTTCCGATTGTTTATTCCGATTCGAAGGCAAGGCAGAAGTGAGTGAAAATGGCGTTTTGTATGCAGATTTTAGCAATTTTGTCAGAAAAGTAAACAATAATCAAGGCGTGCCAATAGAATTTTATTGGAACGAATACGAAGCACCTTACGAAATTACAGGAAATACAATTTGGACAAACACTTGGGTAATTGGGCTAAATCTGTTCAATTTGTGTTGTTCTGTAGTCGGAATTGGGATCGGCGCAGACCCCGAATTTGATTTGGGAGCTTGGGTAGAAATTGGTTTAGGTTGGATTCCTTTTTCCTTTTCGGCTTTATTTTTTGCCATTCCAGTTTTGCGTTCTTTGACTTTGATTGCACCGAGTATCCGCAGACGAAAAAGCAACATTCGCAAACGTTTGATGAAAGTTATTTTTGCAAATGAAGGCAGAAATATGACTTTGGAAGAAATAACCGCACAAGTTAATTCTGAAAAAACATTGGAAAATTTGGATCAAAACACAGTCGAAGAGCATTTGAAAGATTTGGTTCACGATTTGGAAGCAGAACGAGGAATTGACAAAAAATCAAATTTGGTTTATGCTTTTGACCGAGTAGAAAAAGATTTGAAAACCGCACAAAAACTGCGTCAAGAACGTTTAAATGACGATTCTATGCAAATTATGTTTGATTCTAAAGAATAAAATTTATAAAGCCAAATGATGGAATTTGGCTTTACAAACACTATTTTGTTTCCACAAAATTGGCAAAAGTATATAAAAAACCCAAAGCCAGCGTTTGGCTATACTGAATTTTTGTGTCCATGTCCTGATCGTACAAAAGCACACCAGAAAGGTTTACATTTACCCATTTATTGATTTTGGCAGTCAAATTTGCATCAAAACGAACATCAGTAGCAGCCAAATCTTCGTAATTTGAAAAAATTAAAGCACGAGCTTTTAGGTTCAAATTTGGCAAAACGTCTTTGTCAAAATTGGCAATAAATTGAAAAGCCATTTCATTTCGCAAAGTTTTTCCAATTGGAACGCCATAATTTTTGGGTTCAGTTTTATACAATTCCAAATCTGTTACAAAAGTTTGGCGCAACGTTCCTGTGCCAAAACGCAAGGAAAAAAAGTCGACAGGTTTGTATTCAACGCCCAAAGATTGCGTCAAATAAGCAGGCGACATAAAGCGCGAAATGATGGTTTGCGTTTCTTTGCCTGTGGCATCAGTTCCATAATTATTTCCGACATCAAATTGCGAAAGAAAATTGATAGAATAAAACAAATTCCAACTTTTAGAGATGCCATAACCCAATTTTGAGTCTATAAAAATTCGGTCAATATTTTTTCTGGTGGATTGTCCATCATTTTTGACTACGCCATATTGCAACTGAATTTCGTTGTCAAACAGCATTTTATTTTTGGAATAATTAAATTTTCCGTTGAAAAAAGCCCCTAAAGCCACCGAATTTACGCCTCCTGCTTTCCAATTTCCAGAAAAAGAAGATTGATTAAAATTTAACCCTGTTTGGATAGAATTTTTCCAATAAGTCGTGTCTTTTTCTGTATTTTGTGCAAATAAAACACTGATAGACAAGAAGTTAATTAAAAATAAGACAAGTTTTTTTTTCATTTTGTTGTTTGTTTGAGAAAGTAAAATAAATGTTTAGAAACCAATTTTTTTCCAGTCAAATAATTCGCCTGGATCGCTGCGGCGAGCAGGTGCAAATTCCTCATGCCCGATAATGTGCTTTCTGTCTTTGACAATTTTAGGATTTCTTTTCAAAATATCCGCTATCAATTTGTTCAAGGCTTGATATTGTTCTTCTGTGAAACCAATATTTTTTTTGTCAATTTTGCGATAATTTTCAGCCGACATAAACATTTTCATGTCATTTTCTGAACCAACCGCCATAATTTCGATGCCAATAGACCGAATATTTAACTCGTTTTCGTAAAAAGGCGCTTGTGGCATTTTTCCTTTGCCCGCATGAAACGCCATTCTGTCCTCTTTGACTAATTGATAAATTTGCCCATCTCTGCCCACCAAATAATGCGCAGAAACTTGGTAAGTTTCAAAAATTTCAACATTTCTTTGTACTACATGAGGATTTGCAGGATTTTCAACGGCATCAGAACAAAAGTGAAGTACCAAATGTGTAATTTCCTGTGATCCTCTCGGTTTGGAGCATTTGTCGGAAAGTAATTTGGGCGTAATGGGCAATTCTTGAGCAAAAATTGTCTCAAATAGCCCAAAAAACAAACATAATATCAAAAAATATTTCATAGTGATTAAAATTTTGAGTGAATTTACTATTTTTTAATTTTGGCAAAGATCAATTATTTTTAGTAAAAAAAGAAATATTTTGTTAAAATGGAACTAAAATTGTAAGTTTCAAGACAAAATTAAAACAATGATGAAAAGTTACTGTTTGTTCTTCTTTTAATTTTATTTTACCTAAAAGATTCAGAACAAGTAAATTGGATAGAAAACGCAACCGCAGCGTAGAAATGAAAGTATTTAATATTTAAAAAAAATGCTATTTTTGCAAAAAAACGAAAATGTTAGCAATAAATATTGTAAATCGTTCCAACAACGAACTGCCTCATTATCAAACAGATGGCTCGGCGGGAATGGATTTGAAGGCTTTTTTAGAACAAGAAATTATTTTGAAACCCATGCAAAGATTTCTCGTTCCGACAGGACTTTTTGTAGAAATTCCAAAGGGTTACGAAGGACAAGTCCGACCCCGAAGTGGCTTGGCTCTCAAACATGGAATTACGGTTTTAAACGCACCTGGCACGATTGATTCCGATTTTAGGGGCGAAATGAAGGTTTTGCTCATCAATTTTTCTGATCAAGATTTTGTCATTAAAAACGGAGAAAGAATTGCCCAACTTATCATTGCGTCTTACCAACAAATTTCTTGGGAAAATGTCGAAGTTTTGAGTGAAACTTTGAGAGGAACAGGCGGTTATGGCAGCACAGGAAAATAGATATTTTTCGAACAACAAAAGTTTTTGAAATTATTTTTGTTGTTCGAATTAAAAAATGTAACTTCTAAACTATTTTTTTTAACAAAATGTCTATAAATGAAAATTATTAATTAAAAATCATGAAAAATACAATTTTTTTTTCTGAACAAGAGCTAGATCGCATTATTGGCATGGCTTGGGAAGATAGAACGCCTTTTGATGCAATCAAAGCACAATTTGGCATCAACGAAAGTGATGTAATTGCTTTGATGCGTAAAAATATGTGTGAAAATAGTTTTAAAATGTGGCGAAAAAGAGTACAAAACAGAGCCAGTAAACACTCAAAAAAACGAAATTTTGCGGTTGGAACGCACAAATGTAGCCTGCAAAAAAATATTTCTTTGAACAAAATTAGCAAAAGAAGAAACTAAAAAATACTTTAAACTTTGTATGTTTTCAAATAGTTTATAAAAAATATTTAACACAAAATAATTTGGAAGCATTTACAAACAAAAAGACGAATTTGTTTTTGATTTTGGGCGGAATTTTTATCACCAATGTCCTGCTTGCTGAATTGGCGGGCATGAAAATTTTTTCCTTAGAACGAACTTTGGGGCTATCTCCTGCCCAATTAAGTTTTTTTAGTGACCAAAAACTGGATTTCAATTTGACCGCAGGAGTAGTGATGTGGCCTATTGTTTTTATTACAACGGACATTATTAATGAATACTTTGGAAAAAAAGGGGTCAAACAAATATCCATTTTAACGGCTTTGTGTATTACTTATGCTTTTTTTATGATTTGGCTGATTACTTGTTTGCCGTCTGCACAGTTTTGGCTCGACCTAAATTCTGTGGACTCTAAAGGCAATCATTTTAATTTTGATGAGGCATACAATAAAGTTTTTTTGCAAAGTATGGGAGCTATTGTTGGTTCTTTGGTTGCTTTTTTGATCGGTCAACTTTTGGATGTAGCCACTTTTGTATTTATTAGAAAATGGACAGGAAAAGATAATGTTTGGTTGCGTGCCACAGGATCGACCTTAGTTTCGCAATTTGTGGATAGTTTTGTGGTTTTGATCATTGCTTTTTACTGGCTTGGAAATCCTGCTTGGAGTTTTACACAGGTTATTTCGGTGGGTTTGATCAACTATATTTACAAATTTTTTATTGCTATTTCTATAAGCCCGCTTTTGTATGTTGCTCACTATGCTATAGAATTGTACTTGGGAACAGAAAATGCTCAAAAAATGTCAGAAGAAGCCTCAAAATCAAATTTTTTGTAAAAAAAGAAATAACATTTCACAGGAAATGTTATTTCTTTTTTTTTTAGTTTTCCCAAACATCTTGTTCGTAATCACAAAGTTGATATTCGATTTGTTGAGAAGCTACAATAGACGATTTGCCCTCACCGTACATATCAGCAATGAATTTGTCGTCCCAATTTGCATATTTGATCATGTGTGCGCCAAACAAACGCAAATCGAATGCTTCTGCTAAACTTCTGTCTTCTGCTTCGTTTTCGTTGTTGTACCAACGTGCTGAAGCATTGTCTTTGAAAACATTGTTTACCAATTCTTTATAAGAAAAAGAAGCCAATTCTGTTTCCAAACCTGCAGGGTGCAAATTTGAAGGAATTTTGATGGTAATAGACTGAATGTCGTGAATCATTCGAGAACGTTTTTTGTCAAAGATCAAATGTTCTTTGATTTCCAAAAGGTTCAAATCTTTTGCAAAAAATTCATTAGATACAGCAGTTTGTCCTGAATTTGGATCACTAGTGCCATCTCCTGTTTGTTCTGCTGTTCCTGTATCTCCTCCTCCTGTATCTCCTCCTCCTGTATTTCCTGAGTCATCACCGCCTCCGCCCCAATCGTCGCCGCCTCCGCCGCCACCCCAATCGTCGCCGCCTCCGCCGTCAGTAAGTCCATCTCCCTCATCTCCACCTCCAGAACCAGGAATGGTTAGACGTTTGATAAAGTCTTCATAAGTCAAACGTTCTTTCAGAGAGTCGTTAGCAAAAGGTCGGATAATACCTGCTTTTACAGCACCGATAATAATTTCTGAAAGTTCATTACCACCTACAGCAAATAAATTTCTGTTTTGTTTTTCTCTGCCATCTATTCTGTACCAAACTGTTCGTTTGTAAAGTTGATCATATTTATGCACAGGTCGTAAAGATTGGTCATTGTAGCCATCTAGAGTTTCTTGGGCAAATACATTCCCAAAGCCAAGCAGCAAGAGCGCAAAAAGCAAGGAATAATTTTTTAATGTTTTCATTTTTTTAGATTTTAGATATTTTTTTATAAACGATCATTTGATCAAAATAGTATTAGTATTTACAAAAGATGGCTTATTGTTCATTTTATATTTATTGACCATGAAAAACGATTTATTTTTAATAACGTTGTACTTTTAGCTTACTTTTTCTGAAAAAGATTTGAATTTTTGGTAAATAACAAAGTTACCAAACTATTCATTTTCATGCGGTCTGCTCACAATTTCATTTTTGCTGCTGTCTGATTCTATATCTGGTTCAAAATTTTCGTTTAATAATTGATCCAAATTTGGCTGACCTGCATCCACCCAACAAGTAAACCAAAAATCTGCCACCATTTGTATTGCTGACCGCATTTGCCGTTCAACTTGTCCATTTAGGCGATCATGATAGGCGGTAGAAAATTCTCTCGAATATACTTTACTCAACATTCCGTTTCGAGTTTCAAAACTATATTTTCGGTCGTCTCCAAATTCTTTGGTCAGTTCTTTTTCGAATCTGAAAACCGAATCCAGTGCAAAATGTGCATTCATGACTGCCCGCCAAGCCTCTAATTGTGTATTTTTCAAATAGTTAGCCTTATTTTCGAAGAAAAAATCGTATTCTTTATAAAACAATTCGGGCAAACGAGATTCCCAAAAACCATGTATTCCGTACTGATTGGTTTTTTGCCCGTTATAGTTTTCGGTGGTGTGCAAAGGCACGTTTGCATCGCCAATGTAATGCCCCAAATCTGCGGAAATTGCCAAAATTTTGCCTGCATTTCGTTCTTTAAAAGCCTCTGTAAGCCGATATTTCATGTGTTGCAAATGCCAAGGCACAATTCCGTAGGCAAGCAAAGTATCTTCGCAATAAAATTCTACGGCTTGTTTCCAATAGCGCGGCATTTTCCAAACGGCACTGTCGCCATAAACGTCGAGGTCGATGTAGTGTTTTGGAGCTTCGCCTTCCACAGCATAGCGTCTTTTGTCGGGATTGACCGCGTTTTCGGCTAAATATTGCAAATGAAATTTATAAAAACCAAACATTTCGGGAGGAAGCAAAAAAATAGCGGTTTTGTTGATAAATTGATGTGCAAAAAAGCCCCAACGCGCAGGTTTTTGGGCAGAAAAAAGAATAAAAATGGCTAGGAAAATTAGTTTTTTCATGAAAAATATTATTTTTAGATAAAGGTAGCCTTTTTTCAAAATATGATCATAATTTTTAACTTGCAAAAAAACGACTCTATTTTCTATAGTTTTCGAAACTATGGTTTTCTATAGTTTGTATTTTTAAAAACATATAAAAAATAAGAATAATAACAAAAACCTGTTAAATAAGTTAAGTTTTGTTAATTTATTTGTTTTACTAATTTATGCACTTACCTTTGTATCGTCTTCGAAGGCAATAAATAAAATCAAAATCTATTTTTTACAAACATGATTTCTAAAAATCAAAGCAAAAAGACGAGATCAACAGATCAACAGATCAACAGATCAACAGATCAACAGATCAACAGATCAACAGATCAACAGATCAACAGATCAACCAGCGCGCAAGCCTAGAATTTTCTCTTTTTTCACTGCAATTATGTTGTGCCTAATGTTCACAGCTTGCCAAAAAGAGGAAAATATTGCGCCAAACGCCTTTGAAAGCACCCTTTCGGGCGGAAGAGCAGAAGATCAACCTGCGATTAAACTCAAAAATGGCAGATTGTGCTTTGCAGATCGCAATGCCCTTTATCAAACCATCGAATTGTTGAACAAACAACAA
The DNA here is from genome assembly GCA_004292785.1 of Bacteroidota bacterium. Lineage (GTDB taxonomy): Bacteria > Bacteroidota > Bacteroidia > Cytophagales > Thermoflexibacteraceae > RDXG01. Next base: position 10,884 of record RDXG01000326.1, read on the forward strand.
AATGAAGGTTTAGACGCTTGGGAAAAAGGCAAAGGCTTTTCTTCTTTGAGAAATTGGCAGAAAACAGTTGCCAAAAAGGATAAAAAAAGTGAATATGAACAGGAAATGATTGATTTCTCTTTCCCGCAAACGATGGCAGCCATCATCAACCCTGATGGCGAATACCAAATTGGTGATACGGTGGTGCTGTATAGTAAAAACTATGTCTATTACATTCCCGCCCAAGACGAAAAACAGGTAAAATTAGCCAAAACTGCTCCTGAACAGCTTAGAAATGTGCGTAAGTTTGCCTTGTCTATGAAAGTTTTGGATAACAAAGTTGCTTCTGATGGAAGGGTAGAAGATACCTATATGTCTGCCAATTCGATTAATACCAAATATCAATTTCCATATCAAGTATATACGTCTTCGGATGTCATTAACTATAAAATTGTCTATGAAGTTTATTGTTGGCACGACAACAATGTGTCATTCGTAAGATTGAGAATTAAACTTCAGAATAAACCGTTTTGGAGTTCAGCTTATACAGAAAGCGGTGTATCTTGGACTACTAGTTTTAGTCCACTATCCTATTCCACTCTTTGTTTCAATAATAATGTATATGAATCGGGTATGAAAGTTTTAGGTACAGTTTCGTCCTCTGGGGCTTACGAAATACCACTTGGTTATACTCCTATGTACACTAACGGACAGGTAGATTGGAGAGTTCGTGTAAGTGGAAATATTAATATGGTTGTTCCCGAACACAATCAATCGTATTCAACAAATGTAGATTGGTAAATAACACGATATAAACAGGATATTTTAACATTATAAAATATCCTGTTTAAAAATTAACAGTTCTTTCATAACTAAATCTAATCCAAGATGAAAAATCTTTTTTTTATATTCCTTATCAGTCTATTATTATTTTCTTGTAAAGAAAATGATACCCCAAAGCCTTTTGATGCTAATTCGCAGCATTACTTAAATGCAAAGCTAGATCAAGATTCAATTAAGGAATCAATAGATCAAAATCAACTTTCAAAATTTTATGCTACTTTTGGAGGTAGCCCTACCTATTTAACTTATAGTTTCTTGTTCATGCCTGATAATCAAAATAATTATCAGGTTTTAGGTAGGAAAATCGAGATAAATTTTACATACGGTATGAAGGAAATTATTTGGGGCGATTCCATTGAAAACAAACTTTCTTGTGTGGAACGTAAGGAATATGTCAAAGTTGGTAAATATCCTTTTGGTCGAAGTGGCAATTCTAATTATCCTTATGATACGCCAAATCACGGAATGAAAGACGGAGTAGAATTGTCTTTTAATGAAGCAAATATTGGCTATGGTGCGGACAAAGTTTGGCTTTCGAGTATGCTCCCTCAGCCCAAAGAAAGCTATTTTGAAATTACAGAAGTAATTCCTGATGCCATAAATCCCGATTTGTTGCACGTAAAAGCACGTTTTTCTTGTTTATTAGGCAGAATGAGATTGCAACAAGACGTAATCAAAACCTTTTCAGGCGAAATGAAAGGCATAGTCATCTGCACAGGCAAATAGTTTTTTGCAAACCTACTTTAGTTTCAAAACTAAAGTAGGTTTAAAATGAAGTTTTTTTTCAAAATCTTGCAACCTTAAATAAAATACTAAAAAGGTCTATTTCTATCCCAATGGTTGATCAAAGAAATTAATTATTGTTAAAATTTCATTTTTTAACCAATCTTCTAAACCCATGCGAAAACAATATTTCTAATTTGATAACTAAATAAAACATTAACTATTGACAATCAAGAAATTATAAAAATAACATTTCTTAAAAAAATATTGTTTTTAAAATACACATTCAAAAATAATCTCAAAAATAATGTTTATATTTAAAAACCTGCTTTTCGCGTATTTAAAAACCTGCTTTTCGCGCTTGCTTTCATGTCTTTATTGGTTTTGTTGGCTTTTTTTTATCGTTTTTGGAATAATCCTTATGAAAAAACCATCAGAATACAAAAAAATCAAGTTTTTGACTTTGAAATTAGTTTGAAAAAACTGAAAACTAGGGCAGGTTATCAATTAATTTACGAAAATTCGAAGCAAGAAAATGATAAAATTTTTCTGGATTCAGAGGCATTCAGAATGGAAATTGCCAACATTAACCACGATCAGCATCAAGATGTTTTGTTGGGCGTAATCAAGGCAACGCATTTTGATCCGCAAGTCAAAAAAAGGTTACAAATTTATCAACTCAAAGATGGGCATATTTTGCCACTTTGGTTGGGTTCTCGTTTGACTAAATCGCTAGAAGATTTTACAGTTTTTGCAAAAAATGGAAAGGATTATGTGCGAGCCATCGAAAAATCGGATTCGGTGCTTTATAGGCTTGCAGACTATCAATGGGCGGGAAGTTTTGGTTTGGAACTTTTGCAAATTCACAAAGATAGTTTGACTTTGGCGCAAGCAAAAGAATTGCTTTTTGAAGAAATTAATTTTGCTTTTTTTGAAGAAAAATAAGTCAAACGTTTTTGAAGACAAAAATATTGTTTTCAAAAACGTCTGACAAATGTCCGACTTCAATTTTTAATTTTTTTAAAAAATATACTGATATAATTTTTCAACTCCTTTGCTGTCAATGCCTTTCAAAATTATTCTGCCTCGCAAATTTTCCAAAATGGCTGCCAACTGCGTCGGGTTTTCTATTTCCCGATTATTAATTGCAATGACAATAAAACCTGCTTCCAAATCCATTCGGCTAATCAAAGAGTTTTGATACACTTTGAGTATTCTAATTCCGTTGGCAATTCCTAATTTTCGTTTTTCCACTTCTGGCACGTTTTCAAGTTCTGCACCAATGTTTTTTGCCACAAAAATTTCTCTTTTTACCGTCGAAGTTGTGCCATAAATGTTGGTTAATTCAATTTCTTGTTCAGAAATTTTGTTGTTTCTTTTGTATTTGATCGTAATTTTGTCGCTTGGTTTGTGGTAACTTAATTGCTCATTAAAATTACTTTTGGAGTCAATTTCTTTTCCGTCAATTTCCAAAATTACGTCTCCTTTTTGCAAACCTACTTTTTCTGCTGCTCCGCCTGCTTCCAAATAGTTGATAATCACGCCTTTAATGTCATCTAAATTCATTTTAGCCATGATTTCTTCGTTTACGTCAAGGACTTCTGCTCCAATAAACGCCTTTTGGACTTCGCCAAATTCTTTCAAGTCGCCCACAATTTTCGCCACCATATCCGAAGGAACAGCAAAACCATAACCTGCATAAGAACCCGTTTTAGACAAAATTGCGGTATTGATTCCCACCAATTCTCCGTTAGAATTGACCAATGCTCCTCCGCTATTTCCTGGATTTATTGCTGCATCTGTTTGAATAAAGGATTCAATAGAATATTGCCCATCCAAAATGTGAATATTCCGACCTTTCGCGCTCACAATTCCTGCCGTAACTGTGGAAGTCAAATTGAAAGGATTTCCAACTGCCAACACCCAATCTCCGACTCTGATTTGGTTTGAAGACGCAATTTTGATGTAAGGCAAATTATTTGCTTCAATTTTGAGCAAAGCCAAATCTGTTGAAGGGTCAATGCCAACAATTTTGGCAATATAAGTGCGTTTTTGATGCACAACTTCTATTTGTGTGGCGTTTTCGATGACGTGATTATTGGTTACAATGTAGCCATCTTTTGAAAAAATAACCCCCGAACCTGAGCCTAAAACCCGATTTGATTGGGTATTTCCGCCATTAAAAAAGTAATCGAACCAAGTGTAACTTTGCTGTTGATTGGCAACCGTTTTGATGTAAACCACGCAAGGCGTACTCACCGAGGCTGCTTTTACAAAATCATCAGCTGATCTGAAAAAACTAGGGCTATAATCTGCAAAATTGACCGTAGGCGAGTCTGGATTTTTGACTTTTGTAAATGGTTCTGAATCAGAAAAATAATAATTGATATACAAAAAAGCCCCTATTAAACCACCTACAAAGCCCAAAGCTAAAGTTTTTATATCTTTCATTTTTTTATTGATTTAATGTTTAGATTTACAATTTGTCCGACAAATGTCTGACCTAAGTTTTTGAAATTTTATAAAATGAATCAAATTTTTTAAAACTAAAAACTATTTTTTTAGTTTTAATTTTTTTTCGAAATCCTATTGTCAGACATTTGTCGGACAGTTTTATAAATAGGATTTAAGCATTTTGCATGAAACTTGTCAGAAATATCATTTCTTTAAGAAATGGTATTTCTATAACTCAAAAACTACAAAATAGGCACAGTTGCCTTATAAATTTTGGAGTTTGTTTTGCCAAAAATTTGGTAAGGCAGATCGGCAGACACAAAAAAAGCCTCACCTTTTTTGAAAGTTTGTGTTTTTTGTTCTGTAAAAATCTCAATTTCGCCTTCAATTACCAACAAAGAATCTGGTGCGTGAAAATAATCACTTTGGTGCGTCTGATTTTCGGCAATTTCTAATTCGCTTAACTCAAAATCTTGAGCAGATGTTGGAAACACTTTTTCAGTTTCTGAAAGTTGTTTGCTTCGAATGATTTGCGGTTCTAAGGGTTCAAAAATGGTGTTTTTTAGCAAAGCATTTACGCTGATATGTTTGGGAGTGAGTCCGCCCCGCAGTACATTGTCCGAATTTGCCATCAATTCTATGTTTGTACCTTCCAAATAAGCGTGTAAAATGCCAGAATCCTGAAAAATTGCTTGTCCTTGTCTTAAATTAAGCAAGTTTAACAAATAAATAGAAAAAATACCTCGATCATGATCTCCGTTTTTATGATGTTGTTGGTCAGCCAATAAAGCCCAATAATCGGGAGAGTTTTTATATAATTTTTTGGTTTTTAGGCGCGAAAGCAAGGGATTTAAAATAGCATTAACTTGTTCTTGTGGCATTTCCATGATGTTTTTATACAGATTTTGGATATTTTTTTCGAGAAAATAAGGTTTTAAGGTTTCAAATTCGGGCGTATTTTCCAAAATATCATGAATTTCTTGAATAGAACGAAAACCATGCAACAACCAAAAATCGGAAAGAGCCAGCATAATTTCAGGTTTGTGGTTGTTGTCTTTGTAATTTCTCAAAGGCGACGAAAGCGAGATGTTTCGTTTGTTTTCTTTGGCAAAACCTTTTTTTGCATTTTCTTTATTTGGATGAACTTGAATAGAAAGCATTTGACGCACATCGAGTGCTTTGAGCAAATATGGCAATCTTTTCCCAAATTTTTGATAAGTATAATTTCCTAAAATATTATCTTTTTCGCGCCTAATTAATTGATTTAGTGCAATTTGCGTTCCTTTCCAATAAGTCAAACAAGGTGCTTGTCGGTGTGCGCCGATCCAAAGCTCTGCAAAAGGTTCTTGAGCAAAATTATCTATTCCAAGCAGATTTGAGATAAAATCCGTACCACCCCAAAGGTAGTGCATGATGCTGGTTTGTAGTTTAAGAATTGGCATTATTTTTCTTTATTTTTGTGCAAATTGTAAAATTATCTGCAAAAATAATTTTTTTTTATAATTTTATTGCGAATTGGGTTAAATTTTGACAAATCGAAATGACAAATTTGTTCATAAATTAAAAAAAATGTAAAATACTTTGCGTTTAATGTAAAGAAATTTTAAGTTTGCATATAACGATTTGAATTTTCCTCGTATATAACAAGCATCGATTGCTTTAAAAATATTTTTTTTGTGGGCAAAGCCCTATTGCTAAGGATTTAAGCATAATTTTTTTATGTTTTTATCCTTAAATTTTTGTTTTTTTATAATCCTAAACAGTTAAAAAAAATGAGTAAAATATCTTATTACACCAAAGAAGGTTTGCAAAAATTAAAAGATGAACTGCACAATTTGAGAACAAAAGGCAGAGCAGACATGGCAAAACAAATTGCGGAGGCTAGGGACAAAGGCGATCTTAGCGAAAATGCAGAATATGATGCTGCCAAAGACGCACAGGGGCATTTGGAATTGAAAATTTCGAAGCTCGAAGAAATTGTTTCGAATGCGCGAGAAATTGACGATAGCAATATTGACTTGTCAAAAGTTTCTATACTTTCTATTGTGAAAATCAAAAATGTAGCCAATAATGCACTTTTCACTTATACTTTGGTTGCCGAAGAAGAAGCGGATTTAAAATTAGGTAAAATTTCTGTAAAATCACCAATAGGAAAGGGTTTATTGGGCAAATCTGCGGGCGAAATTGCCAACATCGACACACCGAGAGGTACTATGAAATTCGAGGTTTTGGAAATATCCCGATAAATAAAATACATAGATTTGGTAAATGTGGCATTTATCAAATCTAAGCATTTTTAATACACATCAAAATCATTTTTTTTTATGCCTACTATTTTCACAAAAATTGTAAATCAAGAAATTCCTTGTCATAAAATTGCCGAAAATGACAAATATTTGGCTTTTTTGGACATTACGCCTTTAGCAGAAGGGCATACATTGGTGATTCCCAAACAAGAAATTGATTATATTTTTGATTTGGAAGACGAACTTTTGGCAGGACTAATGTTGTTTGCCAAAGAAGTTGCCAAAAAGCTAGAAAAAGCCATTCCTTGCAAAAAAATAGGGATTAGCGTGATCGGTTTGGAAGTGCCACACGCCCATGTTCATTTGATTCCACTCAATTCTATGAATGATATTAATTTTTCGCGCCCAAAAAATAATCCTAGCCAAAAAGAATTGGCGGAAACGGCACAAAAAATTAGAGAAATTCAATAAAAAAACGTTTGTCAATGCCTTAAAAACCTTGACAAACGTTTAAATAACATTAATTTCTTACTTTTAGTAAAAATATAAGGTTTTTCTGCTAAATTTGCTTTAACTAAAATCAAAAATATACGTTGAAAACCAAAGCGTATTCATTTCATTCAAACAAAAAAAATCGTGAGCTACCGTTATCTACTTTTTATTTTCTGTTTTGCCTCTATTCAGGGCTTTGCGAAGTCCAAATTTGAACGGCAAATATTCAGAGATTCTGTCAAACAAATTCCGTTGGCAATTCTGAAAGGTTCTTTTTTTGCCAAAGAAGACAAACAAAATGTAGAAGTTACTTTGCGCGTAACTGACAAAATTAGCGATAAAGAACAATATTATGTCTATAATCCTGACCTGAATACAGGAAAATATATGGTTTTTTTGCCCCAAAACCGTACTTATGAAGTGGCAATTATGGCAAAAGGCTATAAGTCGCACATTGTCCAACTCTACATTCCGCCTGCAACTTATATGTACCAATTTGATGGCGAACTCAAACTAGAAAGCCTAAAAGCAGAAGAAAAAACGATTGGAAAAAAGGTTACTATAAGTAAAATTTCGCATAGAGTAATTAGTTTGACAGAAGCCACAGCCAAATCTGAAACCGATCCTTATTATGACGCTTTGGCAATGCTTATTGACGAAATTATAGAACGCAACGACAGTGCTGGTTTGTCGCGCTTGATCGGAAATTTTACTTTGAGTCCTTCGATGCCTAACGTAAATTCGCCTGACGGAGAAGATTTTTATTATTCCGATTTGATCAAAAATATTGACAGTGCTTTGGCAAGCGGAGATGCCAATTTTATCAATCATTTATTAGAAGAATGTAGCTACAAAAATTCGCATTACGAAGGCACAGAAGTTTCCTTAGATGATACCGAATACGGCAAAAAACTAATTTTAAGTGAACAATTTTATTACAACAAAGACAAATGGGCAAACACCAAAGAACACGAATTACAGCTCGACAATGTACTCAAACAATTAGAGGATTTGGCGGGTTTAGTGATCGAAATCAAAGGTTATGCAGACGCAGACGGCAAAGAATCGCACAACAAACAGCTTTCTGAAAGGCGAGCCAGAGGCGTTTTGGAATATTTGCAAAACAACAATATCAATACCGACAAATTTATTATCAAAGGTTTGGGATCGGTTAATGGTTTAGAAAAAGAAGCAAAAAAACGCAGAGTCGATCTGAAAGTTTATCAGTTATTGGATTATTGATTTTTGTGTTTTTGCGCTTATTTTATTAATTATTTGAAATAAAAAATTAAAAAAAAATAGTTTTTTTCAATAAAAATTGTTTTTTTACATTATAAAGATGTAATAACGAATTTACCAAGCAAACAAACGAAAATTTTGCGCTACTTCACTCATCATATTGTTATCTTTATTTGCCTTGTAAGCAGCTTTTTTGTAAAACCTGCACAGGCGCAAGGTTTATACAGTGAATACGAAATCAAAGGCGTATTTATTGGTAGTTTGGCAAAGTACATGACACTTTCTGCCAAAGCCTTCAACAATCCCCGAAAAATCCGCATGGGAATTTTGGGCGAAGACCCTTTTGGCACAAAGATAGACCAAATTTGCAGAGGCAGAAAAATTGACGGCAGAGTTTGGGAAATTTACAGAGCAAAAGACATCAAAAATTTGTTGAGTTGCCAAATTATTTTTGTTTGTAATTCCGAAAAAGACAAAATCGAAGATAT
>RDXG01000327.1 GCA_004292785.1 Bacteroidota bacterium
GATCGGCAAATAGTTTTGATGAATTGTATCACATTTTGCAAGAAAAATATAGCTACATCGACCACATTCACCTGCGAATTTTAGAAAAATACATTGCCCAAATTCAGCCAAAAATTATAGCTTTTACTGTGCCTTTTCCTGGAAATTTATATAGTGCATTTCGGGCAGCGCAATGGTTAAAAAAGCATTTTCCAAGTATTAAAACTATGATGGGCGGAGGTTTTGCAAACACAGAATTGCGCAATTTGTCTGACCCAAGAGTTTTCGAATTTTTCGATTTTATTACGCTTGATGACGGAGAAGCTCCCATCGAAAACTTGATCGAACATATCAAGGGAAAAAGAAATATTGATCAACTCAAAAGAACTTTTGCACTGGTTGATCAAAAAGTAAAATATATTAACAAAAGCGAAAGCAAAGATTATAAACAATCCGAAGTAGGAACGCCTGATTATAGCGATTTGTGGCTTGAAAAATACATTTCTGTTATCGAGATCGTGAACCCCATGCACAGAATGTGGAGTGATGGCAGATGGAACAAATTCACGATGGCGCATGGCTGTTATTGGGGAAAATGTACTTTTTGCGATATTTCTTTGGATTATATCAAGATTTATGAACCTGTGGCAGCAAAATTAATTTGCGACAGAATCGAGGAATTGATCGAAAAAACGGGTCAAAACGGTTTTCATTTTGTAGATGAAGCCGCACCGCCTGCCCTCATGCGCGCTTTGGCTTTGGAAATTATCCGTAGAAAATTAACATTAAGTTGGTGGACAAACATTCGTTTCGAAAAAAGTTTTAGCGCAGATTTGTGCAAATTATTGGCAGAATCTGGTTGCATTGCCGTTTCTGGTGGTTTGGAAGTGGCTTCTGATCGGCTTTTGGAATTGATACAAAAAGGCGTTACGGTGGCGCAAGTGGCAAAAGTTTGCAGAAATTTTACCGAATCGGGCATCATGGTTCACGCCTATTTGATGTACGGTTTTCCTACACAAACCGCCCAAGAAACAATAGATTCTTTGGAAATGGTGCGCCAAATGTTTGAGTTAGGTGTATTGCAATCAGGTTTTTGGCATCAATTTGCCATGACCGCACACAGCCCTGTCGGAATGTATCCTGAAAAATTTGGCGTAAAAAAGGAAAATGATAAAATCGGAACTTTTGCAAACAACGACCTTGTGCATAGCGATCCCACAGGCGCAGATCACGATTTATTTAGTTATGGCTTAAAAAAATCTTTGTTCAATTTTATGTACGGAATTGGTTTTGAAAATCATTTGCAATTTTGGTTCGATTTTGATGTTCCAAAAACCAAAATCCCGCGAAATTATATCAAAAAAGCACTTCAAGAAGACCAATTTTTTGTTTCGCCTCGTGCAAAAATAGTTTGGATTGGTGCAAAACCACAGATTAATTATTTCACAAAATCCAAAAAAGGCAATTTTTGGGAAATGGCAAATGTATTGTTTTACGGAAAAAAAGAAAATTTTAGCATACAATTAGAAAAAAAACAAGGCATTTGGCTGACTGAACTATTGGATAAAATTTCGGTGAAAAATCAAAAATTAAGCACTTTTGAGGAAATAAAAAAAGATTATGAAAATAACAATTTGCCCGATTTTGAGCTTTTTTGGTACAATAAACCTGTAAATTTGTTAAATAATTTTGGTTTGTTGGTTTTATAACATACCCTTTAGGTTTTTTTTGTTTGCTTGCTTAAAAAAATTCCTAAAAATTCTTTTTTTTATTTATTTTTCTTTAAATTTAGATCGTTTCACAAAAAAATAAAAATAAAAAATGGAAAGTAATCTTCTCTCAGATAAATTTTCATCTTTTTCTTACAGAGTAAGAAATAATATTTATCTAAAAACTTTATCAGTAGCATTTGCTTTTAATTTTGTCATTCTTATTTCTGTTGGCATTGAAAATGATATGTCTTATATACTTTTGATCGCTTTATTTCTTATCCCAATTTTTTATTTGAACTATAAAATGTTTGAAAAACGAGGGCAGCAATATTTGGCTATGTTTTCGGCTGATCAAGACAAAATTACGATCAATTATTACCAAAAAGATATACCTATGCAAATTTCGATACTTTGGCAGGATTTTGATTTTTGTTTTGGGAAAATGAAACACGAGGAATATTTAGTAATTTGGGATAGAAACTGTTTGGTACTCAAATTATTTAAAAGTTTTGCCGATCACAAAGCCAAATTCGAAAATTTGTATTCTGAAATTGATAAATATGTGCCTGCAAATCGAATTAGTGAGTCTAAATCATTTCTTTCTACGATTCGTTCCCATACAAAACCATATTCTTTGGAACTTATGGAATAAAGACTGTTTTTTTTAAATAAATCGAGGCGTATTATTTTTAATCTTTGCCAAATTCGAAAAAAGATTTATCTTTGTTTAAAAATAATAATTTTTATGAAGAAATACCTTTTTTTCCTATATTTTGGCTTGCTTTTTATTGTTGCAAACCATTTTGCATATTCGCAAGTCCTAAAACCAATTTCTTGGACTTCTGAAACTTCCAAATCTGAAATTAAACAAGGGCAGACCATCGACCTAATTTTTAAGGCAAAATTGCAGGAAAGTTGGTATTTGTACTCCACCGATTTTGATCCTGATTTAGGTCCTACGGTTACGGTTTTTACTTTCAAAAACAATAATTCTTACCAAAAAGTAGGAAAAATTAAACCTATAAATTCCAAAAAAAAATATGATGAAACTTGGCAAGGCGACATCACTTATTTCACAAAAACCGCAGAATTTAGGCAAACCATCAAGGTTTTAAGCACTGATTTAAAAATCGAAGTTTCGGCAGAATATCAAGTTTGTTCAGAAATTGATGGAAAATGTGTGCTTTTAGACGAAAGTTTTGTTTTTGACAAAATAAAAGTCATTCCAGACGAAAACGCCAAAGAAGAACCTAAAAATCAAACGCAAGATACTGTAAAACAAGAACTTACAGAAAATAAAACACCTGATAGTATTTCTGAAAACAAGGAAATTGCAAAAAAAACAGAAGAAATTACACAATTTTCTTCAGATATTAATGAAGACGATTCTCTGTTAGGATTTTTGCTAACTGCCTTTATTAGTGGTTTGTTCGCCATCTTTACGCCTTGTGTATTCCCTATGTTGCCCATGACGGTTTCCTTTTTTACTTCTCGCAGTGCTTCTCGAAGTGAGGCAAGTTTTAAAGGTTTGATGTATGGTTTGTCGATTGTTGGAATTTATACCTTGTTCGGATTTTTGGTTTCCGTTGTTTTTGGGGCAGATGCCGCAAATATGATCGCTACAAATTGGGTTTTGAACGTCATTTTTTTTATTACTTTTATTGCTTTTGCTCTTTCATTTTTTGGAATGTACGAAATTGTCGCGCCTAGCGGTTTGCTCAACAAAGTCGATACACTTTCGGACAAAGGTGGTTGGTTAGGTATCTTTTTTATGGCTTTGACACTGGTTTTGGTGTCTTTTTCTTGCACTTTGCCCATCGTTGGTAGCGTGTTGGTGATGTCCGCCAACGGCGAATTTTTGAAACCGATTTTGGGAATGTTGGTATTTTCTGCCACTTTTGCCTTGCCTTTTACGCTTTCCGCAATTTTTCCTTCTTTGTTAAACAATTTGCCAAAATCGGGCGGTTGGTTAAACAGCGTAAAAGTAGTTTTGGGCTTTGTAGAATTGGCTTTGGCGTTTAAGTTTTTGAGTGTTGCCGACCAAGTTGAGCATTGGGGAATTTTGGACAGACACGTTTACATTGCGATCTGGACTGCGATTGCCTTCTGTTTGGGCTTGTATTTTTTGGGCAAAATTCGCCTTCCACACGATAGTCCTTCCGAAAAGATTGCCGTTTCTAGCCTTTTGTTAGCCATTTTAACATTTTCTTTTGCCTTGTATTTGTTTACAGGAATGTTTGGCGCACCGCTTAAATCTTTGGCAGGTTATTTACCGCCACAAAGCACCAATAATTTCGATTTATTGGCAGAAATAAGGAAGGCAAGTTTAGGAAATGCTAATGAAAAAGCAAATACAGAAAACAAAGCAAAATATTCCGATTTTTTGCATTTGCCACACAATTTGAATGGTTTTTTTGATTATAAAGAAGGTTTAGCTTACGCAAAAGCAAACAAAAAACCTATTTTTATAGATTTTACAGGGCATGGTTGTGTAAATTGTAGAGAAATGGAATCAAGTGTTTGGGCTGACCCCGAAGTGTTGAAAAGGCTAAAAAATGATTATGTTGTGATTGCTTTATACATCGATGAACGTTTGGAACTTCCTGAAAATGAATGGGTTACAACCAAAGAAGGCAAAATTAAAAAAACGATGGGCAACATCAATGCCGAATTTCAGGTCAGCCGATTCAATAACAATGCGCAACCTTTTTACGTGCTTTTGGATCACAACGAGCAATTATTGGCAAAACCCAAAGCCTACGATTTGAAAGTTCAGAATTTTGTAGAATTTTTAGATGCAGGTTTAATGGAATTTAAGAAAAGGTAGTTTGTAAAACAGATTTTAATCTGTTGATAAAAAAATAGCACGCTGTCGGACAGCTTTTATAAATATTGAACTCAACGGAACATTATATTTTAGGGTTTTTGCACAAAACAAAAAAGAAAAAATGTGATATCTCAAAAACATTGCTGTTTGCGTATTATTTAGAAATGCAACGCAGGAATATTTGTCATACTATTTTTGATGCAGAATCCCTATTACATTTTTAGCAAATCCATGTATTTTTCAATATCATTTTTGATTTTGGCAAATAGAAAACAATTCTCAAATTTTGTATTTAGAGACAAAACTGTACTTATATTTTGCACTTTATTTTTGTAAGAATTAAAATTTTCCAACATATTTTTAACATTTTTGGCATCTTCTTTAATTTTTGCCTCCCGTTCCGATTTCAGTTTACTGCTAAGTGGTTTCAACAACATCAATACGACATTATCAAAAATGGTATGTCCTTGAATAAATAAATAGGCGTTTTCAGGCTTTAATCCTAATAAAACAAGCTCTTTCGCCAATTTATCGATCTCAATTTGGTAATTTGGAAAAGCTGTTTCAAGTTCTTCTATTTTATTTTTTACGTTTGAAACAAGATTTTGCAAAGCTGTTTCTGCGTATTCTTCTATTTTTACTCCTTCCAAAATAATTGTGCTACAAAATGTACTCAAAGTGAAAACATTATCTTCACTTTTTGAGTAAATTAACAAATTCCAAATCAATAATTTATACACGATTCGAGAATAGGATTTCAAAAATTCAACAAAATCAATTTTTCGTTCATCGTTAAAAGTGCTTGTTACGCAAACCGCATGAAGACTTTCTGCATAACATTTAAGGTTTTCGATAGAATAGGTATAGGTCTGAAAAACAAAAGGATTCTGATTTATTTTTTGAGCAACAGATTTTTTTTCTTGTTTAACATAATAAGGATAAAGCAAATAATCATAATCGCTATCAACACAAATAAGCAAAAATTTCCCAAGATCACCCTGTACCAACTCAAAAATTTCATTATTGCGCTCCAATTCATTCAAGGCTTTTTGCTTTCCTTTTTTTGAAGGTACATTGATATGAAAAATAAACTGCTCATTTTCATAATTTTGCAGGATGGCACGCCAAAAAGCAATATCTACTTCGCCTTCTACGTACACAAAAACAGTTTTGGGCTTAGATTTGGGGCGAAAAATGTTGCTGATTTCCAAGCGATCTGAATTTTGATTACTTTTGAGTGAACTAGCCATTATTTTGAAAGAGTTTTAGGTTTGATAATATCATTAATCTCAAAAACTCTATCAAGCCAACCCTCCATAATGATGTCAGGAGAATGAGTAGCTATAATTAGTTGAGCATTTGGGTTGAGTTCACGAATGAAACCTATCAATTTTCTTTGCCAATCAATGTGCAAAGATATTTCTGGTTCGTCCATAAAAAAAATAGACGGCTTTTGATCTTGCACCAAAGTTGTCAAAAGGATAAGAAGAAGTTGTTTTTCGCCTGATGAAAGTTGATGAGTCTGTATTTCTTTCTTGTCATTGAGTAAAAATGAAATTTCATTTTTGGATCGATTGACTTTTTTATGAGTTTCCGCAAATAATTCATCGATCATTGCCAAAAAACGTTCGTGAGGATACTTTAATTTAGCCAATTCTTCTTTAGGATTATCTGTATTTTCCACTACTCTATCTTTTCGCTTACTCAAATTAAGTTGATAGTCAAGATATTGTTTTTGAAGCAGATAAATTTGCCTGTCTAATTCTGTTCTCACCCGATCATCAGATAGTTTTTTGATGTCTTCAGAAGAATTTAGTGAATTATCAAAGGTACTAATTACCTCAATAGTAAGTTGTTGATGGAATTCTTCCAATGTTATACCAAGATCATCAAAAGAAGTTATTCCGATCTCAACACTTACAGATTTAATCCGTTTATAATTTTCGCCTTCTTCAGCCTTTATTTTGGAAATGACCTCTTTATACTTAGATTCTCTTTGTGCTTTTCTTTCAATATTTTTTAGAATATCTTTTACTTTGAGATGCTCAAAATTAATATGTTTTTGATTATCGAAAAAAATAATAACCTTTTCCAATATTCCTCTACGCTCATCATATAAAGTTCCAATCGTCATTAAAGAGCAGATACTATCGAGCAAAGTAGTTTTTCCACTTCCATTACCACCTGCCAAAATATTCACATCAGGGTTCAAATTCCAAAGAATATCTGTATTATTCCACAGCCCATTAATTTCTACTTGTTTGATAAAATGGATTTCGTTTATCATATCTATTTTTTTGTACAGGACAAAGGTAGTTTAGGTTAATCAAAAAAACAAAAATATTAAATTGTTTATTTTTTTGTCAATTTTTGCAAGATTCCACAAGGTTTTTCTCAAAAAAAATCGTTATTTTGCAAATCTTAAACTTGCAAAGTTTTTAATTTAGCACAAAAAAAATGAAAAAAAAGATTGTCATCACATTGATTTTCAGTTTATTAAATATTGTTTCTTTTGCACAAAATATTCCCGTAGGCGCTTGGAGAACACATTTGACCTACCGAAATGCACAAAGTTTGGCGGTTGCAGAAGACAAAATTTATGTTGCCTCAAAAAATGCTTGTTTTTGGTATAATAAAAGTACCCAACAAACCAAAATTATGGGTAAAGATGAGGGTTTAAGTGATATCGGTTTTAGCAAAATTGCATATAGTCCTGCACAAAAAACCTTGATTTTGACTTATAACAACGGAAATATAGACTTGTTGAAAGAAAATGAAAATGTGAATATCAAAACCATTTTTAATTCGCGTTTTGACAGCAAAAAAATTAATCATATTTTTATTCAAGAAAATATAGCCTATTTATCAACCGATTTTGGGGTGGTACTTTTGGATGTTGTCAGAAATTTGATTTTGGAAAGTTACACCCAAATTGGCACAAATGGCAACAATATTCCTGCTTATGCCCTCACAATAGCCAATAATCAGCTTTTTGTGGCTACTTCCGAAGGCGTAAAATTTGTGCCTTTAAGCAATTCGATCAACAAACAAGATTTCAGAAACTGGAAAAATATTTCTCTCCCGCCAAATTCTGTGATCAAAACCATCGCAACTTTGGGAAATGATGTTTTTTTTGGAATAGAAAAAAGTAGTATTTTTAAATATTCAAACGGCGTTTTAACTGCAATTAGTGGCACTTCTAGCCCTATTTTTTACGATTTGTCCGCCCAAAATAACCGAATTTTTGCAAGTACCAACAAACAAATTTTTCAGTTTGGCAACGACCTAAACATAGAAATTATTGCTGACCAAAATATTGACAAACCGCTACAAATCGCCCTCGACAAAGATTCTAAACTATGGATTGCAGATGAGAATTTGGGTTTGGTTGGCAAGCCCGAAACTGATTTTAAAGTTTACACTCCGAAAGGCGTTTTTGCCTCTGATGTGTTTAAAATTAAGTATTTAGACAAAAAAATTATTGCTTTGGCAGGTGGTTACAACGAAAGAGAACAAGCCCAAAACAATTTAAACGGCTTTTATTGGTTTGAAAACGATATTTGGACAAACTACAATTCTTTCACGCAAATTGCAGGTTCTACAACTATTCCGCCTTATAAAGATTTGGTTTCTGTGGCTTTTGATACCCAAAATCAACAAATATTTTTTGCTTCTTTGACTGATGGTTTGGTGGTTTGGGATTTGGCAAGCCAAAAATTTAGCAATTTTACAAACGTAAATAGCCCGTTGGAAAACAGCAAGGTTTCGGGAGTTTTGTTGGATTCTGATCAAAATTTGATCGTTTCTAATTATGGAGTAAATGATAATAAACCTGTTATTTTTCAAAGAAAAAATAATGGAAGTTGGGGAAGTTTGTATCTGAACCGAAGTTTTGCTTTCCAAAATGACGACATCGACACTTCTTCACCTGTCGAAATGATTTTAGATGATGCCAAAAATATTTGGGTAAGGCAAAGTTCTTTGCAAAGCAAGGGAATTTTGGTTTTTAATGTCAAAGGTGAATCCAAAAAAATCAATAATTATACCACCAACGGCACGCTTACCAACGATGATGTGCTTTGTTTTGCCAAAGATTTGCAAGGCAATATTTGGGCAGGAACAGAAAAAGGAATTTTCTATTTTTCGCCAATTTCTTTGACAAGTTCAGGAAATATTGTTGCGAATATTGTGCGCTACAATGACCGCTTTTTTTTGAGAGATGAACGGGTTACAGCAGTGGCGATTGATGGTGCAAACCGCAAATGGATTGGCACAGACAACGGAGTTTGGCTTTATGACGAAAACACAAGCGAAAAAGTAGTTGCCAATTTTACCGCCCAAAACAGCCCTTTGATTTCGAATAAAATTAAAGATATTGCCGTTCACGCTGTTACTGGCGAAGTTTTTTTTGCAACCGATCAGGGAATTGTGTCTTACAGAGGTTCTGCTACGGAGGCTACAAGTCGTTTTGAGGAAGTCAAAATTTTCCCAAATCCTGTTCCGCCTGCTTTTAATGGAGTGTTGAGTATTTCGGGTTTGGTAGAAAATGCAAATGTTAAAATTACAGATGTTTCAGGTAAAATGGTTTTTCAAGGCAATTCGCAAGGAGGAACATTTACATGGAATTTGGCAGATTACAACGGAGTAAAAGCCAGAACAGGCGTTTATATTATTTTTTGTGCAAATAATGACGGTTCAGAAACTTTTGTGGGAAAAGTGGCAGTGGTAGAATAATTTTTGTCTTACCAATGTTTATTTTAAGCATTGGTAAACTAAGATTTTTAAATTTTTATGTTTTAATTTATTCATTTTAAGCCTTCAAAAAGTCCATATTCATAGATTTCAGGTTCAATTTTAGGTTGTGTTGAAGATGTAATGCTCTTAGCGGTCTGACGCTTGCGTCTGCACCGTACAGACAGACGGTTGTAGCATTACATCTTTAACACCACCCAATTTTAAATCTATTTGCAAAAAGGCAACTTTTAAATTGCCTTTTCAAAAGAAGTTTTTTACATTTGGATAGTGTTTTCGCCATTCAGAAAACATCAATTCCAAAGGAACTTCAGCAAAAGTGCCATAATCGTGCAAATATTCCATAAATTTCCCTCCATTTTGATTGTAT
>RDXG01000328.1 GCA_004292785.1 Bacteroidota bacterium
ACCGCCTGAAAGCGCGTAACCATATCAGGATAAGGGTGCGGTCCGATGGCAGAACCGATGATGTAATGCGTATCAAAAGGATTGTTTATCCATGCTCTAATTGCCTCATTTGTAGCATCTTTCAGGGTTTGGCTACCACTAGTTGCGGGTATAACTTTTGCGCCGAGCATTTTCATTCGAGCCACATTTGGAGCTTGGCGGGCAATGTCGATGCTTCCCATATAAACCTCACATTCCATGTTCATGAGTGCGCAAACGGTAGCCGTAGCTACGCCATGTTGCCCTGCGCCTGTTTCTGCAATGATTCGTTTTTTGCCCAAACGCCTTGCAAGCAAAATTTGCCCTACGGTATTGTTGATTTTGTGCGCGCCTGTGTGGTTCAAATCCTCTCTTTTCAGATAAATTTGGGCATTGTATTTTTCAGAAAGACGAGTTGCCAAATACAAAGGCGAAGGTCTGCCGACATAATCTTTGAGTAAAGTCAAATATTCTTTCTGAAAATCGGGGCTGGCAATGATTTGAAGGTAATTATTTTGCAATTCTTCTACATTTGGGAACAACATTTCTGGAATGTATGCACCGCCATAATTGCCATAATAACCGTTTTCATCGACATCGTATAAGTGTAAATTCATGGAAATTTTGTTTTTATATAAATATGATTTAAGTAGTGAGAATAAATTAGTTTACATTATTTCACTGCTATAACTCATTGATAATCAGATTTATCCGACACCTTTGAGCTGTCTGATAATTATTTTCTATTACTTATTTTAAATAATTGATTGTGAAGATGCTTTGTTTTTAAAATCCATATTCTCTTGCTATTTCTTCAAAATCCAAAACTAAATCAGGCAAATCGGAATTACCAATAAATTTTTCTGAAAAGTCATGAGTGGTATAATTTGCTAATTTTTTTTATTTCAATCCCAACAATTTTGCGGGAACTTTTGTCGCAGGTGATTTTTTGGTATTTTCGTAATCCAAAACGGCACTTTGATAATAAATTCGCAATTTTCTAATTTGTTCGGCGCGTTCTTCTATTTCGTCAATTTCCTTTTTTTCTAGTCGAAAAACGGACAAATTCCAACTAATTTTTTCTCTCAAAATACGTTCTGCCTCGTGTCTGTCTTTGGAAGTAATTGGCAAACCGTCAATAATTCCAATCAAATTTTCCAGTTCTTTCCATTCTACAACCGACATATATTTTTGTAGTTGTTGATGCAAACTCAAAATAATTTGTTTGTTTTCTGTGATTTTGACCTGCAAATTTGACGCAATTATACTCATTTTGCGTTTTTTGCCTTGCAAATTGTAATAAACCACCATAAACCACAAAAACATGGCAGCACCTAAAGAAATTAGAATCGGAAAAAAGCCCATTTGAAATATTGTTTTATTTGCAAAGTTAAAAGAAAACTTGGTTTTTTTTATGCTTTGGAAAAATATTGTTATAAATTTTGGCTTAATATTTTTACAAAAAAAAAGGTTAGGAACAAATCATGAACTTGCTCTTAACCACCAAATGACAAATAAATGAAAACGAACAGAAAACTGTATGCGAAAATTCTTTATAATCATTTACAAATCATTCTTTAATCACCAATTAATCACTAAATCATGTCTTTAAGCACACACTTAAAGTGTGTGTTAGAACTAAAAATGCCATCTCACAAAAGCCTCCATCGCCTCGTATTCTGCCAAACCTAATTGATTATAGATTTGTGCTGTGGCTCGGTTGCGGTCTTCGGCGCGTTGCCAAAATTCACGCGGATCATTTCCTGGGAAAACCGCTGTATCTTTTTGTGATTGATGTTTGAAAATTGCTTTGCGTTTGCGTTCCAATTCAGGCGGACTGATAGGCACTGCCATCTCAATTTCGTCCACACTCCACTCGTGCCATGCGCCTCTGTAAAGCCACAAATAACAATCTTTTACCCAATCTTCTGTTTCTTTGAGTTGCCTAAAAGCCTCAAAAATAGCGTCTAAACAAACTTTATGCGTTCCGTGTGGGTCTGCCAAATCTCCTGCGGCATAAACTTGATGCGGTCTGATTTCGTTTAGCAAATTTTTGATAATGTCCACATCTTCCTGTCCGATTGGTTTTTTGCGAGTTTGACCTGTTTCGTAAAACGGCATATTCAAAAAGTGTGCATTTTCGTCTGGGATTCCGCAAAAACGGCAAGCGGCTTTGGCTTCTCCGCGTCTGATTACGCCTTTAATTTTTCTGATTTCAGGAGAATCTTGTTGATCGGCTTTTTTCTCTTTCAAATATTTTTTGACGTTGGTATAAAGTTTTTGAACTTCTTTGTCTTCGTAGCCCATATCTCTGTTAAAATCCAAAGCAAAATCTACAAAACGCACCACGTCATCATCAAAAACGGCAATATTTCCTGAAGTTTGATACGCCACATGAACCTGATGCCCTTGATCTACCAAACGCAAAAACGTTCCTCCCATCGAGATCACGTCATCATCGGGGTGCGGACTAAAAATAATGGCTCTTTTTTTGGCAGGAAAAGCTCTTTCGGGTCTGTGTGTGTCGTCTGAATATGGTTTTCCGCCTGGCCAACCTGTGATGGTGTGTTGCAATTCGTTAAAAACCTGAATATTTACTTGATAGGCTTGCCCTTGTTGAGCAATCAAATCACTCATTCCGTTTTCGTTATAATCTTCGTCTGTGAGTTTGAGAATGGATTTTTTGGTTTTTTGGCACAACCAAACCACAGCTCTACGTCTTAAAGAATTATCACTCCAAGTACACATTTTTACCAACCAAGGCGTTTTTAGACGAGTCAATTCGGCGGCGGCAGGGTCATCGACTACAATTTGTACATTGTCGTGTCTTTGCAAATAAGTAGCGGGAATTTGTCCTGTAAGATCGCCTTCTACGGTTTTCTGAACAATGCTTGCTTTTCCAGGACCCCAAGCCATCAAAATGATTGCTTTTGCCCTCAAAATTGTTCCGATTCCCATAGTTAATGCTTTGCGTGGGATATTTTCGTTGCCCATAAAATGGCTCGAATTGTCCATTCGGGTTTTTGCATCTAGCGTAATTAAGCGTGTACCTGAGTTGTAGGCAGAACCTGGCTCATTAAAGCCAATGTGTCCATTGCGACCGATTCCTAATATTTGCAGATCAATTCCGCCTACATCAGCTATTTTTTTCTCATAGCCAGTACAATATTTTATCATTTCCTCAACGTTTTCCAAAGAGGTAGAACCGTCAGGAATGTGTGTATTTTCGGGTTTAATGTCGACATGATCAAACAAATATTCTCTCATAAAATGAGCATAACTGTTGATCGAATGTGCGGGCATGGGATAATATTCGTCTAAGTTGAAAGTGATTACGTTTTGAAAACTCAATCCTTCTTCTTGATGAAGCCTGATCAATTCTTCATAAACTTTGACAGGCGTAGAACCTGTTGCCATGCCCAAAACCGCATTTTTGCCTTCTTTTTGGCGTTCAACAATGAGGTCAGCAATTTGTTTGGCGAGTTTTTCAAAACGGTTTTCTTCTGAATAAACTAAATTTGCCATATTAAATTTCTTTTTTTTTATAAATATAAATAAGTTTCTTGAAGATTGGTTTTTAAAACTAACAGTTTTTTAAAAACTGTTAGTTTTTTTGTTTTTTTATTTGTCCCACCAAACTTTGGTAGTTTCAGTGTCTGCACCTTGACGCGAAACGGCTTCTGTGTAGCTATTTTTGTTCAAAGATTGTTCTGAAAGTGGATATTTTAAACGTCTTGGAATTACGCCATTGATTTCGTTTGGTAAAAATTTAGGGAAACCTGAGCGGCGAACTTCTGCAAAAATTTCGAATCCATCTGTATAAAGTCCGATCCATTTTTGCGTGATAATTTGTTCTAAACCTTTGCTTGCATCATAAACCACGTTTGCGTTTTTAAGATAAGCCTCAGCATCTGTTGCTTTTACTCCAAATTGGTTTAAAGAAGCTCTTACGCCTTTTTCGTATTCGTTTGAGGCACTTCCAGCTACCCAACCTCTTTGAATTGCCTCTGCTTTTAAAAACATGGCTTCGGAATAAGTCAAAAAATAAGCGTTAGCGTCTTGTGCAAAAACAGTGTTGTAATTTGGCACAGAACCTGTGTCTGGATCACGCGGTGCATCAACGTTTCCGTTTGCTGCGCCTACATATTTGCCTGCGGCATTAGGCAAAGCAAAAATTGGTAAACGTGGGTCATTTCTTTCGTTCAAAATACGCATAAAAGCACTGCTCAACACTACGCCACCTCTGAACGAATAATCTGAAACAGGAGCCGAAGAGCCGTTTGTGCCTGCCGCATAAGTGTCGCCTTTGGTGTGGATCATGATGGCGTTGTCTGCATTGCTGTCAAACAAACCTCCGTTAATTGCCTCTACTGCGTGTTGTTTTGCCAAATTTTCATCAACTTTAATTAAGTGCAAAGCCAAACGCAAACGCAAAGTATTTGCAAATTTTTTCCATTTGGCATGATCACCTTTATAAATCAAATCGGCTGCGCCATAAGAATTTCCTGCGGTGCTAAGTGTAGCGGCGGCTTCTTTCAAATCGCTGAGCATAGACGTATAAATGTCTTGTTGTTTGTCGTATTTTGGTTGAAGAATACCAGAGGCAATGCCTTTTCCTGCTTCTGAATAAGGAACATCTCCCCAAAAATCGGTCAAACGGTGAAAAATATAGGCTTTCCAAGCTTTGATGATTGCGTTTTTAGCCGCTTCTTTTTGGGTAAGTCTAACAATTTCTTGTGTATTTACGACCAATTTGGAATAAGTCATGTCCCAATAAGCCGTTCCCCAACCGTCGCTAGTAACATAAGTTTGCGTTCCCCAAGGTGTGCTTAGGTGTTGCCCCCAAACCATGCCATGCAAAAGGTTTCCCCTCCACATTTCGTAGGTATGACCAGAAACACTTAACTGATTGTAAGTAAGCAAATAGGAAGCGTCCATAGTAGCGGCGGCTACAGGATTGGTGTTCAAACTTTCGAATTTGTCGGTGCAAGACGTACTTGCAATGGCTAGGCATACGCCCAAAGCAACTTTTTTGAATGTATTAAAAAATTTCATATCGGTATCTATTAATCGGTTTAGGAATAATGAATGATTTTTTTGGTAACGTTGCCAATGCTCGAAGAGCTTGGCAATCGTTAGATACGTTTTACGTTTGCCAAGCTCTTCGAGCATTGGCAACGTTTTGGCAACGTTTTGTTTTTTTAGAATTTAAGGTTCAAGTTCACGCCGTAGCTTCTGTAAGAAGGAATAGCGCCTGATTCTAAACCTTGACCGTTTCCAGAGTTAAAATTAGATTCTGGATCAAAACCTTTCACACCGTTTTGGAAGAAAAACAAGTTTCTACCTACCAAAGAAATGCTTGCTCCTTTGATGTAAGGCACTTTTTTCAAAATATCGTCAGAAAAACGGTAGCTCAAATTTACTTCACGCAATTTGATGTAACCTGCATCATAAACGAAGTCTGAAATGATGTTTTTGTCAAAAACCGATTTCCAATACAATTCTGGATCGACTGCTTTTGTGTTTGCTCCGCCTGTTTCTACTACACCTTGACCTACATATCCGCCTGTGCCTGCATAAAATTCTGCTCTGCCTGTCAAAGTTTGATCGCTGTTTCCGTTTAAGTGCATATATCTAGCCGATTGCGAAAAGATTTTGCCTCCGTTGCGAATGTCGATCAACACGCCCAAAGTGAAATTTTTGTAAGAAAAAGTATTGTTCAAACCACCGATCCAATTAGGAATTGCGTTACCCAAAACCGATACGTTGTCTGCCGCCATTGGCATTCCGTCTTTGTCAAACATTTTGTTTCCGTTTGCATCGCGTTTGTAATCAACGCCCACAATGTCGCTATAAGGGTTTCCAGGAATTGCTTGGATAGCTACGGCTCTGTCTTGTGCCAAAGTTAATTGATCCAAACCTGTGGTCAAACTCAATACTTTGTTGCGGTTGCGTGCAAAATTGAAACTTACGTCCCATCTAAAACCGTTGTCTAGTTTTACAGGCGTTCCTCTTAACAAAAACTCAATGCCTGAATTTTCCATTTCTCCTGCATTAATTACTGCCGCAGGGAAACCTGAAGTTGCCGATACCGTAGTTTGCAAAATTTGGTTAGAAGTATTTACTTTGTAATAACTCAAATCTAAACCTAAACGATCATTCAAAAAACGCAAATCTAAGCCAAATTCTACAGAGTTGGTTTGTTCTGGTTTCATGTTTGCCAAAGGAATGGCATAATTGGGAACGTCTTGGTTTGCCATCGATCCGATTGTACCCAAAGGCTGACCCAAATGGCTTGCACTCGGCGAAAACGAATAAGTCGGATACAAAGAATAAGCGTTGGCATCGTTGCCTGACATTGCCCAAGAAGCCCTGATTTTACCAAAAGTCAAAATGTTTTCTGGCAAACCTAAACTTTCGCTAAACGCATAACTACCGCTTACAGAAGGATAGAAAAATGAATTTCCGCCTTTTGGCAAAGTAGAAGACCAATCGTTACGTGCTGTTACGTCTAAAAAGAATGTGTTTTTGTACTCCATGCTCACTTGTCCAAAAACCGATTGAATTTCTTTTTGAACCAAATTGTAATTGTTTGCTCTGGTGGTAGCGTTTTGGATTACATAGAAATTAGGCAAACTCAAATCTGAACCTTGATAACCTACTTGCTGGAATTTTTGACGAGTAATTTGCGTTCCCAACACTCCACTCAATCTGAAATCAGGGTTAATTTGTTTGTTGAAATTCAACATCAAATAGGCGTTATCTTCTCGGACAGTGTAAACATCTTTGTTAATTTGACCGTTTGCTCTGTATTTTGTTTTTAAAGCCACTTGTGCAAAACGATCAGAAGTGTACATATCGCTACCCACACGACCTTCAGCAGTAAGCCAATCTGTTAATTTATATTTTAAACTTGCAAAACCCAAAAAACGATTTTTTTCGTCATTGTTTACGTTCTGATTCATTGACCAATAAGGGTTTTGAACAAAAGTTTCGGAAGTATAATTTCTAGGATCACCGTTTGCGTCTGCATAGTTTTTTAGGTCGTTGATGTCGGTATTTCTAGGCATCCACAACAAACCATTTGCAGGATTGTCCATCACGTCAGCCAAATTTGGGCGGTTATTCGCATTGGTTTTGATGTAGCTAATTTTTGCATCTAACGAAAGTTTGGAAGTCAATTCTATGCCGCCTCTAAAAGTAAATGAATTACGTTGCAAAGTAGAAGTAGGAATTACGCCTGTGTTGTCCAAATTTGCATAAGAAAAACGGAAGTTAGCTCTGTCATTTCCACCAGAAACGCCAATGGAGTTGGTCAGGGTTGTTCCTGTTTGATAGAAATTTTTGATGTTGTCGGGCTGTGCGTTGTAAGGTTTGGTAGTTCCGTCCCAATACAATGCCGATTGTCCTTTCATTTCAGCTCCCCAGCTTGCTCCGTTCCATTGTGTACTCAAACGCAATAATTCGGCTTGGTCTGTGATCAATTTTCCGTTTTTTCCTGCTCCGTAGGTGTTTTGCATATTTGGCAAAATCAAAGGATTTTCTACGGTTAAATTTCCGTTGTAGTCAATTCTTACGCCTTCTTGTGCTTTTCCTTTTTTGGTGGTGATCAAAATTACACCGTTTGCGGCACGTGCGCCATAAAGTGCCGCTGCGTTGGGTCCCTTTAAAACCGACATCGATTCAATGTCGTCTGGGTTAATATCTCCGATTCCGTCGCCGTAGTCAATGCCTCCCCATCTTGATGCAGGATTGATGTTTTGGTTGTCGATTGGAATGTTATCTACTACATACAAAGGTTGGTTATTTCCACCCAAAGAACGATTACCACGAATAACCACCCTCGAAGAACCGCCAGCTCCTGTACTTGGACGGCTAATTTGCACCCCTGCAATTTTGCCCGCCAAAGAGTTGATCACGTTGTTTTCTCTTGCTTGAATCAGAGAAGCACCTTGCACTTCTGTAACTGCATAAGAAAGCGATTTTTCTGCTTTTTGGATACCAAAAGCCGTTACCACTACCTCGCCCAAACTAATAACGTCTGCTTCTAAGGTAATGTCGATGCTTGTTCTGCCATCAATGTTTACGGTTTGTGCCAAATAACCCACATAAGAAAATGTAAGTTGTGTTTTGTCTTTTGGCACTCTCAACGAAAATTTGCCATCAATGTCCGTAACTGTTCCTGTGTTAGAATCGTTGCTTTTGCCATCGCCTGCCAATACGTTTACGCCGACAAGTGTTTCTCCTGTGGCATCTTTTACTATTCCTGAAATTGTTGCATCTTGGGCAACCACAGCAAAGCAAAATAGCCATGTTGCTAGAAATAGAGAAGTTCTTTTAAAAAAAAGTGAAAAATTTTGCATAATGTTCAAAATAATAAATGAGTTTTGAGATAATTTTTAAATTGTGATTCGATGTAATTTTTTTTGTTTGAAAGCCTTTTTAATTTTTGAATTTACGAAAGCATTTGGGTTTCCTCTTCCCGATCTAGCTTTTGATTTACGTTTCAAAATTAGTTTTTAATTTAAAGTCCAAAAAATTATTTCGCTTAACAACTATTAAGGATCGATACAAGGCAGAATCCATCGATAAAATGCGTTTTAGCTATATTTTCGAGCCGTTTATAGACAAAAACTTACTTTTAATGTTATTTGGCAGACAAATTCTGTTATTTATCGAAAAAAGGTTTAGATAACTCATTTTACTTTCATATTTGCAGATATTTTATTAAATAAATAAAAAAATAAAGGGCATTCTTTATGCAAAATCTTAGTATTCCTTACATTAGCAAAAATATTCCTTTTAGACTTATGAAAGTGATCCAAAAACCGTTGATGTATCATACAATTTTTTGGTTGATCTATTTTTTGTTCAATGTTTTGCGCTGGGGAAGTTATTTTGACGACTATTTTTATTCGTTCAGTAGCAACTTGATCGGATTCCCGATTCATATTGTTTTGGCATATTTTCAGGCGTATTATTTGTTTCCCAAATTTATTCCGCAACGCCAATATTTGCCTTATTTTGCTTTGCTTTTGTTGGCACTTTTAGTGATGATGTATGTCAAAATTATCTTAAATTATTATTTGGTTAGCCCTGTAGTTTGGCGAGAATCTATTTTGCCACAAGAAAATTTGTTTGGAATAAACCACATGATTACCGTCATGCTTGGCGAAGTGTATGTGATGGCATTTACAGGCGCGATCAAAATTACAAGTGATTGGATGCGAGAACAAAGAAAAAACTTAAGCCTAGAAAAAAGAGCCTTAGAACTCGAAAAACGCACTTTAGAAACCGAATTGAGTTTTTTGAAATCACAAATTCAACCGCATTTCTTTTTTAATACCTTAAACAATTTGTACGCTTTGACTTTGCAAAAATCGGATCAAGCTCCTGCTATTGTTCTCAAACTTTCAGATTTGATGAGTTATGTACTTTACGAAGCCAACGCCCCGCGCATGGCTTTGCGAAAAGAAATTAATTATTTGCAAAATTACATAGATTTGGAACGTTTGCGCTACGGAGATCGCCTAAAACTCAATTTCGAGCTTTCTGGTTCGCCTGATGGCTATCAAATTGCGCCTTTGGTGCTTTTGCCTTTTGTGGAAAATGCCTTCAAACATAGCGAAAGAGGATTTTCTAGATCGTTAGAAATTAATATTAGTTTGGCAATTCAACAAAAAAGACTTTATTTGGAAGTTGAAAATAACAAGCCTTTGCAAAAAACAGTTTCTGACCCAAAAAGTGGCGGAATTGGCTTAAAAAATATTCGCAGACAATTAGATTTGCTTTATCATGACCAATATCAGTTGGATATTGACGAGCAAAACGAAAAATATAGAGTCGTAATTAGTATTCCTTTGGAATAAAAAAACTTGTAAAATACGCTTTAGTGTGTGATTCAAAACGTTGTCAATGGTTGCAAACCTTGACAAACGTAAAAAAAAATAAAAAACATGAAAATCCGTTGTTTGATCATCGATGACGAACCGCTGGCGATTCGGGTTATCGAAAGTTATTTGCAACCGCTAAAATCGGTGGAAATTGTGGCAGTTTGCGAAAACGTTTTAGATGCTTATACCATTTTGGAAAGCAAAATTATCGATCTGATTTTTTTGGATATTCAAATGCCCGCGCTCACAGGTTTGGATTTTATTAGAACCCTAAAAAATCCGCCTTTGATTGTGCTAACCACAGCCTACCGCGATTTTGCCGTAGAAAGCTACGAATTAGACGTTTTAGACTATTTGATCAAACCGATTCCCTTTCCTAGATTTATGAAAGCGATCCAAAAAGTACAAGACCGTTTGCAAAGCCGAGAGGAAACAATTTTGCCACAAAAAAAAGAAAATCTTTTTGCAAAAATACCCGAAATTGACCTCACAGTTAATCATTTATCAATGCCTACGCCAGAAACTTTTATATTTTTGAAGGCAGAAAAAAAGATGATTAAAGTTGCTTTTGCAGACATTTTATTTATTGAAAGTTTAAAAGATTACATCAAAGTCAAAACCAAAACCGAAGAATTGGTCGTTCACCAAACGCTTACCGCCATCACCGATTTGTTGCCTTCTGATCGGTTTTTGCGAATCCACCGATCTTTTACCATTGCCATCGACAAAGTGAAAGCCGTAGATGGAAATTGTGTAGAAATTGGTGGGAAATCTCTGCCGATTGGTCGCAATTTTTTGCATCAAGTCAAAGAAAGAATTTATAACAAGCATTAAAAAATTTCCTCATGATCGAACTTTTGATTTACAACTTTTCAAACGATAATCTATTTTTTTATGAAAATGACCAATATTTTTTGCCTATTTTTTTTAATAATAACTCCTTTTTTTGCTTTTGCGCAAGGCGAAAAAACGGATTTAATGCCAATTCCTGCACAAATGCAATGGCAAGAAGGAAAATTTCGTTTAGACCGAAATTTTGCGCTTTCTTTAAATGGAACTTTTGCTGACCGACTTTTTGGAGCTTCAAGCCGATTTTTGCGCCGTTTAGAAACTCGAACAGGTTTGTTTCTCAAACAAGGTTTTATTTCCAAAAAAGACAATTTGGCAAGCGCAAATTTGCAAATTCAAGTACAAAAAGCAGGAGAATTAAAACTTCATGAAGACGAAAGTTATGAAATTGAGATTCAAAACCAAAAAATTCTGATTTCTGCAAATACAGATTTGGGAGTTTTGCGCGCCTTCGAAAGCGTTTTGCAAGTCATCAAAGCCGATGCGGAAGGCTATTTTTTTCCTTGCGGAAAAATAAACGATCAGCCCAGATTTGCTTGGCGAGGTTTGATGATCGACGTTGCCCGACATTTTATGCCCATCGAGGTGATCAAACGAAATTTAGATGCTATGGCAGCGGTAAAACTCAACGTTTTTCATTTTCATTTGACTGATAATCAAGGATTTAGAATTGAAAGTAAAACATTTCCAAAATTGCATGAATTGGGATCAGACGGAGAATATTACACACAAACCGAGATCAAAGAAATTGTAAAATATGCCGCAGATCGCGGAATCCGAGTTGTACCAGAGTTCGATTTGCCCGCACACGCAACGGCTTGGTTGTTGGCATATCCAGAATTGGGTAGCAAAGACACGATCATCGATCCTGAACGAAAAGCAGGCATTTTTGACCCCGTTCTTGACCCAACCAACGAAAAAGTCTATGATTTTTTAGACAAACTTTTTGCCGAATTGTTCCCTTTGTTCCCCGATTTATATGTTCATATTGGCGGAGATGAAAACGAAGCAGGCAGACATTGGACAGAAAACGCCCAAATCCAAAAATTCATGAAAGACAACAAAATTGCGGATAACCATGCTTTGCAAGCCTATTTTAACCAAAGAATGTTGAAAATTTTTGCAAAATTCAACAAAAAAATGGTCGGTTGGGAAGAAATCATGCACCCAAACGTTCCCACCGAAGCGGTTATTCATTCTTGGTTTGGCAAAGAATCTTTGTTTAAAGCGGCGCAAAAAGGCTATCCAACCATTTTGTCAAACGGCTATTATATCGACCTAATGTTCTCTGTTACAAGCCATTATCTCAATGATCCTATTTTGCCTGAAGGCGCAAAAATGACCGATCTAGAAAAAAGCAGAATTTTGGGCGGTGAGGCAACTATGTGGAGTGAATTGGTGAGTCCGCATACGATTGATTCGAGAATTTGGCCCCGAATGATTGCCATTGCCGAACGTTTTTGGTCGCCTGCCCATGTCAATGATGTAGAAGATATGTTTCGCAGAATGGAAATTTTGAGTATTCGTTTGGAAGAATTTGGTTTGAATCACATTAAAAACAGAGACGTAATTTTGAGAAATTTGGCAGGCGGATCGGCAAATATTGAGGCTTTAAAAGTGCTTGCAGACGTGATCGAACCCATGAAAAAATATAGCAGAAACCCAAAAGGTGAACTTTATACCATGCTTTCTCCGCTTACTTTGATGGCAGATGCCGCCAATGCTGATGCTCCCGCCGCCCGAAAATTCAAAATTTTAAGCGAAAATTATTTGAAAAAACCAAACGAAGCCGACAAAGCCGAAATCATGAAATATTTGGCTCTTTGGAAAAATAATCATGCTGAAATTGCCGAATTGTGCAAAAAATCACCTGCTTTAAGGGAAATGGAAAAATTATCTGAAAATTTAAGCCTTATTTCTGGACTTGCTTTGGAAATTTTAACAAAAGAAAAGACAAATCGCGGAGAAAAAATACTAAAAACATCAAGTCTACTTTTTGAAGAAGCACGAAAACAAGGTGGCAGAACTGAATTGCAGGTAGTTGATGCAATCGAAAATTTGTTAAAATAAATTATAGGGCTTAAAAAGCCTTATAATTTAATATTTTTATACAAGTCTTTCAATTTAATTTCTACGCCAACAGTTAAAATGCAAGTTTGATCTTCTGAATCATAGATTTTTGTAATCCATTTGGTTCGTCCTTCTCTCAAAAATTCCTTCTCTCAAAAATTGTTCAATTTTATAGCAATCTTGCGAAATTAAAACGTATTCTTGTAAACTTTCATTTGCCAAAAAGTCTTCCTTTTTCTCATTTCTATCTTTTCGTTCCGTAGAAGGCGACAAAAATTCAATAATCGAATAAGGATTTTCTAAATGTCCATTTTCATCATAAATTTCTTCTTCAACTAGCGTAAAAGTAATGTCAGGGACAAAAAATGAACCCAAAAATTTAGCTTTTACGGTCATATCATTCAGATAAAAGCCGAATTCGCTACGTTTAATTTGATCTGCGATCATCAAATTGATTTTTGCAATCAGTTTTCTGTGAGAAATAGAAGTTCTAGGCATATCATAAATTTTATGAATTTCAGAAATATCAAAATTTGGGCTTAAAATGTAGTCAATTATTGCTTGCGGAATAGGATCAGAGCCTTCTTTGGGGTAAATTTTACCCTCGATCAACTCAAATTTACAATCTGTTAGCACAGACAAGTTTTCGATAATTTC
>RDXG01000329.1 GCA_004292785.1 Bacteroidota bacterium
ATAATGTCTTCCAAAGTAATCAAACCCGAAGTTCCGCCATATTCATCTACAACAACCGCCATGTGAACTCTTTTTTCTTGAAAATCTTTGAGTAACAAATCAATTTTTTTGTTTTCAGGAATAAAAAAGGTTTCTTTTCGGATTAAATCCTGCCACTTAAATTCTTTTTCGCGATCAATGTAAGGAATAAGGTCTTTAATGTACAAAATTCCTTCGATATGATCCAAAGTTTCGTGGTAAACGGGGGTGCGTGAGTAGCGAAAATCATTGATATTTTCAATAAGTTCATGAAAATTGAGATGTACATCAAGGGCTGAAATATCCATTCGGGAACGCATAATTTGCTTTACAGTAATTGTCCCAAAATTCACAATTCCCTTTAAGAGTTCTTTTTGATCATCGCTGGTTTCGCTTTCAGTAGTCATTTCTACGGCAGCATTGAGTTCATCAACAGAAACTTTATAGCCTTTTTTCTTAATTTTTCGTTCCACCAAACTACTAATGATAATCAGCACCCAAGCCAAAGGTTTGGCTAAACTACATAAAATAACAAAAGCATTTGAAGAAAATAGTGCCACACGCAAAGGCGATTGGTTAGAAAAAACTTTTGGCAAAACTTCTCCAAAAAATACGATTGCAAATGTGGTCAAAAACGTTAAAACCGAAATTGCAAAGGTTTGATCGGCATCATTGCCAATCAAATCGAGCATAATAAAAGTAGAAAGCGTTACAAAACTAATATTGACCAAATTATTAACGATCAAAATAGTGGCTAACAACACTTTGTGATTTGCCAATAAACTTACCAAATTTTTTGCAGAAATAGTATTTTCACGCTTACAAGCATCTATTTGCTGTTTGCTTAATGCAAAAAAAGCAACTTCAGAGGCTGAAATAAAAGCAGAACAAACAAGCAAAAGAATTAAAACAAGTGCTTCTGACGCATAAGTCGTGAATCCTGTCTCTGATTGTAAGAGAATAAACAAAAAATTTTGTAAAAGATAACTTTCGTCCAATGCCTTAAAGGTTTAGTAAAAAAAATTAAAATGTAAATTTAAAAGGGCAAATCATCTTCAACTACCTCATTTACAGTGTTGGTATTAGAAGAATTTGTTTGTGTTTTTTCTGTTTTTTGACCCATGTTTTCAGGTTCAGGTGGCAAAGGAACTTCGCCTCTATTTGCGTTTGACGCGCTTCCGTCTCCCATAAGTTGCATATTATTTACTACAATTTCTGTGGTGTATTTGGTAACGCCATCTTGTTCGTAACTACGAGTGGTCATTTTGCCTTCTAAGTATACCAAACCGCCTTTTTTAAGGTATTTTTCAGCAGTTTCTGCCAAAGCATTCCACATTACAATGTTATGCCATTCGGTTTTTTCTTGCTTATTCCCGTCTTTATCTTTGTATTTTTCGGAAGTAGCTATAGAAAAACTTGCCACTGCAACATTGTTAGCAGTGCGGCGAACAACAGGGTCTTTGCCTAAACGTCCTAATAAGATGACTTTATTTACCATAATTATATTTTTTTTGTTTAATTTGCAAATGTATAAATCTTTTTAAAATTTTTTCGAAAAATAATCGTTTAAATAATTCACAATTAATTTAGGTTTTGGCAAAGATATAATTTCTTTTTCGCTAAACAACTGTAAATCAGTTTTTTGTAAAATTATCTCCGATAAATTTTTATTCACTTTAAGATGAACAAATTTTGCGAAAATTTTTTGATGAGTCAAAATATGTTTGTAATTTTTTGACTCGTTTACCAACTCAAAACTCAAATTAGTATCGGCTAAGGTAAGTTTTTTTTCATTCGAAAAAAATAAAATTTCTTCTTTTTCTATTTTTTCTTTCATTTCCTGAAAAATATCGTTTTCCTCTGCCTTCGGAAAATCAAATAATCCCTGCCAAATATCGCCTTCTTTTCGGACTTTAAGCATCAATTTTTTTTCTGATTCGATCACAAAAAACATAAAATTACGTTCTTTGCTTTTGCTTTTCTTTGTTTTTACAGGCAATTCTTTTTGTTTGTTGTTCTGAAAAGCAAAACAATGATCTGCAAACGGACAAAATTCGCAATTTGGATTGACAGGTTTGCAATGCAAAGCTCCAAATTCCATAACTGCCTGATTATAAGTAGAAACCTGCGAATCGGGCAACAATTCTGCTGCTTTTTTTGCAAATATCTTTTTTCCTTGATGGCTTAAAATGTCTTCCCAAATTCCAAAAACTCTCGATAAAACCCTAAACACATTTCCATCTAAAACCGCCACTTTTTCCTCGAAAGCAAAACTTGCAATGGCGGCAGCAGTATATTCTCCAACTCCTTTGAGTTTCAAAATTTGTTCGT
Organism: Bacteroidota bacterium; assembly: GCA_004292785.1. Lineage (GTDB taxonomy): Bacteria > Bacteroidota > Bacteroidia > Cytophagales > Thermoflexibacteraceae > RDXG01. The sequence goes on from RDXG01000329.1 coordinate 2,350, forward strand.
AAGTAGTTGGAAATAAAGCGTTTAAATTTTCATGAATGTGTTTGGCGGTGTGGTGCATATTGCGTGCGCGCGAATAATAACCGAGTCCTTGCCAAAGTCTTAAAACTTCTTGTTCGCTTGCCAAAGCCAAATCGGAAATGGTTGGGAAATTTTCTACGAAACGCAAATAATAAGGCATTCCTTGCTGGACTCTGGTTTGCTGCAAAATAATTTCAGACAGCCAAATTTTGTAAGCATCTTTAATGTTTCGCCAAGGCAAATCTCGTTTATGAATTTCGTACCAATGAATGAGTTTTTGTGCAAACATTTTTTTGTTTTTATTTTGTTTCCTTACGCAATTTTTCTATTTGTTCCATATTCAAATCGGTCAAATCTGCGATGGTTTCATTGTCAAAGCCTTTTCTAATTGCTTTTGTTGCAACTTCAATCTGTTTGTTATGTTTCCCTTTTTCCAGCACAAACATTTCCCTAGCTTTTTCGTCAGTTTCGCGCATTTGGGCGTATTCGTAAGCTGCCAATTCTTTTTTTGTCCACAAATGCCGATCTGCTTCTGTATAAGCCGATTTTAAGCCTTCATCATCTAAATTTTGAGGTAAAACGGTCAAATTTTCTGCATTTTTAATGAAAAACACCCATTTTTCGACCAAAGTTTTCAATTCTTCTTCCTTTTTATTGAATTTTGGCAATTCGATAAAGTTAAAATCCAAATCTTTTAATTTGTGTTCTTGAGTGTCTGCATCTAAAATTAAATGTCGGGACAGATAACTTTCGCTTTCCAGAAATTCAAAATTTAAAATGCCTATAAAAATAGTAGGTTTTAATTTGCCATAAGCCTCACCAACATTGAGTTGCGAAGAATAGCTTTTGGAAGTATAATAAACTACTCTTTTGGCAAAACCAATTTTTTCTGTAACCTGCATTTCGACAATGTATTCCTTGCCTGCCTTGTCTTTTGCTTTTACGTCTAAAATCGTTGATTTTGCACCCAAAACTATCGGAACTTGATAGGGATTCAGAATTTCAACCCAAGAAATTTGTTGATTTCCTTCCAATTTTAACACAGCATTTAGGAAAGAAATGAGAATTTCTTTTTTGTTTTCATTGCCAAAAATTTTACGAAAAGCAATGTCATTTTTTATATCTGCGAATTGCATGGTAATCATTTTTGTTTCTACAAAAGTACATAAAAAATAGATTTTAATCTGAAAATTTATTAAAAAAAACTAATTTTGTGTAAATCTATTTTTTATTTTTATGAAAAAATTATTATTTATCGTTTTTTGCATTATTTTTTGTGCTATGAAATCCGACAAACCTGCGTATTTGCTTTATAATTCAAATGGAGAATTGTCCAAATATTCGAATTTGATCAAAGCAAGTGAAAAAGCTGATGTAGTTTTATTTGGCGAATTTCACGACAATCCAATTTGTCATTGGTTGGAGTTGCAAATTACAAAAGATTTGTACGCCAACAAAAAGCAAAATTTAGTTTTGGCTGCCGAAATGTTTGAAGCTGATAATCAATTAGTTATCGACGAATTTTTGAAAGGAATCATTAAGGCTTCGAATTTTGAAAACGAGTCTAAACTTTGGAACAATTACAAAACAGATTATAAACCACTCATAGAATTTGCCAAAAACAATGTTTTAGACTTTGTTGCGTCTAATGTTCCGCGCCGTTATGCGAGTTTGGTGGCAAGCGAAGGTTTGGAATCTTTGAGTAATAAATTAGACGAAAAAGCCAAAAATTTTCTTCCGCCTTTGCCTATTGAAGTAGATGTAAATTTGCCAAATTACAAAAAAATGGCTACCATGATGGGCGAACACAGTGCAAATGCTACTAATATTGTTTATGCACAGGCACTTAAAGATGCAACGATGGCGTACAGAATTTCGCAACATTGGAAAAAAGGAAAGACCATTTTGCATTTTAATGGCTCATTTCATTCTGATAATTTTGAGGGAATTGTTTGGTATTTGAAAAAATATAATCCCGATTTAAAAGTTTTGACCATTTCGTCTGTTCAGCAAATTGACGTAGAAAAATTTGAAGAAAAGAACAAAAATTTGGCGGATTTTATTCTTTGTATTCCTTCGGATATGACTAAAACCTATTAAAAAAACTCAAAAATGATCGAAAAAACCAAAGGAATTGTGTTAGATTTTATTCGTTACCGCGAAACTTCTGTTATTGTCAAAATATATACCGAAGAATTTGGCTTGAAAAGTTATTTGGTAAACGGAGCGCGCAGCAGCAAAAACAAAAGCAATCCGATGGCATTTTTTCAACCGCTGACTATGCTCAATTTGGTCGTTTATAACCGCCCTTCAGGTTTAAACAGAATTAAGGAAATGAGTTTGGAAATGGCGTTTCAATCGATTCCTTTTGAGATCAAAAAAACAAGCATTGCCATGTTTTTGGTCGAAATGTTGAGCAAAAGTTTGAGAGAAGAAGAAAAAAATGATCATTTATTCCAATTTATTCAACAAAGTTTGTTATTTTTGGATCATTGCGAGGCAGACTACGAGAATTTTCATATTCAATTTTTGTTTGGTTTGACTCATTTTTTGGGCATTGCCATCGAATCGTCAGCAGAAATTTTTAGTCAATTACAAGATTCAGGAATAACAGTCAATCAAGAACTTAGCGAAAAATTGCATCAAATTATTCAAGGAAATTATTTGGCATTTGTCAAATTGAATGGCAAAACACGCAGTATTTTATTAAACTATTTGATTCGTTTTTTTCAGATTCATTTAGAAAATTTTGGCGAAATCAAATCTTTGAATATTTTGAAACAAATTAACAGTTGAAAATCAAACTTAATTTTGTCTGTTTAACTAGCATTTTAAGACGTTAAACTAGAAAAATCCTTTAATCAACGAATTTTTTTTAATCGCTTTGAATATTAACGTTAATTTGTGTAATTCAAAGCCAAAAATAGAGAAAATAATGAAAAACAAACTCTACTCAACGATGATTTTGACTTTATTGTGTTCATCGCTTTTTGCGCAGCAAGACCCAATGTATTCACAATATATGTTCAACGGTTTGGCTTTGAATCCTGCGTATGCGGGCAGCCATGAAGGATTAAGCATGACGGCTTTGTTGCGTCAGCAGTGGGTAAGTTTGGAGGGTGCGCCTTCCACACAAACATTTAGTATTCATACGCCAATTCCCAAACAACGTGCCGCAGTCGGTTTAATGATTGTGAACGATCAGTTGGGAGTTACAAGGCAGACAGGACTAAATTTGTCTTACGCCTATCGGATTAAGTTCAAAAAAGGTGGAACTTTGTCAATGGGTTTGCAAGCAAGTTTAATGAATGTTTCTTCTGAATTTAGCAAGCTAAAAGTTAGAGATTTGAATGACATAAATTTTACCTCTGATGATGTACAATCTTTTTTGCCAAACTTTGGGGTTGGTTTATACTACTACACCAAGCGTTTTTATTTGGGAGTGGCAATGCCTCGCCTACGTGATAATGCTTACAGCACAAATACCTCAGGTTCTTCAGCTAAACAAGCCAAGCACTATTTTATTTATTCGGGCTTGGTTTTTGAACTTACACACGCATTAAAATTGAAGCCCAATTTTTTGTTAAAAATTGTGGAAGGTGCGCCAATCCAGCTAGATATGAATGCAAACTTGTTGATCAAGGAAATTATTTGGCTGGGTATGTCCTACCGTTCTTTTGACTCTTTTAGTGCAATTTTAGAAATGCAACTTACGGATAACCTCAAAGTTGGTTATTCTTATGATTTTAAAACCTTAACGGATTTGAAAAAAGTACAATTTGGTTCTCACGAAATTATGCTTAGTTACAAACTGCCTTATTCAAAAGCAAAAGTAATTACGCCAAGATATTTTTAGATTTTTGATTTTTTTATATTGCTTTGATACATTTTACCTTTATTGCTCTTTGGGCTTTAAAGGTTTTTTTTTATAAAAAATTTGCTTTTTGTGCAAAATAACTATATTTGTTTGCTTATACCAACTATGTTAAATCTGTTTTCTTAATTAATTTTTTCTTATGAATAAATTATTCCTAATCTTTGCATTATTTATTTTGTCTTTTCCTACTTTTTCGCAAGACGAAAACCATGATCATAACGGAGGATTGACAAGTAAAATTAAAAATCAGCAAAATAGAGCCAATGATTTATACGATTTGTACTCTTACAAGGCTGCTTTGGAATTGTATATCGACATTTTTCAGAAAGACACCAGCAAACACTATGCTGCACTAAGAGCTGCCGAATGTTACAGAAAACTCAACGATCCTATAAATTGTGAACTTTGGTTTTCAAAAATTATTCATCACAAACACGTTATAAAAGATCAACATTTATTGCATTATGCCGAAGCATTGACCAGTAACCAAAAATATGAGGAAGCAAAAATTTGGTATAAAAAATATCAAAAGGCAAAAGGCAAAGATTCGAGATCAAAAAGTAGAATTGATAAGCTCGATTCTTTGAAAATGATGCTTACCGATTCGAATATGTATAAAATCAAAATTTTTCCTGTCAATTCGCCAGAAGCCGATTTTAGTCCTGCTTTTGTAGAAAAAGGAATTGTTTTTGCATCTTCAAGGCAACGTTCAGGTGGCAAAAAAAGCATTTTTGAATGGAATCAAAGCAATTTTTTGGATTTGTATTATTCTGAAATAGAAAAAGATAGCATTCCCAAAGAACCAAAATTCTTTTTTGACGAGGAACTCAATTCTGAATATCACGAAGGACCGCTTTGCGTTTTTGATAGTGGAACAAAAATGGTTTTTACCAGAAATACTTTTTATGAAAATAAAGTAAAAAAAAGTAGTGATAAAGTGCAAAAATTGAGTTTGTATTATGCCGAAAAAGTAAAAGGCAAATGGACTAATATTGTGCCTCTTCCTTTCAACAGTCCCGAATATTCTGTTGGACACCCGACTATTAGCAAAGACGAAAAAACTTTGTATTTCTCGTCTGATATGCCTCACGAAAAAGCACAAGGCGGAACAGATATTTACAAATGCCATGTTGAAAACGGTAAATTTACAAATCTAAAAAATATTGGAAAACCTGTAAATACGGAAGGCAACGAAATGTTTCCTTTTTTGTCGCACAAACATAGTTTACTTTTTGCCTCGAATGGACATGGCGGTTTGGGTGGTTTGGATATGTTTATTGCCACTTACAGCAAAAGCAAAAAATGGCATCATAAAGTTAAAAATTTGGGTTATCCATTAAATACCAATTCAGACGATTTTGGCTTGATTATTTCTGCGGACAAACGCTATGGTTATTTTTCGTCAAACAGAAAAGGCGGAGTCGGTGATGATGATATTTATCAAGTGCGTTTTTTGCCTGCACACCCTGTAAAATTGCGTGCAAATATCAAATTACTCAAAAAATATCCCGAACATACCATTGTTTCTAACATCAATGAGGCAGATTTGGATTTATGGCACGTAGAAGACAGCACCCTTCAAACTCATGCACTCTCGGACACTGCAGGAAACCATATTTTTAATGTAATCAGCGGAGAAGAATACAGAGTAGTTGGTTTAAAAACGCCATACGGCACAGATACGGTTTCGATAGATATTCCTTTGAGTGCAAAAGGCGAGTTGGTGGTAGAGTTATTTTTGGAAATAGAAGCCCCAAGATGCGTAGAGTATGAGGGTTTGGTGGTGGATAAAGAAACCAAAGAACCGATCCAAAATGCAACTGTTTTTATTTTTAACAAGAAAACGCAACAACTAGATGAACGAGTTACAGATGCGCAAGGAAAATATAGAATTTGTTTGGATTCTATTTCTGAATATGTGGTCAAAGGCGTAAAACGTGGATATTTGCCCGATTGTAACCAAATTATTTCAGGAAAAATTATTGCAGGAATAGTTAGTCCTGAAACGCCTTTGGAATTGGAAAAAATTAAAATTAATACCAAATTTGCCATCGAAAACCTATATTTTGACTTTGATAAATACAACATTCGCCCTGATGCTGCCAAAGTTTTAGATGAATTGGTTGTATTTCTCAAACAACATACTTATATTAAAGTCGAACTTGGATCGCATACTGATTCGCGTGGTAGCTTTAAATATAACGAAACTTTGTCTTCGAACAGAGCCATTTCCTCTGTCAAATACATTATTGATAACGGAATTGATCCAAAAAGAATTACCGCAAAAGGTTATGGCGAATATCAACTAACCAACAAATGTGCGGACAATGTTTTTTGTAGCGAACCTGATCACCAGTTAAACCGCAGAACGGAAGTAAAAGTAATTGATTTTTTAATTCCTATTGACTCGGTAATTTCGGATGACGCTTCGCAACATGGGCAGCCTTTTGACAAATTAGGAAATTACTCAAATTGCGATCAGGTAAAATTGATTGAAATAAAAATTCAGTAAATATTTATCGGACACCTCAAAGGTGTCTGATAAATATACTCTATTACTTAAAACTGTCCGACATAAGTCTGACATCATCTTTTTAGGGTGAGGTACAAATAATTAAAAAATCTATGAAAAATATACTTGCTTTTGTTCAAGAATCAGGAAGTAGTTCTTTTGATTTTGCCAATTTTGGAACACATTTTATTGTGGTCAGCATCATTGTTTCCATCGAAGAAAAACAAAATATAGAAGAACAGTTGACCAAAATTAGGCAGAAATATTTTGGGCAAGAGGCTTTTTCTTCTAGTCAAGTTGGAGATGATTATATGAAAAGAAGGCTTATTTTGCAAGAATTTGCAAATTTGGACTTTCATATTTATGCCACAGTCATTAACAAGAAGCAATTATCAGGCGAAGGATTTACGCATGAACCGTCTTTTTATGGCTTTTTGAATAGTTTGATTTACAACGAATTGTTTAGAAACTTTCCAAATTTGCATTTGATCGTAGATGATCAAGCGGGACATAGTTTTACTCAACAATTCAAAATGTACATTACCAAAGATCAAATTCCTGAATTTTTTAATAAAACTGATTTCAGTGCTGCCGATAAGTCACAATCTGTTTTTTTGCAGTTGTCAAGTTTTATAGCAGGCACTTTGAACAGACATTATGACGAAAGCAAAGAAGGCACAGATCATGATAAAATGTTATTTTCTTTGCGAGATCGTTTGACTAGTCTTAATTTTTTTCCAAGAGATAGCAAATTAAACTATCAAATTGAAGAAAATGACAATGATAATGATGGTAGTTTTTATAGCCGAATAATCAGAAATTTGGGCGAAGAGTTGGCAATAGATTTTTTAGAGAAAAAAAAGAGCAAATTAATTGCATGAAATTGTTTTTGTTGTATTCCAAAGCCTACCAACAACACGATTATATTCCAACCAAAGAAATTTTGGCACATATAAAAATTGGTAAGGGCGAACATTTAAGTGAGCAATATTTTCGTTCAAAAGTGATTGCAAAATTGAGAGATCAAGGCGTATTGATTGCCAGCAGCAGTCTCGGCGAAAAAAAAGGCTATAAACTTCCAACCAGCGAAGAAGATTTATACGATTTTGTAAATCACATCAACAGAATGATTGTACCCATGCTTTCTCGATTAAAAAAATGCAGAGAAGCCATAAAAGAAGCAACGCAAGGCAATTTGGATCTTTTAGGCGGACCAGAATATGAAACATTAAGGGAATTTTTGAGGTAATAAAAACCAAACCTTTTTTAGCACAACACAAGAACTAACAGTTTTTTAAAAACTGTTAGTTCTTGATTAAAATTTACAAAGGCTCATTGCCATGTTTTTTCTTAGGCAAATGATCTACTTTATTTTCCAAAATTTTGAAAGCAGCGATCAATTTTTGGCGCGTTTGTTCAGGCTTGATTACTTCGTCAATATAGCCTCTGTGTGCAGCTCTATAAGGATTTGTAAATTTTTCGGTATATTCCTGTACTTTTTCAGCCAATTTTTCTTCTGGATTTTCAGCAGATGCAATTTCTCTTTTAAAAATAATTTCCGCAGCTCCCTTTGCTCCCATTACCGCAATTTCGGCTGTGGGCCAAGCATAATTCATGTCTGCGCCAATGTGTTTGGAATTCATCACGTCATAAGCTCCACCGTAGGCTTTTCGGGTAATAACCGTAACTCTTGGAACAGTTGCCTCGCAAAAAGCATACAAAAGTTTTGCTCCGTTTGTAATTACGCCATTCCATTCTTGATCTGTTCCTGGTAAAAAACCTGGTACATCAACCAAAACCAACAAAGGAATGTTAAAACAATCGCAAAAACGAACAAATCTCGCAGCTTTCACACTCGATTTAATGTCCAAAACTCCCGCCAAAACCGCAGGCTGATTGCCCACAATGCCAATACTTCTGCCTGCAATTTTGGCAAAACCAACCACAATATTTTCCGCATAATTTTTATGAACTTCAAAAAAACCATGTTCGCCATCATCAACAATATGAGCAATGACTTCACGCATATCATAAGGTTGGTTTGGGTTTTCAGGAATGATATTGTTTAATTCTGGTCTGTTTTCGTTGGCAATTTCGTAAGGATAAACGGGCGCGATTTCCTCGCAATTTTGCGGAATAAAATGCAACAATCTTTTAATATTTTGGATACATTCCACTTCGTTTGCACAAGAAAAATGCGTAACTCCACTTTTGGTGCTGTGCGTACTTGCACCACCCAATTCTTCAGAACTCACTTCTTCATGCGTAACCGTTTTTACCACATTTGGGCCCGTTACAAACATATAAGAAGTTTGTTCGACCATCAAAATAAAATCCGTAATGGCAGGCGAATAAACCGCCCCACCTGCACATGGTCCCATAATGGCAGAAATTTGTGGCACAACTCCCGAAGCAAGCGTATTTCTGTAAAAAATATCGGCATAACCTCCCAAAGACATGACTCCTTCCTGAATCCTTGCTCCTCCAGAATCGTTTAAACCAATGATTGGAACGCCATTTTTCATGGCTAAATCCATGATTTTACAAATTTTTTCTGCATTGGTTTCAGACAAAGAACCACCCAAAACCGTAAAATCTTGCGAAAAAACATAAACCATTCTGCCGTTGATCGTGCCATAACCTGTAACTACTCCATCGCCAAGATAATATTCTTTATCTAAACCAAAATCTTTGCAACGGTGCATGACAAATTTGCCAATTTCCTCAAAAGAACCTTCATCTAACAATAATTCTATGCGTTCTCTTGCCGAAAGTTTGCCTTTTTTGTGTTGAGAATCAATTCGATCCGATCCGCCTAAAAGCAAGGCTTCGGCATTTTTTTGTTCTAAAATTTTTACTTTTTCTATATTGTTCATGGTTTTGGAAAAGCAAATGAATATAAGGCAAATATTAGAATTTTTTTTGGCAAAAATAAAAGATTTTGATAAGTTTTCAGTTTTATATCGTTAAGTTTTGTTAAATATCTAATTAATTCTATAAAAAAAAGAACTTTGTACTTAAGTATTGGTTCATGTGCTGTTATTAATAAAATTTTACAAATCAAATGCAAAAATCAATTTTAATGTGTGTTGCGCTTTTCTTCTTTGCTATTGGAAGTATTGCTGCACAACAAATTACAGTTCCACAGCCAAGTCCTGCGGCTTCTTTGACTCAAAAAGTAGGTTTAACAGACATTACAGTCAATTATTCTCGCCCTTCTTCAAAAGGCAGAAAAGTTTTTGGTGATCTCGTTGCCTTCAATACTTTGTGGAGAACAGGTGCAAATGGCGCAACCAAATTCAAATTTTCTACGCCAGTAATAATTGATGGCAAAAAAGTGGAAGCAGGCGAATATGCTTTGTTAAGTATTCCTTCTGAAAATGAATGGACAATGATTTTGAGCAAAAACGCAAATACAGGCACAGCAGACTATAAAGAATCCGATGATGCTTTGCGTTTTAAAGTAAAACCTATGAAAACCAATGACATGGTTCAAACTTTTACAATCTCTTTGGGAAATTTGACAAATACTTCTACTGATGTAGAAATTTCTTGGGAAAACACAAAAGCAATTTTCAAAATTGATAGCGAAATTGATGCAACGATCATGAAACAAATCGATGATTTTGCTAAAAATCCGAATGCTTCTTTGGCAAATAATTATTCTTCGGCTGCAAGTTATTATTTCAATAACGATAAAGATTTAAACAAAGCCTTAGAATGGATCAACAAAGCAGTTGAAATTAATCCTGATGCTTTTTGGTTGATTCGTACAAAATCGTTGATTCAAGCAAAAATGAAAAACTACAAAGAAGCCATCAAAACGGCAGAGCTTTCTTTGGTAAAATCTACGGCTGCAAAAAATAACGATTACATCAAAATGAACACAGAGTCTATTAAAGAGTGGTCTGGTATGAAATAAGGTTTTTAGGCTATAAGGTTTTTGAAAATCTTATAGCTTTATTTTTTTCCAATTATTGACCACTCGCAAGGCACAAAAACACAACCGTTTTCGGTGCTATAACCCTCATATTCTGCTCCCGTATCCAAAAGATTAAAAGCAGTAACTTCTTTTTGATAGTCAATATTATACAAATTTGGTACATAAATCGCTACTTCCGACACAGAATATCGGCTAGAAATAAGCAAATGGCTAGGAATTTTTGATAAAATTTCAATTTCTTTGCTATTTGAGTTGATATAATCTTTCAAAGCAAAACGCGCATTAAAAACCGCTACGCCTCTTTCGTTAAAAATTCTAAACCCAAACCAAACGTTTCCTTCCACAAACTCATTGATAACCAATTTGATATGCAAAAAAATAGAGTCGGAATAATCAAAAACTTGGGTGGATTCTAGCTTTTCGTTGCAAGAAGTAATATCGGCAACATACATTTTTTTGTTGATATTTGCTTGAATTTTATCGTTAAAACCTTCGGTCAAATACATAGAAATTGCCTGTTGCGTGTTTCCTTGAAAAGTTAATTGTCCGTTTTTCAGAATGACCGCAGAAGTACACAATTTGCTCACCGAGTCCATGTTGTGGCTCACAAAAAGCACCGTTCTGCCACTGGTTGCCACATCTTGCATTTTCCCGATGGCTTTTTTCTGAAATTCGTAATCGCCGACAGCCAAGACTTCATCGACAATCAAAACTTCGGGTTCGAGATGCGCCGCCACCGCAAAACCCAAACGGACATACATTCCTGAAGAATATCTTTTGACAGGCGTGTCCAAATACTTGCTAATTCCCGCAAATTCTACAATTTCGTCTAGTTTGCTTTTGACTTCGAGCTTGCTCATGCCCAAAATTGCGCCGTTCAAAAAAATATTTTCTCTGCCTGTCAATTCCGCATGAAAACCTGTTCCCACTTCGAGCAAACTTGCCATTCTGCCTTTAATTTTGATACTTCCTTCGGTTGGTGCGGTTATTTTGGAAAGAATTTTGAGCAAAGTAGATTTTCCTGCGCCGTTTTTGCCCACAATTCCCAAAACTTCGCCTTGGGCAATGTCAAAACTAATGTTTTTCAACGCCCAAACCGATTCTTCATCGTTGGGATCAACGGCTTTTTTTTTGCCAAATAAAGCCAAAATATCATTTTTCAAAGTCTGATTATTGACCGAACCTAATTTGTAATGCTTGGAAATATTTTCGAAACGAACAGCTATGGGCATAAATTTTTTATCTAAATGATAGCCAAAATTACAAAGAAATTTTAATAAGTTTCTCAAATCTAAAAACATTTAAAAGAAACCTTTTGTTGAAAAAACAAAAATCTATGAAAATGGCAAAATTATTTTATATATTTCTTGTAAGCGCATTTCTAACTTCTTGTGCTACGCTAAATTCAAACACAAGCATTCAGCCGAATGAAAATTTTATTTTGGGAAATAACAAACATGGTTCTTTCAAAGTAAAC
>RDXG01000330.1 GCA_004292785.1 Bacteroidota bacterium
GCGCATTTCTACGTCAACCGAGTCCTCATCTACTTGAATTTCAATGGGTTGGATATTAAAAAACAAATAACCGTCATCTTGATACAAAGAACTAATATCCGATCCCGCAGGGTTATAACTCAAACGTTTGTCCAAATCTTCAGGGTCATAAATGTCGCCTTTTTCGATGCCCAAAACTTCGGAAAGTTGTTTTTCGTTATAAACATAGTTTCCTGTCCATTTTATTTTTCTGTAAAAAAACTGCTTGCCTTCTACAATTTTCAAACGAATATTTACCGTTTCGTTGTCGTGAACGTAAACACAATCCGATTCGATAAGAGCATTTCTGTAACCTTGTTTATTGTAATATTTGATGATGCTTTCTTTGTCTTTTTCAAATTCGGTTTTAATAAATTTGGAAGCGGTAAAAATTCTGAAAGCATTTTTGATCTTTGTTTTTTTCATTCTGCCCAACAAAGTAGATTTTTTCATTTTTTCCGCGCCCACAAATTCGATGTCATGAATTTTTACCTTTTCTTTTTTATCTACGTTGATCAACAAATACACCCAATTATTTGCCGAAGAAACAGTGTCCAAACGCTGTGAAATTTTAACAGCAACATTTTTAAAACCTTTTTCTGCAAAATAATTTTCGATGGTATTTTGGGTATTTTTGATCATCGCATCATTGATCATTCTGCCCCTGATCAACTTGATTTTATCTGAAAGCGTTTGAATTTGCCCTTTTGGAATGCCTTTAAATTCGTAGCGCGAAAGTCTTGGGCGTTCTTTGAGTGCAATATTCAAAAACACATTTTCGCCTTCAATTTTGCTTACATTAATTTTCACGTCGCCAATCAAACCTGGTTTCCACAATTTTCTGATGGCATTCGAGATCGTTTCACTAGGAATTTTGATTTTATCCCCAACTCGCAAACCCGTCATGGAAATCATGGTGGCACTGTTCAAAAACTGCACGCCTGTAACCGTAATATCGGCAATGGTATAGTCTTTGGGATTGTTATAATCAATTTCTGATGAACTATTTGCATTGTTGGTGCTGTTGGTTTTGTTGCCACCAAGCCCGATCTTAATTTGGGCGCAAACAGTGAAAGAAAACAGAAACAAACCAATAAAAATGACAATTTTATACATAATTTTTTATTTCAAAATGATAATTAATTTTTTATTTTCAAACCACAAAAAAACTGTTTGTTGCGATCAAATTTTAACTTGTTCGCTGGTTTTGCCAAAACGTCTTTCTCTTTTTTGGTAATCTGAAAGTGCTTGGTACAAATGTTCTTTTCGGAAATCGGGCCACAAAACGTCTGTAAAGAAAAATTCGGAATAAGCAATTTGCCACAGCAAAAAATTACTAATTCTCATTTCTCCGCTAGTCCTGATGATCAACTCTGGATCAGGAATGTTATCTGTATTCAAATATTTGGCAAATAATTCGTCATTGATTTGCGTAGATTCTAAAAGATTATTTTTCACATCTTCAGCAATGGCTCGGACTGCCTTCAAAATTTCCCACCTTCCGCTGTAACTCAACGCCAAAATTAAGGTCATTCCTGTATTTTTACTCGTTTGTTTCATGGCTTCTGAAAGGCTTTCTTGGCAATTTTTTGGCATCACTTGCAAATCCCCGATCATACTCAAACGAATATTATTTTTGTTTAAGGTTTTAATTTCGCCTGTAATGGTTGCCACCAACAACTGCATCAAAGCGTTTACTTCTTCTTTGGGTCTATTCCAATTTTCTGTCGAAAAAGCATACAAAGTCAAGAATTTCACGCCCAATTCTGCTGCTCCTTCCGATATTTCGCGCACCGCTTGAATGGCGTTTCGATGCCCAAAAATGCGAGCTGCTCCTTTTTTCTTTGCCCATCTGCCGTTGCCGTCCATGATGACCGCAATGTGATGAGGAATATTTTGTAAGTCTAAACCTTCTTTCATGAAATTTGAATTGCGAAAAACGTTGCAATTTAGTAAAAAATGCTACTTTAATTTAACAATTTAAGAAAATAACTTAATTTAACAGAAAAAAATCCTTGCAAAAGTTTTTGAAACTTTCACAAGGATTAAATTTATGATTTTATTTTTTATTTTTACAAACAAAATTTTAGTGATTTGTACCAGCTCTGATCATCGCACAACGGAAACCGATGGTTGAAGTAGCCGAGTCTTGTTCCAAATAACGTCTTGTTCCAGGTGATAACCAATATGCTCCATCTGACCAAGAACCGCCTTTGTAAACCCTCACATTGTCGCCGACCAAAGTTGTACCGCCAGGATTTTGTGTATTCACTTGATCATAAAACGTATTGACACGACCAGAAGGGTCTTTTACGCCTGGATCCATGCCTGCACCAGGGTCTTTGATACGTCTAGGATTGGACATACGCGTGGCAGAATCTACCAAATATTGTCCATCTGTACGCACAGGATTTAAAGCACTCACGCCTTGATGACTCAATGGTCTGTAAATATCTTCTACCCATTCGTTTACGTTTCCCGACATATTATACAAACCATAATCGTTTGGTGGGAAGGCATAAATCCATTCTGTGATCATTGCGCCGTCATTCAATTTGCCTGCAATACCTGCATAATCTCCACGTCCTCTGCGGTAGTTAGCCAACATAAAACCCATTTGTTTTCCGTAAGGATTACGCAAAGAGTGTCCGTCCCAAGGATAAATTCGTTGATAATCTTGATTTTCGTCTAAATAAACCGTTCCTACCAATGCTTTTGCGGCATATTCCCATTCTGCTTCTGTTGGGAGTCGGTAAGGTGGCAATACTACGCCAGATTCCAACGGGATTCTTTCTCCGCCTTTTGCTGCTTCTTTTTCGTCTTTATTTCCTCCTTTGATTGCCAAAGTTTGGTTTACAGCATCAGTTCTCCAACGAGAAAAATCTTGTGCTTGTCTCCAAGAAACTCCAACCACAGGGAAAAACCTAAATCCTGGATAACGGAAATAATGGTCAATATACGGATCGTTGAAAGCCAATTCTTGCGCCCAAACCAAAGTATCAGGCAAGGCAGCCTTAAATTTTTGCTCATCAACAGTGTCCTTAATTGCCGCCAAATACTCTAACCAGTGAATGTTGGCAACTTCGGTTTCGTCCATGAAAAAAGAAGCAATCGTAACGGTTCTTTCCAAATGGTCGCCCATGCTCATCAAATCTTCTTCGAAAGTTCCCAAAATGTGTCGTCCACCTTCGATATACACCAAGTTAGGTCCTTCAGGCTGTCCTTTAAAATCTCGAACAGTAAAAGTGCCTTCTTTGCCTTCTTTGCTGGTATATTGTCTGCCTGTAGTGCTGCTTGCACCGCCTGGATCGTAACTGGTTGGCTTTTTATCTTTGCAACCTGTCAATAATACGGACATCAAGACAAAAAATGAAATGCCGTACATCAATTTTTTTATGTGATTCATAACTAAAAGTATTTTTTATGGAATAGATACATCTTTGCATTATTTAACGCAAATGAATGAGTTTTTGGTTTCTTAACAAAGCTATTTTTATTTTTTGATCAAAATTTAACCAAAAGATCAACGCTTTCTAAATAACTTCAAAATTAATATTTTATTATTTGATTTTCTAAATTTTAATTAAAATTGATTTTGTTATTTTTTCAAGCAAGATAAAAGTCTATGTTTTTTGCTCTATTTTTTGAGATAAATAGCAAAAATTTGCTCTTAAATGTTAAATTTTTGGATAAAATGATTAAAAAGTTTTTTTTTATTGTTAATCATAAAATAAATAAAAAAAAAACTATAAATTTGTATTTCTGCAAAAAAAAAATTACTCAATGAAAAAAATTTATTTTTGCTTTTGTTTTCTATTGCTTACATCTTTTATTTTTGCTCAAGATGCTAAGACAAAGATAAAGATAGATAGTTTGAAATCTTTGCTTCGAAATGCCCAAGTGGATACTGCAAAGGCTTTGCTCATGAATGAGTTATTGTGGGAATATGTAGAAATTGATCCTAAATTGACCTTGCAATATGCCCAACAATGCCTTGATTTTTGCCAAAAAATAGGTTTTCAGCAAGGATTAGGTAATGTTTATTACGATTTAGGCACCATTTACAGAAGAAGAGGAAACTACGCTTTGAGTTTGGAAAATAATTATAAATCTCTTGAAATCCGAAAATTATTACCTGATAAAAGTCTTTTGGCACGTACTTATAATAATTTAGGAAATACATACGCAGATTTAGGTAGTTATACCATTAGTTTACAAAATTATTTTGAGTCTCTTAAAATTTTAGAGCAAGTTAACAATAAAGAAGGCATAGCGCGTGCTATGGGGAACATAGGAACAATTTATGCAGATCAGGAAAATTACCCAAAAGCATTAGAATATTACAACAAAGCCTTAGAAATTAATGCTGCTCTCGAAAATTATGATCTTTTGCGATATAATTTGAACAATATTGGAGTGCTTTACCAAAAAGAGGGCAAACATTCAGACGCACTTAACTATTTTGCAAAAACTTTAGAAATCAATGAAAAAAGTAAAAATAGGGCTGGAATTGCACACAGGAATTATTGGCAAATTTCTGCAAGAACACTCAATTATTTGGGAGAATGTAGAATAAAATTGAATAAAAGACAAGAATGTTTACAAAATTATGAACAAGCTCTTGAAATTTTTATCAAAATTAAAGACGAGTTTGGAGCCGCAGGAGTTTTAAAGAATATGGCACTGTTTTATAAAACAGAAAAAAATCACGAAAAAGCACTCAACTATGCCAAACAATCTTTGGAAATAGGCAAAAAAATTGGGGCGAAGGAACGTATCAAAGATGCAGCTTCTTTGATGGCTGAAATTTATGAAAAAACGGATTCTAAAGCTGCCTTAGAATATTACAAATTAGCTACTGCCATGAAAGACAGTTTGTATAGTTTGGACAAGGACAAGGTGGTCAATAATTTGCAGACAGGTTATGATTTGGAAAAAAAACAAAAACAAATTGAAATCATCGAAAAGGAATCCAAACTAAAAGACGAGGAAGTAAGGAATGTAAATCTACAAAGAAACGCATTTATTGTTGGTTTTTTATTGTTTTTATTATTTATTGTGGCTTTGATGAGAAGTTTTAAGCAACAAAAGAAAGCAAATAGTTTGTTGGAAAACAGAAACCGAGAAATTTTGGAGCAAAGAGAAGAACTTTCGCAACAAAATCAGGAAATTATGAGCCAACAAGAAGAAATGCAACAACAACAAGAAACCCTAATTGCGACCAACAACACCCTTGCCGAACAACATGAACTCATTGTTTTTCAGAAAAGTAATCTGGAAAATTTGTACGAAAAAATAAATGCGAGCATACATTATGCCCAAAGAATTCAAAGCGTAATTTTGCCCGATCAAAGTTCTTTTCAAGCAATTTGTCAAGAGTCTTTTATTATTTATTTACCTAAAGATGTGGTTTCTGGTGATTTTTATTGGTTTTCGCCCATTATTTACAGCTCTTCTGAAACAATAAATGAATATGTGCTTGCCTTAGCGGATTGCACAGGGCATGGCGTTCCTGGGGCTTTTATGTCTATGGTAGGAAGCACTTTGCTACACGAAATTATACGGATCAAAAAAATTACAGACCCCGCCAAAATCTTAAAAAATTTGCACGCAGGCGTAAGAAATATGCTCAAACAAGAAGACGACAAAAATGATGACGGTATGGAAATTGCGATCTGTTATTTCAAAAAAACAAAAGAGGAAACCTTATTGACTTTTGCTGCTGCAAAATTGTCTTTGTTGTATAGCAAAGGCTCAAAACTGGAAGAAATCAAGGGAGATAAACAAGGAATTGGTGGAAAATTACGCAAAACCAGATTCGATTTTAATAATGAATACTTACGCTTAGAAACAGGAGATTTATTATACATTACTTCAGACGGTTTTTCTGATCAAAATGACTCAAAAAGAAACCGATTTGGGAAAAAAAGGTTTATAGAAGCCATTAATGGATCAAAAAAATTACCATTATCTGCACAAAAAGAAAATCTTTTGTACATACTCGACGAATTTAAAGGCGAAGAAGAACAACGTGATGATATTTCTGTAATTGCTTTAAAAATTTAACGTTTGCCAAAGTTTAATGATTGACAAACGTTAAACTTTACTTTTCTTTTTGCAAAATGAGAGGCAAAATATTGTCTAAAGCCCTTTTCAAATGGTCTTCATCATCAATTTCGCACCAAATAAAATCATCTAAACGATAAACAAAAATATTTTCTAGCCTAGAAACCCCTACAAAAGCATCTTCATAATGAATGTGTTGATTTCCTTTGGAAAACTCTAATTTTGCAAAATCAATCATTTTTTCGAAAGTTTGCCTCGAAATTTTATTGATTCCTGTCAATTCGGCATCTATTTTATTCAATTCCTCTGGTTTTTTGGACATGGCTCGCAAAAAATGATTTTCATCGGTTTCAATAAAAACCTCGTCATTAGAATGAGTCATTCCGCTTGCCAAAATTACCGTTTTTTCAGTATGCTTAATAATTTTGCTTAATCCATTTTTTTGGTATAACAAATCGGATTCAAGCAACAAAAAATCGGAATCTAGGTAATTTTTTAAGCCAAAAAGTGTGTAAAGACTACCTGTTTCGTAGTAAATTGGGTTTTTTACACACAGCATTTGCGGATATTTTGTTGCCAATTCTTCATAATATTCGCTGGCGTGTCCTGTGCCAATGACTATTTTTTCTATGCCTTCGGCTAACAAATTTTTGATGGAACGTTCAATCAATGTGATTCCGTTGAGTTCCAAAAAGCCTTTGGGAATGAGTTTGGTGCGTTCTTTAAGGCGAGTTCCCATGCCTGCCGCCAAAATTACTGCTGTTTTTATCATTTTTAATCTGAAAAATATTAGTACATTTCTAGTAATTCTTTTGCACTTTTCATAGCAGTATTGCTAGGATTATGCCCGCCGATCATTTGTGCAATTTCTGAAACTCTTTCGTCTTTGCTTAATTTTTTGACACGACTAATTGTTCTGCCCGTAGAATTGTCTTTGTACACAAAATAGTGGCTTGCACCATTGATAGAAGCAGTTTGTGGCAAATGACTGATTATCAAAAGTTGATGTTCCTTCGACATTTCGTGCAATAGTTTTCCAACTTTGATCGCAATTTCACCTGAAATTCCTGTGTCAATTTCGTCAAAAATAATGGTTGGCAAAGCTGTTTTTCCTGCCAAAATTCTCTTGATACAAAGCATTAATCTTGCAAATTCGCCACCAGAAGCTACATTTTTAAGTTCCTGCGGAGCAATTCCTCTATTGGCACTAAACAAAAATTTAACCTGATCAGCACCTGAAAGTTCGGGTTTTACGGCTGTAAGTTGCAAACAAAGTTGCGGTTCTGGAATGCCCACAAAACGCAACAAACGATCCAACTCTTGTTCGATAATTGGAATGGTTTGCTGGCGAGAATCAGTTAATTTTTGGGCTTCTAAAAGCAATTCTGAATAAATTTTTTCCTTTTTTAGCCTTAATTCCTCCAATTCCATGTCCGAATTGCTGACTTTTTCTACTTTAATTTGCAAATCGGCTTGTATTTTTCTAAGTTCAGCCAAAGATTCTACATTGTGCTTTTTTTGCAATTTGTAAAGAGCATCTAATTGATTTTGAACATATTGGAATTTTTCGCCATCAAAATATAAGCCTTCTTCTTCGCTTTCGAGTTCGGAAATAATATCACGAATTTCAATAAAAACACTTCCCAAACGTTCCCCTAAACTTTCATAAGTCTTTGAAAATGAAGTAATTGAGTTTAAAGTGTTTTTTGCTTGACGCAAACTTTCTTCTGCACTATATTCAGATTGCGTGAGTTGATAAAGTACCGCATTGATTTGTACTTTGATATTTTCCACGTTTTCGAGCATGGATAATTGTTCTTCCAAATCGTCTTGATCCAAGCTGTCCAAATTTGCTTTTAACAATTCGTCTAGCAAATAATGGTTGTAATCAAACTCTTGCAAATAATCTGCAATTTCTTTTTTTAGCTTTTCGTATTCGCGCTCAGCAGTCAAAAATTGTCTGTAAACCAATAAATACGCTTGATAAATTTGCTGATTTTGTGCATAAATATCTACAATTTTTAACTGAAATTCATTGGTTTCGAGCAAAAGTGTGTCGTGCTGCGAATGAATATCAACCAAACGATTGGCAATATTTTTGAGTGTTGGCAAATTGACAGGAGTGTCATTAATAAAAGCTCTAGTTTTTCCGTTAGGGCTAATTTCTCTGCGAATGGTGCAATTTGGATCAAAATCGAGGTCTTCTTGTTCAAAAATAGGTCGAATTTCTGGGTTTTCGATCTTAAATTCACCCTCAATGATACATTTTTCGTTTTGGTGAAACAAAATTTTGGTATCGGCTCTATTGCCCAAAAGTAAGCCCAAAGCTCCAAGAATGATGGACTTTCCTGCCCCTGTTTCGCCTGTAATGATGTTTAAAGATTCTGAAGGTTGTATTTCCAGATTTTCAATCAAGACATAATTTTTGATCAGCAAATTGCTTAACATACGATTTTGAATTTCTAAAATGAAAGTCCAAAAGTATGCAAAAATGATAAATTATGCAAAAAAAGTTTTAAAGGAAATACAAATGAAGCCTTAGAAATTAACTGAATTTTAATCTTAGAAAATAAAAAAACCTCTCTGAATGGAGAGGTTTAAAAGGGAACAAGCACTATACTCTATCAAATTGACAAAAATTTATGCCAATTTAACATTGATCGCATTCAAACCTTTTTTGCCTTGGATCATTCTTTTTCCCTCTACAACATCAAAAGAAACAGAGTCATCAGTGCGGATTTCGTCAATTAAACCTGTGATATGAACGAAAACTTCTTCATTAGAGCCATCGATTTTGATAAAACCATAGCCTTTTGATTCATTAAAAAACTTAACTTTACCTTTCATTGAAATAAATGTGTGATTTTGAAAACTTATGCAAGATATATAATAAAAAATAAACTTGCAAAAAAAAAATGTGAAAATATCTTAAAAAGATTCGCAATATTTTGTTTAATTTTGCAAATCTTGTTCAGATATTATTTTGCCTAACTTCTTTTTGAAGAAAGATTAGTTTTTTCTACATTTTTAACGTTTTTGGCATAAGTAGGGCAACTTTTATATGCGCAAGAGGTCATGCCCAAAAATGCAATTCCGATAATGAATAATTTTAGTTTCATAATTTAGCGTTTTTTGATTAGAACGACAAAAATAAATATTTTGTTGTAAATTAAGACAAACACATGAAATTTATGCTATAAAAAACTACTAGATTTTACAATTCCTCCAAAATTCGCATTGTTTCTACACTCACCAAGCAAACTTTTTGCAACAAATCGATAATTTCTTCTTTGAAATCTGCAAAATTGTAGTTATTAAAATTTGCTTGAATTGTTTTGTCGTCTGATTTATAAGGTTTGTATTGATCCAAAACCCATTCTATTGCATTGCGGTTGCCGAGTTTGTACGCCAAAGCCTGCGCAGGAATCCCGCATAAAGTAGTCAATTCGTCAATTAAAATGTTGTTGTCTTTTATTCGCAAAATAG
>RDXG01000331.1 GCA_004292785.1 Bacteroidota bacterium
GTTACAGATTTTTTCGTATCTTTGCAACAACGAAAATACTATTTTTATGGGATACAGTAATTATAAAAAAATAGAACAGGTTACTAAAAAGTTTGGCTTGTATGCCAAAAGGCAGGGACTTTTTAGCCAAATTACGCCTAAAGAGCCAAGTTTATGGCTTTTAAATACCTTAGAATATGCCAAATTAGTCCCTCTTCGCAACGAAAAAGTAAAATCGGAACGGATAGTTTCGCCTATTTTGGTCGAAATTGCCAAATTATTTGAGGATAACATTACGTTATTTTCAGGGGAAGATTTGCCTGTGGATAGTGATAGAGATTTGTCAGGCGAATGTGATTTTTTCTTTACTTTTATTCCGCAAAGTGCCTATTTAGAATCGCCTATTATTTCGCTTGTCGAGGCAAAAGACGAAGATATGGACTACGGAATCGCCCAATGCGCCGCCCAACTTTATGGTGCAAAATTGTTTAATGAAATGGAAGGTAAGAACTTTCCTATTTTGTATGGTTGTGCCACAGATGGCGTAGAATGGAAATTTTTGCGTTTCGAAAACAATGTTTTTTACATCGATAACCGAGTTTATACCGATTTGCGAGAGATTTTAGGCGTTTGGCATCATATTATTCAGACTTATTTGTAAAATCAATATTTTGGAATTTTTAAATTTTCCAAAAGATATGTTTACGAACTCAATTTTTTTTCTGATCCACAAATTCAAAGGCGCTTCTATGTATGTGGACTATTTTTTTGCTGATGCCATTGCCTGTGTGTACACAAGATCAATTTCTTCTTTATTGGCTTTGCAAACAATATTTTGCAATTTTGATCTCAAATTTGTTGCTTGATTTTACGCGTTGGCACTCACTAAAAAAGTCATGGAAAACGAAGCCTTATCAACTTTGCAACCTGATTTTAGGCTACATTTCCTTCTGTTCATATTTGCTTTGGCAATGTTTAGTGTAATTATACAATTTAAAAATTTTTTGAAGATAAATATTGCATCTAATTCATCAACAATGACTCTTCGCTAAATTTGATTTTTCAATAATTTCGCTAATTTTGCATTGAATGATCTCGGTCATAATAAAAAGCCATTTTTCTGTTTTAGTCGATACAAATTTAGGCTTTTTATTTTTTAAAGAAAAAAATGATCATGTAGAGTAGAAAAAAACAATTATTAATATTGACAAAAATAATTTTTTCATTCCACGCAAAAACCCATAAAATTTAGGAAAATATTGTTTAAACAAATACACCATAAACCAGCGGTTTTGTCTGTTCAAAGGTTGCATAAAAATGGATTTTAGGGCATAATGTAACACTATTTTTTTGTCAAAATTTCCTGCAATCAAACGATCCGTAAAGTTTTGGGTAATTCTAAAAGTCATTTGCGCCAACTTTTCAGAATCTATATTTGCGGTTTTGACGGGCAGTTTTTTTTGCCATTTTTTATGAAATTTGATGATATTTTCTAGCCAAGATCGGTTCAAATTTCCCAAAGAAAAATGCTCGATCAAAATTTCATGGGTGATGCAAACATCATAATTCTGAAAAATTTGCAAGGCAAAATCGTGATCGTACAAATGAAATTCGGTAAAAGTTTTTGCATCAAATTGATTTTTTTGCCAAACTTTTTTCGGGCAACAAAACCACAAACCATCAACAGTTACAGTTTTTGACAGGCTTTCATTTTTGGGATTATTTGTAATTTCTTCAGAATTTTTATTTTCGTATCTTTGAAAAATTCGACTGCGCACAAATTCTTTGGTTGTATCCCACCAAGCTGCAGGTGCATTTGGATGAACACAAGAACCGATCACTCCCAATAAGCCAATTTGTTGATTTTCAAATATTTGCAAAACTTTTTGCCCCCAATTTTGCGTATGAAAAAGCAAATCTTCATGCGAAAAACACAAAATTTCGTATTTGCTTTGACTTGCCCCAAAATTGTAGGCTTGACAAATTCCGTATTTATTTTCAGAATTATCAACAACTACAATTTCATGAGGAACTCCAATAGTTTGGGCAATATTTTGAGAAACATCTGCCAATAATTTGGCGTTTCTGTGACAAATAATTATGGAAATCATATTTTTTTAAGCAAATTAAGATTTATTCCTAAAAAATACTGTATTTTGTGCAAATTTTTGGCAAAAGAAATCAATTTTATTTATGAAAAATCTTTTTTTGGGTCTGTTACTGTTGTTGGCGGGTTGCAAATTTTATCACAATACAACGGCGCGTTTTAATGCCTATTTTTTGGCAAACGAAAAAATAACCGAAGTAGAAATTGCCCTTTTTGGCAAATATAATGACGATTTTAACAATGTTTTGCAGGTTTTACATACTTTGGATTCCAATACGGCAAAGCCACACAAAACTTCTTTGGATTATGCCATCGAAAAAGCCTCGATTGCCATCGAAAATCACAAAACTAGCGATTGGACAGACGACAGCTATATTTTGATCGGGAAAGCAAGGCTTTATTTAGGTGATTTCAGAAATGCCTTGAATACTTTTAAATATGTCAATTCGACTAGCACAGACGTAAATGCACGCCATAAAGCTCTCTCTTTTTTGATGCGTTCTTTTATCGAAAAAAAGGATTTTAAAAGTGCAGAAGGCGTGGCGCAATATATGGCAGCCGATCCTACGCCAATCAGTCCCGAAAACTCAAAAGATTTTTATATTACTTTGGCGCATTATTACCGTTTGAGAAATTCTTATGCAAATGTTGCCAAATATCTCGAAAAAGCCATTCCTTACATCAAAAAAAGGCAGGAACGCAACAGAATGATGTATATTTGCGCCCAAATTTATATGCGTTTGAACCAAAATGCTAAGGCTTACGAATATTTTTCGGCAGTTGCAAATGCCAATCCAGACGACAATATGCTTTTTTATGCACAACTCAACGCCGCCAAAACCTTAGATGTGTCGGACAAGCCCGAAGAGGCAAAAAAAGTAGCAAGAGGCTTGGTAGCCATGCTCGAAGACGAAAAAAATGCGGAATTTAAAGACAAAATTTATTACGATTTGGCTAGTTTCGAACTCAAACAAAACCATGTACCAGAAGCCCTCGATTTTTTGTCCGAATCTTTGTTTGCAAGTCAAGGAAATGAGGCACAGCGGGCATATACTTACCGTTTGTTTGGAAAAATTTATGAAGAAAAATATCAAAAATACGAAAAAGCGGCAACTTATTACGACAGTTCAGCGCAATTAATTAAGCCAAATATGGATTATTTTGAGGAAATCAAAACCAAATCTAAACTCATGTCTAAATTTGCAAAATATTATTTGGCAGTAAAAAAAGCGGATAAATTGTTAAAACTTTCTGCAATGGACACAGCCGATGCCAAAGAAATTTTGCGCCAAGAAATGGAAGGCGAAAAAGCCGATCTGGACAAATTAGAAGAGGCTTACAAAACCCGACAATCCCAAAAACCTGCACAAGCCAAAAGTGAAAGCAAATCGAAATTTTATTTTTATCAAAATGAATTGGTAAATTTTGGAAAATCCTATTTTTTTAGAGAATGGGGAAACAGACCTCTAGAAGACCATTGGCGCAGGGCAGACAAACAAAGAGTGGCGCAAAATGTGGCAGTTCAAGTCAATGAAAATCAGGAAGTTAAGAAAGAAGTCAAAAAAGATAAATACGCCTCAGTCAAAACCGTAGCCGCGCGCCTAAAAGAAGTGCCAAACACAGAAGACAGAAAAAATGCCCTTTTGGATAGTTTGCAAAGCAGTTTGTTGAGTTTGGCAAAAATGTATGCAGACGATTTTAAAGAATACGACAATGCCCGAAAAAATTTGGAACGTTTGTATCAAGAATTTCCAAAAAGTAGATTTAGGGCAGAAATATTGTACCAATTAGGCAAAGTTTGTAAACTGTTACTGCCTTGTAAATCAGATAGTTACGACAAAGAATTGCGCGAAAAGTTTGCCGAAACCATGTTTGCCAAATTGCTCGACAACAAAAATTTTGTGCAAGAAACCAACCAACATGACGCAACTGTAGAAAAAATCTACGAAAAATGTTATGATTTGTACCAAAAAAACGATTTTGTGGCTACGCAAAACTTGTTAGACGAGGCTTTGATCAAATATCCTGAAAACAAATTTTTGGATAAAATCAAAATCCTAAAGGTAATGACTGTTGGTAAAACGCAAAATTTGGATATTTACAAGAAACATTTGGAAGATTTTATTAAAGAAAATCCGCAAAGCCAAATGTTAGATTTTGCACAAAAATTATTGGAAAGCGCAGGAAAAGTGAATTGATTTTTTTGTTTTTACGTTGCAAATTCAAAAAAATACAGACTAAAGGCTATGTTACATTTTTTTAATCAAAATTTTATTTTTTATGTCAGAAGAAAAAGAACCAAAATCTTTGTTCGAAACCATTTTTGTTGAAAATTCTACGGCTATTGTGGCTGTGATGTTGGGAATTTCGACATTTATCGGCAATAATCTCGATGATTTGCGCGCAGACGCAGAGTCAAAATCACAAGAGGCAACAGAAATTTATGATGCGCTCGAACAAAAAAATCAGGATTATAACGTAGAAATTGATGAATTAAATTTGGAGATAGAAAACTCAAAGGCTGAAGATTCTAGCTACATTAATTCAAAAATTGAGTATTATAAAAATTTGTCGGATAGTTTGAGCAAAGAACAGACAAAGGCGGAGCAGGTTTCCAAAGAATCGGAAGAACTCTATGTCAAAATCGAAAAAAAGACAAGTACCAATCATTTGTCGGAAATATTTTTTCAGTTGGCGGTTTTGTTTAGTGCGGTAGCCACCAGCACAAAGAAAAAATTTATGGTATATATTGCCACTGCAACCACTGCCATCGGGACTTTGCTTGCAATTTGGGCGGCTTTGTTGTAAAAACAAGCCAAATAGAACAGATTTTAGTTTGATTATTTGTATATTTTTGTAGCATAGACTTTTTCTGTGCTTGCCTGATTATCAACAACTTATAAACGCACAGACTGAAGTCTATGCTACAATTTAATTTGTCTAGGTGCTTACAATTTGATAACTCGTTTTTTGAAAAGGCTTTAAGGAATGGTATTAAAACATAAGCAGAAAGTATTAAAATGATCGTCTTTTTGGTTTTGATAAAAATTTAATTTCTGATAAATTTTGCGCATTTTTTCCTAAAATTGTTTTAAAGCAGTTTGGCAGACAATATGACTTTCAATACAAGTTCATTAACGAATTTTCGTAAAACAATAATTTTTGCGTAAAAAATTTTAATTTTGCTCCAAAATCATGATTTTCAGAATGAAAATCTTTATAAACACATAAAAAATGAATTATCATCTCAATAACATACCAGATCGCAGTCAAAAACCCCGAAATGACGGCATGACTATGGTTATGGATAAAGGACTTAGTTTGCGTGGCGTAGAAGATATGATCGAAACTTCTGGCGATTATATTGACCTTGTAAAATTGGGTTGGGCAACTTCTTATGTTTACCCAAAACTTCAAGAAAAAATAGATTTATACAAATCTGCCAATATTCCTATTTATTTGGGCGGAACGTTGTTTGAGGCGTTTTTGGTCAGAAACCAATTTGACGATTACAAACGTTTGTTAGACAAATACAAACTCGAACACGCAGAAGTTTCTGATGGCTCAATCGAACTCGATCATGGACTCAAATGCGAATATATCCATGAACTTGCCAAACAAGTAACCGTACTTTCGGAAGTTGGCTCAAAAGATGCCGAAAAAATCATTCCGCCTTATAAATGGATTCGCCAAATGAATGCAGAATTGGAAGCAGGTTCTTGGAAAGTAATCGGTGAGGCAAGGGAAAGCGGAGAAGTAGGTTTGTTTCGTTCTACAGGCGAAGTCCGATCTGGTTTGGTAGAAGAAATTTTGACACAAGTACCTGTGGACAGAATTATTTGGGAAGCCCCACAAAAATCGCAACAAGTTTGGTTTATCAAATTTATTGGAGCAAATGTGAATTTGGGTAATATTGCACCCGCAGAGGCAATTCCTTTGGAAACGATCCGTTTGGGTTTGCGAGGAGATACGTTTAGTTTCTTTTTAGATAAAAAATAAAAATTTTACTCCGTTGGCAATGGTTGAAAGCCTTGCCAAACGGTTTTTTTGAGTAAATTTTAAACCCGAAAACCTTGAATCTTTCATTTTTTATTGCCCGAAAATATTTTTTTTCCAAGAAAAAACAAAACTTTATTAATTGGGTCGCCCTGATTTCTATGGTAGGAGTAGCGGTTGGAACGCTTGCTTTGATTGTCGTACTTTCGGTTTTTAATGGCATGGAAGATCTCACTGTCAAACTCTATTCTGCCTATCACCCTCAAATTCAGATGGTTGCCAAACGCGGAAAGTCTTTTGTTTTTAGCGATTCAATGGCAAATCAAATCAAGCAAATTCCTGATTTAAAGGAAGTTACAGAAGTGATCGAAGACAATGCACTTTTGCGTTATGACAACGCACAGATGGCGGTTAATGTGAAAGGGGTCAGCAATAATTTTGATCAACAATACGATTTGCGATCTCGACTCATTTCAGGCGAATTTAAGCTCATCGAAGGCAATAAAATGTTTGCTTTGCTTGGTTTTGGTGTGCAATCTTTGCTTTCTATTTCCCTAAAAACCGATTTTACGCCACTGATTTTTTGGTATCCTCGCAAACAAAAAGAGATAGAATTAGACCCTTCAAAAGCATTTATTCAGGAGCAAATTATGCCTGTGGGCGTGCTGGGCGTGGATCAGCAATTCGACAATAACCATGTACTTGTACCTTTGGAATTTGCAAACCGCCTGATGCAATACGGAAATAAACGAACTTCTTTGGAAATTGCTTGCACGAATCCAAATGTGGTTGGCGAGGTGCAAAAACAATTAATGGATTTGTTCGGCAACGATTTTTACATCAAAAACATAGAAGAACAGCAGGCGCAGGTTTTGCGAGCTGTAAAAATTGAACGACTTTTTGTCTATTTGGTTTTTTCTATGATTTTGGGAATTGCGTCTTTTAATATTTTCTTTTCTTTGGCAATGTTGGTGATCGAAAAGAAAAAAGACATTGCCATTTTGCAGTCTTTTGGGGCAAGCAAAAATTTGTTAAGAAAAATATTTTTGTTCGAAGGCGGACTCATTGCTTTTGTGGGTTGTACTTTGGGTTTGTTGATGGGTTTGGCGTTTTTGTTGGTGGTTTCTCATTTTCAACAAGAATATGGTTTTGCGGGTTTTGGTTCTGAAATTAACATTTTTTTGGCGTATCCTGTCAAAATTATTTGGACTGATTTTGTTTATGTTTGCCTGATTATGCTGTTGATAACGATTGCGGCGGCGGTTGTTCCTGCCAAAAATGCTACCAAAATTAATATGAATGAACATTTGTAAAACCTGACTTTTTTATTTTTTTGTAGTCAATTTCTCAAAAATGTTTTTAAAAATCAAGAGAAATTTAATGAATAATCAATAAGTTGTAGCTATTTTTGTAAATCACTTTAATTGTACCAGTGTATGGTTAATGGTCTCTTTTTGTTAAAATATTTATAATAAATTGTCTTAAAATTGGTACTCTTTATGGCACAGGATCATGCCCGTGTCCACCCCAAGGATGACAACGCCCCAAGCGTTTGATGCCAAGCCAAATGCCTTTTATACCATGTTTTTTGATAGATTCAACCATATAAGCCGAACAAGTTGGCATATAACGACAAGTTGGCGGTTTGAGTGGACTAATAAAAATTTGGTAAAATTTGACCATTAACAAAGCAAAAGAAATTAATATTTTAGAAAAAAAAGACTTCATGATTTTAAATTTTTTAAAATATATTGCAAATGAAACAAATAATTATGATTTTGTGTTTTTATTCACAACAGAAAATTTTAATTATTTTAAAACTTTAATTTTTTAGATTTGAAGTATTTTTGCTTATTTTCTAAAAAATGGAAAATAATTTGTACTAAGTATTCAATTAAAATTAGTTATGATTATTTTATTAAGTAACTCCTTGATAATCAGATTTATCAGACACTTTCGATTCGAGGTGTCGGATAATTGTGCATAATTACTTAGAAAAATTTATGAAAAAAATATTATTCATTTCATTTATATTTATTTCAAATTTGGTTTTTGCGCAAACTGCCCAAGAACTTCGAGATCGTTTTATTATTTATACAGATAGTTTAAAAAAGCTGCTCGAAACCATGCCCGCAGATACCAATCGAGTGTTAATACTAAATGCTATTGGCGGCGCTTATTTTACAGTAAATCCAGAACTTTGCAAAAAATATGGAGAAGAGGCTTTTCAATTATCAGAAACACTTGCTTACAACAGAGGAGTTGGGCAGGCTTGCCGAGCTTTGGGAAATATTTATCGGATTCAAGGAAATTATGCGCAAGCCGTCAGATATTTGACCTACGGAATTAGAGTTTATGAAGAAATGAAAGACAAAGCAGGCGTAGGAACTTTGACCAACAACATGGGCAGGCTTTATGCGAGCCAAAATAACAACGAAAAAGCATTAGAATATTACGCCAAATCCTTAGCAATTTTTAAGGAAATTAATTTGCGTGAACGAATTGCAAGCGCACTAAACAATATTGGCGAGGTATATATGCAACAAAATCAAGACTCTCTGGCATTAGATTATATACATCAAGCACTTAAAATTAATCATGAAAAAGGAAACAAACGCTTAGAAGACCTACAAATACGCCAACAAGAAGTTAATTTGTACAATATTGGGACAATTTTTGCCAAACAAGAAAAGTTTGAACAAGCTATAGACAGCATCAACAAAAGTTTAGAAATTTCTTTGAGACTCAATCATTTGGAATATATTGCCAAAAACAGTATTTCATTGGCAGACATTTATGTCAAACAAAAACAGCTACAAAAGGCAATTAATTATTATAAACAAGCCTTAGATTCTAGCCAAAATCATGGCTTAAAAGAAACTGTAAAAGTGGCTTCTTTCGGGCTTTCCAACATTCATGAAAATCTAAAAGATTATGCAAAAGCCTTTGAATTTTATAAAATTTATACCATTACCAAAGACAGTTTGGAGGGTGAAGAAACTGAAAAAAAGGTAGCAATTTTGCAAAATGACATCGAAAATACCAAAAAACAAGCACAAATAGAACTTTTGGAACGAGACAAAAAAATTAGAGAAGAAGAATTAGAAATGAAAGATTTACAGAATAATTTTGCCATCGGAGTAGCTATCTTCTTTATCATTTTGGTGGCTTTTATGTTCAGAAGTAACCAACAACGCAAAAAAACAAATGAACAATTAAGCCTTCAAAAAGCAGAAATCGAGAAAAAAAATGAAGACATTACGGCAAGCATCAACTATGCCAAACGGATTCAAACGGCAATGTTGCCTTCGGCTGACGAATTGGCAAAATATTTTCCTGATTCTTTTGTGTTTTTTAAACCAAGAGATATTGTTTCAGGCGATTTTTATTGGTTTTCGCAAGTAAGAAATCCACAAACCATTGATAATCAAACCATTCTGAACGAAAAACTAATTTTGGCAGTCGCAGATTGCACAGGGCATGGT
>RDXG01000185.1 GCA_004292785.1 Bacteroidota bacterium
CAATTTTCTGTGGCAGACAATTTGGCTTTAATTTTTGCTTGTCCTGCCCCTTTGATCTTGATTTTATTTCCTAAAATATCAATCAAATTCGACTCGGAAAAATAAATCAATTTGTCGCCATTCAAATCTGCGGCTAGTTCCAAATCAGCATTTCCAAAAGTTTGTTCTTTTGGATTTGGCAAATTAAGTGTTCGTTTCCCTTTGGAAATTTCAAAAGTCATTTCTGAATTGACTGCCTCAAAATATTCATTTCCTGAAACTGTTAATCGTAAAACTACTTTTCCTGCACCTGTCGGCTTGATTTTGTTGTTTTCTACGATGGCATTTCCGCTAATTAGCGTAATTGTTGGGTTTTGCGCAGAGGAACTGTTGGTTTTAATTGCCGTAAAATCTGAACCATACATCAAATCAGGGTTTTCAAGTAAGGAAATCGTGTTTTTTGCACCTTCTACGCAAATTCTCAAATAATTGCTGCTGAGCATTTTTCCTTGTTCTATTTGCGCAATATTTAACAAAGATTCGCCAATTCTAAGCGGATGAAGCACATTATTTTGTAAAAAAACCGAATTTCCAGAATAAATAAATGCTTGCATATTTTCAGGTAAAACAATTTTCCAATTCGATTCATTGACTTTTAAACAAACCGTAGTCAAAGAAATAAATTGACTTCCTTGTGCCAAAATCGGAATGTCCAAACCGTTGATATTCATTGGAATTTTGGAAAGCACAGGAATAGCACTTATGCCCGAAGATGTAGGATCATTATTGCTATTTGTTGCATTATTTTTAGGCAAAATAGTAATGCTAAAACTTTGTTCGGCACTGCTATCGAGTCCGCCTTCGGCAGAGCCTCCATCATCTTGCAATTTGACTTTGATGGTAGAAACTCCTACTTTTGAAGGCGTGAAACTAAGCGTTCCATCGGCAGAAATTTCGGGTTGCTGACTAAAAATACTTGGATTGCTGACCTGCAAAATAAATTTGGTTCTTTGGTAAGTTTCGTTTTCGCCTGCGGAAATTTGTTTTGCCCAAGCCAAAGATTGCAAACCTGCATTTTCAAAAACCACAAAATCTGTTCCTTTGATAAAAGAAGGCTGTTGATTTTTCTTTTGTGTAACAAACTTCCATTCATTGCTCGTACCAACATAATCGTTGCCCGCCAAATCTTGAAAAGCACCACTTTCGATCTCCACAGTGATTGATTTTTCTAAGCCAAAATTATCTGCGTCTATGGCAATATTTTTACCTTTTACTTTGATTCTGGAATCCGCCACATCGATGCTTTGCTTCAAAATTCCATTTTCTTTGATAAAAATCTTTTTACCATCAACTTTTTTCACGCTTTCATCAAAGATCAAAAATAAATCGGCATCAGCAACCACATTTTGTGCGTTGATTTCAGATTTATAATTTGCTACTGTTGGCGGTACTAAATCTGCCCAAACTTTTGTTAGCGTTTCGTTGGTGATGATGGCAGGATTGTAGTCAAAATAAATATAGGCTTTACTTTTGATTTCATCATTTAAAACCAAAGTATTTTTAGGTTTCACACGATAAGAAAAATATCCGTTACTACCAGGATCATCTGTCTTATTGTCTGGCAATAAAATATTTTCAAATTCCCAAATTGCTTTGCCTACACTATCAATTTTAAGACGATAAGCATGGCTTGCCCCCAACATTTGCAAGCTAGAAAGGTCTAAATTGGTGCTTAGCTGATCCTCTACTCGAACATTAAAGGCGGTGTCTGAACCTGTATTTTGAAAACGGACTTTGTATTCCAAATATTCGCGGTCTGCAACAAATTTTGGCGGAATATTTCCTTCAGGACTTACTTTTTTAGGACTTACTTTTTTGTCATTAGGGTCATAAGCACCTGTAATTAAACGAGAACTTACTGCCACATTATTGCTTTTATTGTTGTCATCAGGTGTGATGGTAGCCGAACCGTGCAAATATTTTCCTAACAAATTGACATCAGGAGGTACTCTAAACCAAGTCCACATAAATCTTGTTTCGCCTGGTTTAAGGTCTTGATATTCTATTGTTAAAGTATTTGCGGAAAGAAAAGTATTACTTTGAGGAGTAGTATTCCAAAAATACGAATAAGTATAATTGCCTCTATATTCCAAAATTGGATCAAATTTGAAAGTAACTTTTCCGTTTTGAGTTTGTGTGCCGTCATTTTTATAAGACAAAGCATAGTAAGTTTGAAAACCTGGTCTAGCGCGCATCCACCACCAATCCCAAATATCTACTGCTACATCTAGTGCATTAGGAATTTGAATGGCAAAATCATTTCCGCCTACATAACCGTTTCTAGTGAAAGTACCAGAACGTTGTGCAGGTAAAAAATTGCTTCCTATAGGGAAATCATTGACATTGGGTTGAGTGATATAAGAACCAAAAGCACCATTTTGCTGTTGATAACCATATAAATAATAGTAACCTTCGTTGTCAGTATAGTTTAACCAATCATACATTCCTGAACCTGTCCACCAAGCCGATTGTTGCATTCTGATTTGTCTGTTGGCGGCAGGAAAATCGCCTACATCATAGACACCATTTTTGTTGATATCAATATAAGCCAAGTTTTTTGCCAAAAGATAGCCATAAACACGTTTTACAGGAGAAGTATTGACATTTGGAAAATTGCCTAAACCATCATCTTTTGCGTAAATATCCAAATAGAACCAACCTTCTGCATTTGGTAAGGGAGTAAAGGTAAGTTTGCCATCAGGAGTAATTTGTGGTTGTTCAGCGAATAAATTGCTAGTTTGCCCCCAATTAGAAGAGCTATAACCTGTAGAAACAACCGTAAAGTTTACATTTTGCGTCAAATCAGAATCACCATCATTAATTGAAGTAATAAAATTGAGTTTGCTAACTCGTCCTTTATTATTTGGTACAGTAAACCAATATTCTGAAAGATTAAAAGTTGGAGCATCATTAAAA
>RDXG01000332.1 GCA_004292785.1 Bacteroidota bacterium
TCCCAAACTCAAATTTTCCAACCAAATGCAATCAAAAAGTTCTTGTGGCAATTCGGTCAAATTGCAGTTTCCTAAGTCCAAAAAAGTATTTTTGTTCTTTTTATTTTTGGCAATTCGTTCTTGTGCAGTCATTTTGTATGGCACGTTTTAGCGTGCAAAAGAGTTTAAAAAGCAAAACTAATAAAAAAAATTTAATATTTCCAAACCCAAACTCCTTCAAAAGAGTCATTGAGTTTTATTTTTTGGTCTTGAGCCTCTTGCGAATTTTCAAAATTTCCTATCGAAATTCTGTATAACAGACTTTAGTCTGTTAAGTATCTGATTTTTAGTAAGTTATTAGAATACAGACTAAAGTCTGTGTTACATTAATTTTGGCAACTACTTAAATTAACATATTTTTGCAACAATATAAAAAAATTAACGTAATTGATTTTAGTAAAATTAAATCATTTTTTTAATCTAAAACTTTTGCAAACATGGCAAATAAAAAAGGAATTTTAGAAACAATTATAGGAGGCACGGCTAGGGTGCTTGATAAAACCTTAGATGCTCTTAATCCACTTAGTAAATCAGAAACAAAAAAGCCAGTTGCAAAAAAAGCTCCTGCAAAGGCAAAAGTTGTTGCAAAAACAGTTAAAAAGCCTGCTGTTAAGAAAAAGTAGTTTTAAATGCTTTTTAATTTATAGCTAACAATTTTTTTAATTTTTGTTAGCTATAAAAGTTACTAAAATTCCTTCACAGTTTCAATAAAACATTTTACCTTTTCAGGATCAGTATCAGGATATACGCCATGCCCCAAATTTGCGATATGCCTTTGATTTCCAAATAGTTGCAACATTTTTCGGGTTTCTTTTCGGATCGTTTCAAAACTTGCATACAACACACAAGGGTCTAAATTTCCTTGCAAAGTTCGATTTTCGCCAATAATTTGTCGGGACTCTGTAATGTCCATATTCCAATCCAAACCAATAACTTGACAATCGAGTTGTGCCAATTCTTTTCGGGCAAAAAACGCACCTTTTGCAAAAATAGTTTTGGGAACATTTTGGATTGCCTTACAAATTTGATCGATGTAAAAAGTGCCAAATTCGGTGTATTGTTCAGGTGGCAAAATACCTGCCCAAGAATCGAAAATTTGGATCAAATCTGCTCCTGCCAAAACTTGCATTTTTAGGTAATTGATGGTGCTATCCGTGATTTTTTGTAATAATTTATGGGCAAGTGCGGGGTCTTCGTACATCATTTTTCGGGCTTTTGAGAAAGTTTTAGAACCCGCACCTTCCACCATGTAGGTAAAAATAGTAAAAGGTGCGCCCGCAAAACCAATCAAAGGTACTCTGCCGTTCAACTCTTTTTTTGTAATTTTGATCGCTTCCAAAACATATCCCAAATCCGATTCGGCATCAGCAATTTTTAGCTGTTCCATGTCTTGCCAATTTTTGATGGTTTTTGGAAAAATGGGACCCTTTTTTTCTTCCATCAAATAAGGCAAACCCATAGCTTCTGGAATAACCAAAATGTCAGAAAAAATAATGGCAGCATCAACTCCAAGCAAATTCACAGGTTGCAAAGTAACTTCGGCTGCAAGTTCGGGAGTTTTTACCAACTCAATAAAACCGCTTAAACGTTCACGCAAAGCTCGATATTGAGGCAAAATTCTGCCTGCTTGACGCATCAACCATACAGGAGTTCTTTCTACTTTTTCGCCTTTGGCAGCTCGCAGAAACAGATCATTTTTCATGGTAAAATTATATTTTGATGCAAATTTATAAAAAAATTGACATTGTTTGCATTTCATGACAAAGACAAAATTTTTTATTGTCTTAAATTTACAAACCAAATAAAAAAAAAACGTTATAAAGTTTAAATCCTTTATAACGTTTTTTTTAGATTTCTACCAATTTAAAACCTGTTCCGTGTATGTTTATAATTTGTAGGTTAGGGTCTTCTTTCAGATATTTTCGGAGTTTGGTGATGTAAACGTCCATACTTCTGGAGTTGAAATAATTGTCGTCATGCCAAATTGCTTTGAGTGCTTTGGAACGTTCCAGCGGTTGATTTTTGTGCTGACACAACATTTTTAACAATTCGCTTTCTTTGGAAGTAAGTTTGATTACTTTGTCTTCATGGCGAAGTAATTGCGTATCATATTCAAAATTGAAAATACCTATTTTAAATTCTGTAATGGTTATGCTTCCTTGCGGATCGGCAGAATTAAGAATAGAAATACGTCTTAAAATCGCCCTGATTCGCAACAACAACTCTTCCATGCTGAAAGGTTTGGTTACATAATCGTCTGCACCTGCTTTAAATCCTTTGATCGTATCTTCACGCATCGATTTGGCGGTCAGAAAAACAATAGGCACATCTTTGTCGGATTTGCGCACTTCTTCGGCAAGGGCAAAACCGTCCATGATTGGCATCATAATGTCAAAAATACACAAATCAAAAGTATCGTTTTGGAAAGCCTGAAAGCCTGCTTGTCCGTCGCGACACAGTGTCGTGGTAAACTTTTTAATTTCTAAATATTCTTTTAGAATTTGTCCCAAATTGGGATCGTCTTCGACGAGTAAAATTTTAGTCTCTTTCATGTCGATAAGGTAAAAATATCGTGAATATACTTCCTTTGTTTGGTTCGCTAATGACCGAAATATTTCCGTAATGAGCATCTACCATTGTTTTTACGTAACTTAGTCCAAGCCCGAAACCTTTGACGTTGTGTACGTTGCCTGTTGGCACACGGTAGAACTTTTCAAATACTTTGCCAATTCTGTCTTTCGCTATTCCCTGTCCTTGATCTGAAATAGCAATAATAATGCCTTTTTTAACATTTTCAGTTTTCACATGAATTTGTGGGGAATTATTCGAATATTTATTGGCATTGTCTAGCAAATTATTGACAATATTGGTCAAGTGCATTTGGTCGGCTTCTATGAGTTTTTGATTTGCTTGAAAATTGGTTGTAATTTTTCCATTTTTGCTAAGTATTTGTATTTCAATGTTTTGTATTGCTTTTTTGATAATTTCTTCGGCATCAGTGCTTTGAATTTTTAACCTAAAATTACCTTTGTCGAGTTGTGCAATTTGCAAAACTTTTTCCACTTGCAAGCCCAAACGATTATTTTCTTCTTTAATCATTTGTAAATAACGTTCCATGATTGTTTTATTTTCCTGAATATCAGGGTCTTGCATGGCTTCGCAAGCCAAAGAAATGGTGGCAACAGGCGTTTTAAATTCGTGAGTCATGTTGTTGATAAAATCGTTTTTCATTTCAGATAATTTTTTTTGCTGAATGATCGTAAAAATTGTAACTGCAAAACAGCCACTAATAATCAAAAGCAATACAATTGATGAAATGAGCATTTCTGACATTTTTTGCAAAATAAATTGTTTTTGCTCTGGAAAACGCAAATACAAATAACTTTCGGGTGCAAAATCGTCATTTGGAAAAAGTCTTGTCCGAAAACCAGAACGCAACAATTCCACTTTGTCTGCAAGTTCATTGACAAAAAAAAGTTGATATTTTTTGGTGTCCACTACGCCAAAATCATAGGCAATGTCTATGTTTTTAGTTTTTAATTCTAAGCGAATCATAGAATCTAATAGGTTTTTAGTAATTCTTTCGTTGATAGGTTTGTCAAAATTGATCATACTTTTCAATACAATTTCAACCATTTCCGATTTGTTAATAATTTTCAGATAATTTTGCATTTGTAAGTTTTTTACATACGCCATCGAATCGAAAACAGTTGTGGAATCGGTCAAAAAGTTGAGCCTTTCTTTTTCCAAATTGAGTTTAAAATTATCGTTGCCTTTGATATTCCACGCCACGCCGCTTTTGCTAATGGTGGCTTCTTCTAGCACTTCAATTGCCATTCCGTCTTTGGAAAGATCATTGTTTGACAAAATTTGTTGAGTCGTAATCACTTGATCCTCTTTCCAACGAGCATTGCCTGTGGAGTCGAATTTGACAAAAAATTTGCTGTCCACTTTTACTCTGTCTTTGATATTTTCTTTGGTTGCTGTCAAAATTTCTCTTTTTTCGAGGCGTTTTACCACTTTATCGAGCAAATCTTGTATGCTATCTCTAAATCTTTCCTCACTTAGCAACAAGGCAGTGTTTAGCCAATAAAATTGCAAAACCACCAAACCAATCAATGCCAAACTCATCAAAGCAACAATGTATGTCAAGTTTTTTTGACTCATAAAATTCGTTTCAAACCATTTATAGCGCAATTACGCTTTTTGATTTTATTTAACATTTTATTTAACTATTTTTAACAAAAAAAATTGCAAAAAAAATAGTTTTGACCTCATTTCTTCCGTTTTATGCGTATATTTGTATTATTTTTTTATAATCTCTAAACCAATTTCTATGAAAAAAAGCTTCGAAACTTGCACCCCCGAATATTTGGCTTTTACTTTTGGCATACAAAAAGTAGAAAATAATGTCTCTTTATTAAACTGCTTGGATGTGCGCGATCTGCCCAAAAACGAACAACATTCAGACATACAAAACCTGCGAAAATACATAGACCAGCATTTGGATTCTATGAATGAACACGAATTTATTGCTTTTGTTTGGCAAAGAATGATCGAACATATTAATTTTTATGATAGAAATCGCTATCAGTTTTTTTCGCAAAGAGCGTTTTCCGCAGAAATTAGAGATTTTAATGAAAACCTAGTTATTTTATACGGCAATGTTGATTTTGTGGTGGCGCAAGGCAATAAAGAACCTAAAAATTGTTTTTTCTTTTTGCACCAAGACCAAACTCAAAATAATTATGAATTAGACGCAAAAGGGCATTTGTTGGCAAGTATGGTGGCAGCACAAAATCAAGAAGTAGTTTATGGTTGTTTGATGGTTGGTAGTTGGGTATATTTTGCAAGTTTAGAAAAACGAAATTATAGCATAAGTACAGGTTTTGATATAAAAAGCGGAGATTTTTACGATATTCTTAATGTTTTAAGGAAAATAAAGCAAGAAATAGACAAAAATATAAACAAAAAAGGAAATCTTTTGCATTTTAATTTCGAAGACTTAGAAGAAGACAATAGTGACGGTTGGTCGGATAAAGAAATGATGCTTGCATTAAAAAAAATTGGGGTATGACAAATGTTTTGGATACGAATATTTTGGTTTTGGCTGTCCGAAACTCATCTATTTGGAATGATTTAGTAAATGATTACCAACTTTCTGACGAAAATATATTGATTTCTGTAGTTTCTGTAGGCGAATTATACTCTTTGGCAGATCAATTTGGTTGGGGACAAGCAAAATTGAACAGAATACAAGAGGTTATTTCGAAAACGAAAATTGTTGCAATTTCAGAAGAAATGATTGACGCTTATCGAGCCATCGATACTTATAGCCAAAATGCACACAAAACCTTGCGTATGCCTGCGGGAATGTCTGCCCGAAACATGGGCAAAAACGACATTTGGATTGCTGCCACCGCCTATACCACCAAAAGCCGTCTGTTTACTTGCGACAAAGATTTTTTGCATTTGGAAACCGTTTTTTTGGAAATGGTAACTGTGGAAATGAAATAAGTTTTGCCAAATAAGTTTCAGTCAAATGCCAATGTCGAAATGATCAAATTTGGCATCTGACTGAAAAAACTAGCAAAATTTTAAATTTTAAAGCAATTTTTCAAAATTGCGATTGCCTCATCACTATCTTTTTCTTCTGTCAAATCGAAGATAGAAATATTTTTGCCATCTACATTCACATTTTCGTTGTTCAAAATGCTATCGATTTGTGCATCAGAAAAATTACTTTTTAGAGATTTTCCAAAACTAAAATCTGTAAAAGTTTTCAATTCTTTGCTTGCAAAATTAGAATTATAACGGATAAGTTCGACCAAACCTTCTACCGCACCTGCCGACAAATGCACGCCGTTCATTCCTTGCGAAACTTCTGCCAAACCTAATTCATCTTTTTTGTCTAACAAAGATTTTCTCAAACTTCCTGATGCTGCCGTTTGTGGATTGGTTGTTCCGATCAAATTTGTTCTTGCCTCAGACCATTTTAAGTCTCCTGCCAAAGTGAAAACCACAATAGAACGACCTTTGTCTGTGAAATGCATGAGTTGGCGCGGGTGAAAACCGTTGATCACGTAAGCCAAATCTCCGTCTAGTTTGATGTCTTCGCAATACGTTCCGCCTGCCAATTTTTGGTTCGCTTTGTTTTGCCACAAATAATCCAAAGAAAGTGCGTTGAAAGCAGGATATTTTGTCAAAAACTCTACACTTCCCAACAAATTAGCTTCTGCAACGGTTTTGCCGTACAATTCTTGGAATTTTGCCCTTGCACCTTCCGACAAATATTGTTTTGGATTACTAGATAATTGATTAATTACTCCGTAGTGTTGAGCAATGATGTTATAATTTTGCAAATATTGCGCAGAAAGTACGCTAATATTTTTGATTTTCAAACCAAATTCATTGATTTTAGCCAGTGCCAACTCCACAATTTGCGAGAATTTGATTTTAGGATCAGCAACTGTGAGTTCAGGTTTTAGGAAGAACAAAAATTCGTTTTTTGCAACGATATTTTCAGAGCTTTCAAATACTTTTTGATAAGTAATTTGCTCTTGTTGAGCCTTTTTTACGCCATCAATAATGGCTGTAGCAATATTTGACATCTTATAAATATTTGATAAAAATTTCGCAAATATAGGATTTTTTAGTGAAATTTGTTGGTAGGTAAGAAAATGATCGGGATTTTTTTTTTTGGGAATCGTATAAAAAAAATAAAAAATTAAGAATTATATGTATTTTTGCTGCTAAAATAAACAGATAATCAGGATGAAATGCAGTATTTTAGAATCCAAAATTTCGGTTATTATCACTACATACAATCGGTCTTCATTATTAATTAGAGCCATAGATTCTGTACTTAACCAAACTTTTAAAGAGTTTGAACTCATTATTGTAGATGATGGTAGCACAGACAATACAACACAAATAGTGGAGAGTTATTTATATAGTTATGATAATATTCGTTTTGTAAAGCATAAAAATCGTAAACAGGCGCTTTCACTTAATACAGGGATTCAAATAGCACAGGGGAATTTTATTACATTTTTGGATAGTGATGACGAATATTTGCCAACACATTTAGAATCTCGTTTCAATTATATGCAATCTTTTCCTGAAACAGATATTTTGCATGGTGGCATGGAAATTATAGGAAATCCTTATGTACCTGACAAATTTGACACTTCCCAACAAATTCATATTGATGATTGCGTAGCAGGAGGGACAATATTTGGCAAAAAAGATATTTTTTTTGAACTTGATGGCTTTTTAGAAATTCCTTATTCAAGTGATTCTAATTTCATAGATAGAGCCTTATCTCAAAATTTTGTTGTTAAAAAAATTTATGAAAAAACGTACAGATATTACCGAGATAGCCCAGATAGTATTTGTAACAATTTAGTTTAATTTTTGTTAAATTTCAAAAAACATCAATGGATACACAAAAAGTGGCTTTAATCACAGGTTCTGCCAAAGGTTTGGGAAAGGCAATAGCTTTGCATTTGGCAAAAAAAAATTACATTGTCATTTTGCATTATTTGCACAGCCAAGAAGATGCAGAAAACACCAAACAATTTATTCAAAAAGATGGTGGTACTGCCATCATCTATCAAGCTGATATTAATGACAAAAAATCTATTGAACAAATGTTTAACTTTGTTGAACAAACTTTTGGAAGGCTTGATATTTTGATCAATAATATTGGTAATTACCTCAAAAAAAATGTTTTGG
Source organism: Bacteroidota bacterium (assembly GCA_004292785.1). GTDB lineage: Bacteria > Bacteroidota > Bacteroidia > Cytophagales > Thermoflexibacteraceae > RDXG01. The sequence goes on from RDXG01000332.1 coordinate 7,777, forward strand.
AAGTAACTTATGAACAATGGCAAGAGATTATGAACAATAATCTTACTTCTGTTTTTTACACATCAAAACTAGCTATTGAACTCATGAAAAAACATTCTTTTGGACGAATTATTAATTTGGGCTTTGCTTCTATTGGTCAAATAAAAGCAGAACCATTGATCACGCCTTACTTTATAGCCAAAACAGGAGTATTATTACTCACCAAATCGATGGCAAAAGAAGTGGCACACTTAGGAATCAATATACATATTATTTCGCCAGGAGTATTGGAAAATAGTATAAAAAAACCAATACAGGATATTCCTAAAGCAAGATTAGGGACTTTCAAAGATTTTTGCAATGTGTTGGATATATTGATTTCAGAAGAAAACGACTATCTAACAGGTACGCACATAGAAATTGCAGGTGGTTGGCGACTTTAATTTACAAGCTGACTAATCAGTGATAAACTAAAAAAACTTAACAATAACCAACCTATAAAACCTTCTATTACAGTCAAATACATTGGCACTCCAGTCATTTCTGTACTACCAAATCCGAGTGTAGTAAAGATATTCATACTCAACGCAATACAATCTAAAAGGCGTATGAATATTTTTTTGAAAATCCAATATAAAAAAATAAAAAACATAGTTAAATTACCCAAAAACTTCATTTTTTCAGTAAAATTTATAAATTTTATTGAAAAAGTAAAATAAATAGTCATATATAATTTTTTTAAGTAAAAATATATCAGATTGGGTAGTGCAATGATGTAGTAATAAAATGATTTTTCATGTTTTTTGATCGTGTCCAAATAAATTTCTATCTGTTTTTGTTCTCCAAAATAGTTTTTTTGAGAAGTTAGCAGTAAATTCTTAATATCGCTAATGGTATTTATTTGTGAAATGTATCCGATTAAAGAACTCCAAAAACTATCTCTTTGATGACCAAAATTATGAGGTATAAAGAAATAAACCATAGAAAAAATAAGCATCACATAAAAAGAAATATAAATAGATTTGAGCGGATTTGTTCCATAATCACAAAAAATACCCAAAAAAACATTCATTAAATACGTAAAATAGACATTAAAATCCTGATTTTGCTGGTAAAGTTTATGCAAATAGGCAGTTTCCAAATTTTTCCATTCGATATAACATTGATTGGTACTGTATCTGTTGCCCTGAATTTTGAATGCACTATAAATAATAGAATAGTTACTAAATAAATCATTGAATATGGTCAGAGGAATAGAATCTAAATTATTGTGGTTAAAAAAAATGTCTTGTTCAAGGTGATAAATAGAAAGCCTACGACTAATGGTAGCCCATTCTAAGCGAGTTCCCAACGGATTTATATTTGTACCAGAAATTAACAGATTATCCTTGATTTTGCTTTTTGTAATTTGAAAATTATTGGTAATTACTGCATTTTCAAGATCAAAAGAACCATTAATTTTTGTCTCAATAATTCGTAAATTACTAAAAATTGAATTTTTTAGACACACAAAAAATTGTGGTTTTTGTCTAAGACTATCATTGATCAAAAATTGACAATTTATTAAGCTAAAATCCATGTTCTGAATTTTATTTTCTATAAGCAAAGGGCGTGTTTATTGTACCCGATGTTTTTTTGTTAAAAAAATAAAAAAGCCTATCTTTGTAATCTCACTCACAATAAATAGGCTTTCACAATGAATAACAAAATTCAGG
>RDXG01000333.1 GCA_004292785.1 Bacteroidota bacterium
TACCTTGCCAAAAGCAAAATTGTTTCGTTTTCCAAATCATTTGGTTCTTGTTTTTGTGCATATTTGAGCAAAATATTCAAGGCTTTTTCTATATTTCCTTTAATTACTTGCTCTTTTACTTTTTCTGTCCATTCTTCTGCTTTTCTGTTTTTTATTTCTCCGTGCGCCAAATAATTTGCAATATTTTCGATTTGTTTGGCAAAACCATCAATATTTTCATCTTTGTTTTGAAACAATAAATGCTCACCGATGGCAATGTATTTGTTGTAATACAGCCTTGTATCTTCATAATATGTGTTTTCAGAAATTGCCATGTATGTTTTCAAATTTTCAATCATTGGCTTGCATTGCTTTCTAAATTCTTTGTCAAAAGCCTTAAAATCAGGCGAATCCACTTCTACTCTAGACAAAACAGGCATCACGATGGGTTTGCGTCTGCCCTCTTTCACATAAGGCGAGTCCATAATACTTTTCGCCACCGCCATGCAACCTTCCAAATTTTGCATATTGGGTGCAATCAGTACCACATTGATATCTGCCATCTGCACATTGCTAATGTTTTGGTAGTCTGAAATGCCCGTTCTGCTATCAATAAACACAAAATCATAGCCTAATTCGTCTTTGAGTTGGGGTTTGATCATGAACTCCAAATAACGTATGCCGTCGAGCATTTCGTAAAACTCAAACCAATTAAAATCTATCACTTTTCTGCGGTATTCTGCAAAATTTTGGTAAGTTCCTGCGGGAATGAGGTCAATTTTTGCACCTGTTTCTTCGTTTTTAAGCATAGAAACAATATTTTCGGGTTCAAAACGTGGCAAATCTTGTTTTTGTATTTCTTCAGGATTTCGGCTACGCACTATCCTCACATATTCCTGCAACATTTCTATCAAACCTTCAGTTTTGAAGTCTTCGTTTTGAAAAAATCGGTTTTCTGTTGGATTTTTAAAATAAAAATGCAAACCTGGTGCTTCCAAATCCCAATCCATGAGCAACACTTTTTTATTTTCGTACAAATATAAATAGGAAGCCAAATTTGCGACCAATTGCGTTCTGCCAACTCCTCCTTTGTAAGAATAAAAAGCGACACTTTTGTTAATTTTTGATGCTACGTTGTTCATTTGATTTTTAGCGTGAATTGTGAATAATTTCGTTTCCAAATGCAGAAATATGGGCTTGGCGTTCTCTTTTTTCGGAAAAACCCAAAGTGGCGATGGCGGTGAGCCTTCTGAAAAGTGTATGTTTGTCTGGCACTTCCAAATCGATGTGTATCAATCCGTTATCGGCTCTTTTTGGAATAAATTTGGCATAATTTGAAGTATAATTGTGCAAACTACCCAAATTTTCTCGAATTTTTTGAGCCACAAAAGATTTAATTTCATTGGTATTTTTTGTAGCATCCATCAAAGGTATCAGACATCCGCCAATGTGAATACTATTGAACTCTTTGACAATCAGTTGGTTACCTTTAAAAAATAAGGAAAAAGTATCCACAATCAAAACCAATTCTTTGATCAAAAGTTTGAGTTCGTCTATAAAATCTTGTGGGATATTGTGGTACGGATTATCAATAAAAAATACCGTAATATCAAAACCCGATTCTTTTTGGTAATCGTTCAACAATTCAATCAACTGTTTTTCAGACAAATATGGCTTCCAATCTTTGTATTCTTTGCCATAATGTTCACAAACGTCTTTGAAAGTAAAATTGCTTTTGTTTTTATCTAATTCTGTTTTTAGTTTTTCGGGCAAAACACTCAAAATAAGCACACAGATAGGCTTTTTAGGATGAATTAATTTTTGCAATTCTTCTGCAAATTCTACAGGGTTAAGTTTTTGTGTAATTTGAATATTGCTCCAATTTATTCCCTGAATGACCACATTTTGATCTCCCGCTATCCCTGCTTGATTTTTTGGCATTGATTTTTTATTTTATTTATCTAAAAAAAACAAATTTGATACAAAAATACCTTAAAAAAAGGAAAAACAAAGATTATGGATTAAAATTTCTATTCAATAAAAATTGTCTGACTTTTACCTGAGAAAAATTATTTTTTTACTAACTTTCCAATAAAATTCTTGTTTTTTCGGGCAAGAAGGCAACTTTTCTGCTTACATAATCAAAGCAAACCATGCCTGTTTTTACTCTTGCCACTTCTTTTTGTGTTTGCACTTGACTGATTCTATACAACAACTCAAAACCAGCTTTTGTAAATTCCTGCGCCACTATTTCTATGAGCAACACATCCCCATAATGTGCTTCGGATTTGAAAACAATCGCAGCATCTGCCATAATTAATCCCAATCCGTCTCCAATTTGCAATTCGGTCATGCCCAAATGTTTCATAAACGCCATTCTCGCCTCGTGTGCCAAAGACAAAACAGCATCATTACTCAAATGATCGGCATAATTAAGGTCTTTTACACGCACAGCAAGCTCGATGAAAAAACTAAAATTCAAGGGTAAATCTATTTTTACACGCATTTTTTTTGATTTTAAGTTGAAGACAAAATTAGTCATAGATTATTTCGTTATTATAAATCCTTGATAATCATAATTAAGCAATAAATAACAATTATCAGACATTTACAACAAAAAATAATATAAGCTAATTTTGTAGAATTACTTAACGAATATAATTCTTTGTTTATTAAATTTATTCTTTTTATTCAAACGACTTTTTTACTATCTTTCATTTTTAAACCCATAAATTTATGAAAAACTACCTTTTTGTATGTTTTGTATTGTTTGCAAATCTTTTGTTTGCTCAAAAACCGATCACTACTTCCACAGGTGAAATCGAGTTTTTTTCTTCTACGCCTGTCGAGGATATTAAAGCGGTGAATAAAAAAGTACAATCTGCTTTGAACACAAGCAATAATGAAATTGCTTTTAAAGCACCAATCAAAGATTTTATTTTCCCAAAAGCCTTAATGCAGGAGCATTTTAACGAAAACTACATGGAAACAGAAAAATATCCGAATGCAACTTTTGCAGGAAAAATTAACGAAAAGGTGGATTTTTCTAAAGATGGGACTTATTTGGTTACGGCTACAGGCAAACTAAATATTCATAATGTTTCACAAGACCGAACTGTAAACGGAAGTTTGATCATCAAAAATGGAAAAGTTAGTTTAGATGCTGCTTTTGATGTGGCTTTGGCTGATCACAAAATCGAAATTCCCACGATTGTTTTCAAAAAAATTGCAGAAAAAATTGCAATAAAAGTAAAATTGCAATATCAGTAAAAACTTAAATAAACAAATAAACATAAAATATCTTAAAAAAAACCTTATGTTTATTTGTTTTCAGAATCACAGGCTATGAGCCTATATTACATTTATTTGATCGGCACATATTCTTCCACATTATCCGAGCTTATTTTTGCACTCAAATATTCTCGGTTTAATCGGGCAATGTTTACCAAAGAAATTTGCTTAGGACATTCTGCTGCACAAGCCCCTGTATTTGTACAAGCTCCAAAACCTTCTGCGTCCATTTGTGCTACCATACGTTCTGCTCGCTGTTTGCGTTCAGATTGTCCTTGCGGAAGTAAGGCTAATTGCGAAACTTTTGCAGATACAAAAAGCATTGCCGAAGCATTTTTGCAAGCTGCTACACAAGCTCCACAACCAATACAAGACGCTGCGTCCATTGCCTCGTCTGCGATGGCTTTGGGGATCAGAATTTCGTTGGCATCTGGTGCGCTACCTGTTCTGACGGTTACATAACCTCCCGCCTGAATGATTCGGTCAAAAGCTGTGCGATCTACTACCAAATCTTTGATCACAGGAAAGGGTTTTGCTCTCCAAGGTTCAATAAAAATGGTTTCGTTGTTTTCGAAACTTCTCATGTGAAGTTGGCAAGTGGTGGTCGTTAGCGGTCCGTGCGCTCTGCCGTTGATAAACAAACTGCACATCCCACAAATTCCTTCTCTACAATCGTGATCGAAAGCAATGGGGTCTTCGCCTTTTTGCAATAATTGTTCGTTCAAAATGTCGAGCATTTCCAAAAAAGACATATCAGGCGAAATATCTTTTAATGGATACGTTTGTATGCTACCTTGCGCTTGGGCGTTTTTTTGTCTCCAAACTTTTATTGTATAACTTCTACCTGTGTGTTCCATGATAAATTTTGTTTTTTTTTATTTTAGCCAAATAAAAAAATGTAGCACAGACTTCAGTCTGTGAGTGGTTTATTGTTTACCAGTCTATTCACAGACTAAAGTCTGTGCTACATTTTTTATTTGTAACTTCTTTGAGTCAATTTTACGTTTTCAAACTCAAGTTCTTCTTTGTGTAAAACGGGGTCTTTGCCTGCTCCGCCTGTGTATTCCCAAGCGGCAACGTAGGCAAAATCGTTGTCATTTCTCAAAGCCTCGCCTTCTGGAGTTTGATATTCTTCTCTGAAATGCCCTCCGCAAGATTCGTTTCTGTTTAAGGCATCGAGAATCATTAATTCGCCTAATTCCAAAAAGTCTTCGACTCTATTTGCTTTTTCCAAAGTGATGTTTAGTTCATCATTTGTACCCACCATTTTCAAATTATTTTTGAAATCGTGTTGAAGTTGTTGTACTTTTTTGCGTGCTTCTTGCAAACCTTCGGCAGTGCGCGACATTCCGCAATAATTCATCATAATTCTACCCAATTCAATGTGAATTTCGTCAGGAGTTTTTGTGCCTTTGCGCGAAAGAATAGACTCTAAATGGGCTTTGTTTTCGTCTAAAGCCTTTTTAAATTCAGGGTGATCGGTTGGAATTTTATCATATTTTTGGGTTGCCAAATAATCTCCGATAGTGTAAGGAATTACAAAATAACCATCTGCCAAACCTTGCATCAATGCACTTGCTCCCAAACGATTAGCTCCGTGATCCGAAAAATTTGCCTCGCCGATGGCATACAAACCTGTCAAATTGGTCATCAAATTGTAATCAACCCACAAACCGCCCATTGTATAATGCGGCGCAGGATAAATCATCATTGGTTCTTCGTAAGGATTGGAATTGGTAATTTGTTGGTACATATCAAACAAATTTCCGTATTTTTCCTCGATGGCTTTTTTGCCCAAACGTTTGATCGAATCTTTAAAATCCAAATAAACCGCCAATTTGCTTGCGCCCACTCCATAACCTTGATCGCACATATATTTTGCGTTTCTGGAAGCCACATCTCTTGGCACAAGATTTCCAAAAGTTGGATATTTTTCTTCCAAATAATAAAATCTTTCTGCTTCAGGAATGTCTTTTGCTTTGCGAGTGTCGCCTTTGGTTCTTGGCACCCAAACTCTGCCGTCATTTCTTAAAGATTCAGACATCAAAGTCAATTTAGATTGCTGCGTTCCATGCACAGGAATACAAGTTGGGTGAATTTGTGTGTAAGACGGATTTGCAAACAAAGCACCTTTTCTGTGCGCCCTCCAAGCTGCGGTTACATTTGATCCCATCGCATTGGTAGAAAGGAAATACACGTTAGAATATCCACCTGTTGCCAACACTACCGCATGAGCAGAATGTGCCTCTATTTTGCCTGTAATTAGGTTTCTGGTAATGATTCCTCTGGCTTTTCCGTCCACCATCACCACGTCGAGCATTTCGGTACGAGTGTGCATTTTTACTTTTCCTAAAGCAATTTGTCGGCTTAACGCACTGTACGCCCCCAATAATAATTGCTGACCTGTTTGTCCTTTTGCGTAAAAAGTTCTTGAAACCAATGATCCACCAAAAGAACGGTTATCCAAAAGTCCGCCATATTCGCGTGCAAACGGCACTCCTTGCGCCACACACTGATCGATAATGTCATTGCTTACTTCTGCCAAACGATGCACATTTGCCTCTCTTGCCCTAAAATCGCCACCTTTGATGGTATCATAAAACAATCTGTGAACGCTATCGCCTTCGTTGGTGTAGTTTTTTGCGGCATTTATCCCGCCTTGTGCGGCGATGCTGTGCGCGCGGCGCGGACTGTCTTGAAAACAAAAAGCATTGACATTGTAGCCTAATTCGGCAAAGGAAGCAGCAGCAGCAGCACCTGCCAAACCTGTTCCTACTACAATAATGTCATATTTACGTTTGTTTGCTGGATTGACTAATTTCACATTGAATTTGTGTTTAGTCCATTTTTCTGCCAACGAACCTGCTGGAATTTTTGAGTCTAATTGCATAAATATAAATATTTTATCTTTGTGATTTCGAATTTTGATCGAAATAGAATGTTCGAAAAATTGTTTTTGAATTTGTGTTTTAAACTTTTTTGAGTAAATTTTTTATAAACTTTATTCAAAAATAAAAACAACCCTTCATTTTATAAATTCCTTATTTGTTAGTCATCAAAAAAACCAAAATCGGAATGACTGCAAAAGCAGCAGGAATAACGATGGCAAAAACATAACCAAGCGTTTCGATGGTAGGCGTATATTTTTTGTGAGTCAAACCCAAAGTTTGAAAAGCACTTTTGAAGCCATGCAACAAGTGAAATGCCAAAGCAACCATTGCCAATACATACAAAGCCACCATTATAGGTTGTGCAAAGGCTTCCATCGTGATTTTATACAAATCTTTTACAGAATCTCCGTTTGCCAAATTAACCATTGGCATTTCTCCGAAGTGCATTCTGCCCCAAAATTGCGTCATGTGTCCTGCCAAAAACAAGAAAATAACCGTTCCCAAAAGTCCCATGTTTCGAGATGCCCAAGAACTTGTATCCCCTGCTTTAGAGTAGGCATAAGCTACAGGGCGCGCTTTGCCGTTTTCCAAAGTAAGCAAAATACCTTGAATAATGTGAAGTAAAATTCCTGCATACAAACCATAAGAAATGAATTTGATCAACGGAAATGTGGTCATAAATTTGGCATAAGCATTAAAAGCCTCGCCAGAATCTGTTTTAAGTAATTGGAAATTACCAATCAAATGAACCACCAAAAAACTACATAAAAATAAGCCTGTCAAGGACATCACTAATTTTCTGCCAATAGAAGAAGTGAGTGTGCGTGTAAACCAATTCATAGAAAAAGATTAAAAAAAGTGAAAAAGATATTTTTTTTATAAATAAAATATTAGATTTTTGTAGAAATGAAATAATATTGACAAAAATAAGATAGAATTTGCAAAAAACAATAAAAAAAATATATTTATAATTATTTAGATTGATTTTAATTTAGAAATGAATTTTTTTTTGTTTTTTTGCATCGAAATTCTAAAATTTGCTTGACTTTTTTATTTTTTTTACGTATCTATGAAACGATCTAAAAAATATGTACTATGCAAACGAAAATACACCCAATTTTAGCTGGCTCGATTGTTATATTGGTTTTAACCATTGGCGGAATGTTTTTGTATGTGCAACAACTTAATAAAAAAGTGGTTAGCAGCGAAATCAATGCACAAACTATTCGTAAAGACCTAAAAGTTGCTTACACAAAATTAGACTCAATTTCGGCAGCTTTGGATGTGCAAATTACAGAAATTTCGAATTTGAAGGGAAACGTAGATTCTTTGCTCAAAATTAAGCAACAATTAGAAGTAGAAAAATATCAAATCCGTTTGGTTACCAACGGAAATCCCAAAAAATATCAAGACATTATGGCAAAAATAACCAATTACGAATCGATGTTGTTACAAAAAAGTCAGCAAATAGAAAGCCTACGACAAGAAAATGAAACACTAAAAGAGGAAAATGAGTACCTCAAAGACAGCTTGAATTTGTTATCCGCAAAAAAAAGTGAAAGCAAACCCCACCATTGGAAAGCCAAATCGATACAAATTCAAGGAATGGATAAGTTGGGCGGTTTATATGTTGACTCTGAACTAAAAACGACCATCATAGACAAACTCAAAATACATTTCAAATTGGCAGACAGACACAGCGGACAAAGCCAAAGTTCTACCGATCACCTTAAAATATACATTCGTTTGCTTGCCCCAAGTGATCACGTACTTTTTGATGCAAGTGCAGCTTCAGGAAAATTTATTTGCGAAGGTGAACAAAAATTATTTACAAGTATTAAAAATATTACATTCGAAAACGAACAAAAAAGTTTTGAATATTTATTTTCACAAAAGCACCAATTTAAGTCAGGCAAACACAAAATTGAGTTTTACCATGAAGGTGTACTTATTGGAGAAAAAACATTTATGATTAAATAATTTGATGACCAGATTCGAAAGAGTCTGGTTTTATTTTGTAATAACGCACAAAAAACAATGAAATACAAAAGAATTTTACTAAAATTGAGTGGAGAGGCTTTGATGGGAAACAAGGGTTTCGGAATCGATTCTCAACGTTTGGAGCAATATGCCACAGAAATAAAAAAAGTAGCCAAAGAAGGCGTACAAATTGGAATTGTCATTGGTGGTGGCAATATTTTTAGAGGCGAAGATGCCCAAGACATCAAAATTGACCGCGTACAAGGCGATTACATGGGCATGATGGCAACTTTAATGAACGGCATGGCTTTGCAAAGTGCTTTGGAAAATGTAGGCTTATTTACGCGCTTACTTTCTGCAATTCCTATTGACAAAATTTGTGAACCTTACATCAGAAGGCGAGCGATCAGGCACATGGAAAAAGGTAGAATTGTAATTTTGGGAGCAGGTACAGGAAACCCTTATTTTACCACCGATTCCGCAGCAAGTTTGAGAGCCATCGAAATAGAGGCAGATGCGGTTTTGAAAGGCACAAGAGTTGATGGTGTTTATACCGCAGACCCCGAAAAAGATGCCACAGCTACTCGTTACGACACCATTACGTTCCAAGAAGCCTACGACAAAAATCTGAAAATTATGGATTTAACGGCTTTCACACTTTGTAAAGAAAATAATTTGCCAATCATTATTTTTGACATGAACAAACCCGATAACTTGTATAAATTGGTTCATGGCGAGCAAATTGGCACATTAATTACAAGATAAATTTTTAGTCCTCCTCAAAAAAATTAATTTTATTGTAGTACAAACAAAAGATTTGCGCTACAATAAAATTGATTTTAAACACTTACCATAATTTCAAATCAATTCCTTGTTTATTTTTTTTCTAATATTGGATTAATGACAAAAAAATTCTTTTATTTACGAACTAAAATTTAAATCACACAATGAACACAATTATTTTTCCAAAAGAACAATCTATTCCGCCAGAATACCAATTAGAGACCTACATTGAGAACAAAGAATATCTCATTGATGGCGATCTTTATTATTGGAACGGTGAGATGAAAGAGGTACTTTCGCCTGTTTGCATAGAAAATGAGGCAGGTGAAATTGTAAACAAAGTCATTGGTAGTTACCCAATGCTCACACCAAAAGAAGCAGATTTGGCGTTGAACGCAGCAATTCGAGCTTACAATCAAGGCAAAGGCAGATGGGCTATGATGTCGGTTTTTGAAAGAATT
>RDXG01000334.1 GCA_004292785.1 Bacteroidota bacterium
AGCGTTAATGGTTTGTGCAATCAAAAAAGCCTCTAAAAGTTGCGCCATTGAGTCTCCTGTTGGTTTTTTGTTGGGTTTGTATTCTTGAAAATGAAAATAAGGTTTTTGCATAAAATCCATTAAACCGCTACCAATCACCAAATCAGATTTTACAGAAAGTTTATAGTTTTTGACCGTAGCAGACAAAGATTTGTCAAACATAGATACAAAATTTGTATCTTCAGTGAGTTTGCTTAAATCTAAAACAGGGCTAATAAATTTCATTTTTAAGTCTTCTTCGCTCCAAGTTTGAATATGTTTAACTCCTTTTTGATAAATTTTATTAAAAATATATTGTTCATTGTTATCAAAAATAGGGTTTTGAACCCCGATCCATTCTTGCATTAAAGGTGTAGGATCAGTTAATTTTTTTAAACTAAAAGCAATAGCAATTTCGCCTTCTTTCCATTCTTTTTTCTTGGACATAATTTTTTAATTTTTTTGATTTGTGTAAAGATGTAATTTTTTGTTTAAATTTAAAAAACTGTTTACTTCAAAACATTGCCAATCGTCTTTTCAGACGTTGGCAATCGTTAAAAAAATTTTATTGTTCATCAACCAATTCCGCATAATTTTCAACAGGTGCGCAACTGCAAATCAAATTTCTATCACCGTAGGCACTGTCAATTCTGCCCACAGAAGCCCAAAATTTGGCGTTTTTCAAATAATTCAACGGGAAAGCTGCTTTTTGGCGTGAATATGGTTTTTCCCATTCGTCTGCCGTAATGACTGCTTGCGTATGCGGTGCATTTTTGAGAACGTTGTTTTTTGCGTCTGCTGTGCCGTTTTCTACTTCCAAAATTTCGGCTCTGATGGCGATCATCGCATCACAAAAACGGTCTAATTCAATTTTTGACTCGCTTTCGGTGGGTTCGATCATCATCGTTCCCGCCACTGGAAAAGATACTGTTGGAGCATGAAAACTATAATCCATCAATCTTTTGGCAATGTCTTCGACCTCGATGCCTACCTTTTTGAATTGGCGACAATCGATGATCATTTCGTGAGCGCATCTGCCGTTTTTACCAATGTATAACACAGAATAATGGCTTGACAAACGTTCTTTGATGTAATTTGCGTTCAAAATAGCAATCTGCGTTGCCAATTTCAAACCTGCCGATCCCATCATGACAATGTAAGCATAAGAAATTGTCAAAATGCTTGCACTTCCGTAATGTGCCGCAGAAACCGCACTAATGCCGTTTTTGTGTGCAGGATTAAATACGTGATTTGGCAAAAAATCGGCTAATTTGGCATTGACTCCAATAGGGCCCATGCCAGGACCGCCTCCGCCATGCGGAATGCAAAAAGTTTTATGCAAATTCAAATGACAAACGTCAGCACCAATATTTGCAGGATTTGTTAAACCCACTTGGGCGTTCATATTTGCGCCGTCCATGTAAACTAAACCACCTTTCTGATGAATAAAATCACAAATTTCGATGATTGATTCCTCAAAAACTCCATGCGTGGAAGGATAAGTAACCATCAAAGCCGCCAAATTTGAAGCGTTTTGCTCGGCTTTATTTTTAAGGTCTTGTACGTCAATATTTCCTTGTTCATCACAATTTACGATCACCACTTTCATGCCCGCCATAACCGCACTCGCAGGGTTTGTGCCATGCGCAGACGATGGAATCAAGGCAATATTTCTATGCGATTCGTTTCTGTGTGCGTGATATGCCCTGATGGTCATCAAACCTGCATATTCGCCTTGCGCGCCTGAATTTGGTTGCAAAGAAACCGCCTGAAAACCAGTAATTTCGCACAAATATTTTTCCAAATTCGAGAGCATTTCCGCATAACCTTCGGTTTGATTGGCAGGAGCAAAAGGGTGAATTTTTCCAAATTCTGCCCAAGTTACAGGAATCATTTCGGCGGTGGCGTTGAGTTTCATGGTGCAAGAACCCAAAGAAATCATGGAATGAACCAAAGATAAATCCTTGTTTTCCAGATATTTAAGGTATCTCAACATTTCATGTTCGGTGCGGTAAGTGTTAAAAACAGGATGAGTCAAAAAAACTGAACTTCTGATCAAATCTTTCGGAATGTTGATATATAATTCCTGCGAAAGTTCTTGCAAACTAACTTTCGAATTTTTTAGGCTAGTTGTTCCAAAAACTGCTAAAATTTCTTCAATATCGGCATAAATTGTGGTTTCATTCAAAGAAATTCCAATAAAGGAATCCTCGAAATATCTAAAATTCATTCCTTTATTTTCTGCCAATGCTTTGATTTGTAATTTTTGCTTTTCGCTTTGAACCTTAATTTTTAAGGTATCGAAATAATGATTGTTTACGGTTTCAAAATCAATTTCGTTCAATGCTTTTGAAAGCAAATGAGTCAAACCATGCACGCGCAAAGCAATTTTTTTTAAGCCATCAGCTCCGTGATAAGTGGCATAAAAACCTGCCATAACTGCCAACAAAACCTGTGCTGTGCAAATATTTGAAGTTGCTTTTTCTCTGCGAATGTGCTGTTCTCTGGTTTGTAAAGCCATTCTATAAGCCGAATTTCCTTGTGCATCAATAGAAATTCCGATAATTCTACCAGGAAGTTGGCGTTTGTATTCGTCTTTGGTTGCAAAAAAAGCGGCGTGCGGTCCGCCATAACCCATCGGAATCCCAAAACGTTGCGAAGACCCAACCACCACATCAGCACCCATTTCAGCAGGCGATTTTAACATAGTCAAAGCCAATAAATCCACAGCCAAAACCACTTTTGCCTCGTATTCGTGAGCCGCAGAAATGAAAGGAGTATAGTCATAAACTTCGCCATTTGCAGCAGGATATTGCAACAAAACTCCAAAAATTTGTTCGCTAGTAATGTCAATATGTTGATGATTTCCAATCACTAACTCAATTCCTAACGGTTGAGAACGGGTTTTTAGTACATCAATCGTTTGCGGAAGGCAAAGTTCGGACACAAAAAATTGGTTTGCATTTTTTTTGTTTTTGCTTTTGGTTGCAAAAAGTAAAGCCATTGCTTCGGCGGCGGCTGTGCCTTCGTCAAGCAAAGAAGCATTTGCAATTTCCATGCCTGTCAAATCCATGATCACGGTCTGAAAATTGATCAAAGCCTCCAAACGACCTTGCGCAATTTCGGCTTGATAAGGCGTGTAGGCAGTGTACCAAGCGGGATTTTCGAGAACATTTCGCAAAATTACGTTTGGCGTAATGCAATCGTTGTAACCCAAACCAATGTAAGATTTAAAAACTTTATTTTTTTGTGCAATTTGTTTGAAACTTTGCAAAAACTCATTTTCTGATTGTGCTTTTGGCAAATCCAAATCTTTTGCCAGACGAATGGCAGACGGAATAGTTTGTGAAATTAACTCTTCCAAAGAATTTGCTTGCACAAAATTGAGCATTTGGGCAATGATTTCAGAATCAGAACCAATATGTCGGTCTGAAAAAGATTCTTGATGATGAATATTGATTTGCATGATCGGGTTTTTCGATATATTTTTTTAAACGCCTTGTATTGAATAGCGGTTTAAAAAATTTTGGCAAAAATACAAAAAGAAATATATTTTTGTAGGTTTTTTTAATAATAATTTGTTTTAACAACTATTTTGTGTTTTTTCTGAACAAAGCCAACAAAGAAACGATTGCCCAAGTGCCTTCCAAAATGGTAAAAGGCACAGATTTGAGCAAAACAGACGAAATACACGCCATAATTCCGCCAAACAAATTCATTAAAATATAGATTTTGTGGTCTTGTGTTATTTTTTTGAACACACTTAAAAAATACGCCAGCAAAATCAAGAATACGCCAATAGTACCTAAAATATCGGACATTTTTATGGGTTTTGATCAATTAAAGTTTTTTCCAAAATACAATTTTGTCCTCGCCTTCACGATAAAAATCTCTAATTAAGGCTTCTCTGTGGTAGTTGCATTGGTCATAAAATTTTCGTGTGAGTTCAAATTCTGCCAAACCTGAAGTTTCTACAAGTAGCACTCTAACATTTTTTGTTTTGAGCAAATTTTCTACATTATTCATGATTGCTGTACCAATTCCTTTTCCTTGATGGTTTTTATGAATTGCAATTAAATAAAGATTGTAAGTTCCTTCGGTGAGTTTTTCAGGAGCGCAATACGCAACGGCAATTGGAATGTCATTAAATTCCGTAGTTAACCAAATATCTTGGGTATCTGGATTGTTAAAATAATCTTTCATCATATCTTCCAAAAGTTCCGAAGGGAACAATTCGTTGGTATCAATTACAATTTTTAAGGCTTCCAAATCCTGTGGATTTACTTTTCTTACTTTCGACATTCTATTTGTTTTGTTTATTTTTGCTACAAAACTACAAATAATTTTTCTACGAAAACAAGAAAAACTCGCAACTTTTTCGCAAAAAAATTATCTTTGAAAAAAAATCATTATTTTCATGAAAACTTACTTATTCTTACTTTTTGCTTGTCTTTTGACTTTTTCTGCGCAGGCTGCCAAAATTTTTGGCATGGTCAAAGACGAAAACCGAAAACCCATGCCTTTTTTAACCATTTTTGCCGAAAATGCAGAAAAAAAAGGTTTTGGAACGACTACTAATGTCGAAGGAAATTATTTTTTAGAACTTCCAAACGGAATATATACGCTTTCTTTTAGGTTTGTAGGCTACAAAACCTTACAAAAACAAATCGAAATCAAAGATTCTAACATCAGTTTGGACATCGACATGGAAATTGAAGTCATGGAACTCAAAGAGGTCGAAATTAAAAGTAATCAGCAAGATATTGCTTACGAAATCATCAAAAATGCTCAAAAAAAACGCCTATTTTACCTGAATCAGATCGAAAAATTTGCTTGTCAAGTCTATATTAAAGGTATTAACCGAATCAAAAATTCACAAGCCAAAATCATGGGCAGAGATTTGACCGATATTGCAGGTATAAAAAAAGATTCATCAGGCAAAGTTTCAGGGGTAGTTTATTTGTCTGAAACCGTTTCAAAACTGTTTTATATGTTGCCTGATCGCAAAAAAGAGTTCGTTATTTCTTCGAAAGTTAGCGGAAAAAGTAATGCTTTGAGTTGGAATAGCGCCTTAGATTTTAGCATTAACTTCTACGAAAATAATTATTTTGACAAGCAATTTATGTCCAGACCAATGATTTCGCCCATTTCTGAAACTGCTCTTTTTCATTATAACTATCAATTTATGGGTACTTTTAAGGAAAAAGACATAGAAATTAATAAAATAAAAGTCATTCCCAAACGCAAAGGATCACCTTTGTATAGCGGTTTTTTGTATATTCAAGAAAATTCTTGGCGGATTCAAAGTGTAGATTTGGTGATCACTAAAGACGCAGGTGTAGAATTTTTGGATAGCCTAAAAATAAAGCAGGTTTTTGTGCCGATCACGCCAGAAATTTGGCTAATTGGTACACAAAGTTCCGAATTTGATTGGGTTGCGCCTATTTTTGATGTCAAAGGAAGTGGAAATTTTGTAGGCGCATATTCCGATTACAATTTAAAACCAAAATTTGACACGAAGTTTTTTGACCGCGAAATTTCTAAAATCACAGACGATGCCAACAAAAAAGACTCGCTTTATTGGGAAAAAAATCGCCCAATTCCGCTTTCTAAGGAAGAAATAAACGATTATCGAGAAAAAGACAGCATTTTTGTCATTCGCGAAAGTAAGGAATTTAAGGACTCGCTAGATCAAAAAAATAATAAATTCAAATTGAGTAATTTGTTGTTTGGCTATACTTATCGAAATTCTTACAAAAACCTTAATTTTAACATCGGATCGCCAATCAATAACCTTCAACTTAATACTGTGGAGGGCTATAATTTGAACATAAATTTGTCTGTGTCGAGCAGAGATCGTGAAAAAAATACTTATACACTTTTCGAAAACGATTTGCGTTACGGTTTTTTGAGTGAACGTTTTTATTATAAAGCAAAATTTTTTCACGTCTTTAATGGCATCAACAGGCGTTATTTGGAAGTCAGTGGCGGAAATTTTATTGCCCAATTCAACGGACAAAATCCCATATCTTTTTTGCAAAATAATTTTTATACCTATTTTTTAGAGGAAAATTATTTGAAAATTTATGAAAAAGCCTTTGCAAAAATAGAAGTTGGGCAACAAATTCTGAACGGCTGGACAGTCAATGCGTCTTTGGAATGGTCGCGCAGAAGCAACCTAAAAAATGCACTTTTGCCTAATAAACGTTCTTATTTTTTGGAACATTCGAACAAATATTTTACTTCAAACAATCCGCAAAAACCATTTTCTGTGCCTGAAAACAAAGATTATGAACCTTTGAACTACGAATCGGATCAGATCAATTTTGAAGCCCAAAACGCTTTGATTGCAGAAATAAGAATGAGAATAGATTTTGCACAAAAATACGAAAGTCGACCAAATTTGCGGGTTTTAATTCCTTCGCGCTATCCAAAATTGCTGCTTATTTACCGAAAAGCTTTGGGCGAAACGCCAAATTTTGACTTTTTGAAAGTTGGAATTACAGACGATCTTCCTTTAGGGCAAATTGGTTTGACAAATTATCAAGCCACTTTTGGCACTTTTTTGAACAAAAAAAATGTACCTTTTATGGATTTTGCACATTTTAATACGACAAAAACTATTTTTTCGAACCAAATGCTAAACAGTTTTTTCAATCTGCCTTATTATCAATTTAGCACCACAGACGACTTTTTTGAAGGGCATTTGGAGCATCATTTCAAAGGTTTTTTAACTAACCGAATCCCGTTTTTGCGAAAATTGGCTTGGCATTTGGTTGCTGGCACGCATTGGCTTTACACGCCTGTAAGCAAGGAATATGGCGAATTTACGGTAGGTTTTGAAAATATGTTCAAAATTTTTAGGCTAGATTATGCTTTTACAAAAGGGCAATTTCAAGGCGAAAATCACGTAGTTCGATTTAGATTGAATTTTTAGTTATTCAAAACTCCACAAATTATTTGTGGAGTTTTGAATAAAATTTATAAATTTGGTTTTTTGAGTTCATGAATTTGCTCTGCTGTCAAACCTGTTGCCGCAATGATGATGGCAAGATCAGAACCTAATGCAATCAATTTTTTTGCAATTTCTATCTTACTTTTCTTCTCCGCTTCAACAGATTTTTTTTCTGCCTCCTGACGCAATTTTTCTAGTGCTGCTTGAGTTTCTCCAAGTTTGATTTCGGTTTCTCCAAGTTTACTTTCGGTTTCCCCAAGTTTGCTTTCGGTTTCTCCGAGTTTACTTTCGGTTTCTCCAAGTTTACTTTCGGTTTCTCCAAGTTTACTTTCGGTTTCTCCAAGTTTACTTTCGGTTTCCCCAAGTTTGCTTTCGGTTTCTCCGAGTTTGCTTTCGGTTTCTCCAAGTTTACTTTCGGTTTCTCCAAGTTTACTTTCGGTTTCCCCAAGTTTACTTTCGGTTTCCGCCAATTTATTTGCAAGTTCGTTTAGCCTTGTAATTTCGTCAAGCAAAAACTTTTGTTGTGCGTCATAATACTGTTTTTCCCTTTCGGTAAAATACATGATTTCTAATTTGGCACTTGCTTTGCGAATTTCTTTGATTTGCGCCAGCTCTTTGGGCAAATTTTTACTATCATACTGATGTGCGTAATTCAAAAAAGAAATCCATCTTTCTAAGGTATTTTGAACAAATTTTAAGTCTTCTGTAAACTTTTCCAATTCGACAAAATATAGGTCTAAATAATCCAAATCACGATGTATTTCATTGCTTTCTCGGTCTTTGAGCATATAGCAACGGTGATATTTTTTGTCTTTGAAAAACTCAAAATCCATCAAACTGATTACAATACACTTGTTAAGTTCAGAATAACCTCTTTTTTTCTTTTGTTCCCATTCTTCATCAGTGATGTAGTCTAGTTGAGAACCAAACATTTTTGCCCAATAAAACAATGTTCGTCTCCCGTAAAACTCACTACCCCTAATTTGCATTTCGATGTCGTATTGTATGCCATGTTCGTCTTCGGCTTTAATATCAAGAATTGATAATTTGCCTTCGGCATAATCAGACACGTTGTAAGGATTTTTGAGAACAAGCGTTGTAATTTGTTGATGAGAAGGCAGGATAGAGTTGATCAAAGACATCAGAATATCCTTGTTTTCTTCTGCTCCAAAAAGTTTTTTAAAAACTAAATCTATTTTAGGATTAATATTAGCCATAGTATTTTATATTTTTTCTTTTTGCAAAAATATAATAATAAATGCGAAAATAATGTAAAGACAGTAATTTTTTTGCAATTTTATATTAATTTTGGATAAAATTATTTTCTTTTTTTATGACAAAAACAGTTTTAATTACAGGAAGTACCAGCGGGATCGGCTTGGGAATGGCAAAATCTTTTGCAAAAGCGGGCTACCAAATTGCCTTTAATGGTTTAGAAAAAAATGGTTTAGAAATTTCGCAAGCAGTTGGAGCAGAATTTGGCGTAAAAACCTCTTTTTCGCCTGCCAATATGCTTTTTCCAGAACAAATCAGACAAATGATCGCCGATGCCGAACAATTATTTGGCGGAATAGATGTTTTGGTAAATAATGCAGGAATCCAATTTGTTTCGCCAATCGACGAATTTCCTGAAGACAAATGGAACGCAATTATCGGAATCAATATGAATTCGGTTTTTCATACTTCAAAAGCCGTTTGGAAAGGCATGAAAGCTCGCAAATTTGGCAGAATTATCAATTTGACTTCCGCCCACGCTTTGCGCGCTTCCGAGTTTAAATCGGCTTATGTGACCGCCAAACATGGTGTTACAGGACTTACAAAAGTGTTGGCTTTGGAAGGTGCAGAATTTGGAATTACTTGCAACGCCATTTGTCCTGGTTATGTAAAAACGCCTTTGGTAGAAGGGCAAATTAAGGATCAAGCAACCGCACACAACATTCCCGAAGCGGAAGTTATCCAAAAAGTAATTCTGAAAAAACAAGCCATCAAGGATTTTGTAAAAGTAGAATCTATTGGAGCTTTGGCTGTTTTTTTGGCATCTGATGCTGCAAATTTGATCACAGGAACGTCTATTCCGATTGACGGTGGCTGGACTGCACAATGAAAGGAAACTTCGTTTCGTTACCGAAGGCTTCGCTTTAAGCGAAACCTTCGGTCAATATTAATAGGTTATAGAACCACAAGTATGAGTCGTTGGCATCCAAAAGGATTATTTGATTGGTTTAGCAATACAACCGAATTACCTAAATTTTAAAAATATATGGCAAATACTTATTATTCAAGTCTTGTTGTGGAATTTCAACATACTTGTCCAAATTTTTTAGATTTTATTGATAAACTCTCTGCGCATATTGGTCAAGAATTACTGATCACGGAAAAACTGATAAAAAATTATGGGCATGGGAAAGAGG
>RDXG01000186.1 GCA_004292785.1 Bacteroidota bacterium
AGTAGTCAGGATTATTTCCCTTTTGGGATGGTGATGACGGAGAGGAGTTTTCAAGAAAAACAGGAGAGGAAGTATAGGTTCGGGTTTAATGGGAAGGAAAATGATGAGGATTTGGAGGGACAGGATTACGGACTTAGGATTTATAAACCTAGTTTAGGTCGTATGTTTACCCCAGACCCTTTGGGTAGTAAATTTGCTTGGAATAGTAGTTATGCTTTTGCAGAGAATGATGTAATAAGGTGTGGAGATTTGGAGGGTGGAGAGAAAAAAATTACTATCAATAGCCCTTGGTGGACTAAATTAGTACAAAATATTATGACTGATGAAAACCTAAATAGAATAACCAAAGAGGCTTATGTTGCTGTGTGTATTGATTACTTGGCTGATTTAAAATTTGCTAATGATTATGCAAATAGAGCAATTACACCTGGCTATGATGTGTTGGTGGTGTCTGATAATGGAAAAAATCATTATGAAATACAAGGCTTGACTTGGAAAAATCCTCAAACACAAAAAGGTGGAGCAGACTTAGTTTATTTGACTGATATGGATAACCCCAATAATGACCTTTCTACAAAAATAAGCATTTTTTCAGCTCGGCATACAAGAGATGTAGCAGAAGCAAATACAGATGCAGTTACTGATGCCATTCCTGTAACAGCTCTGAGTAAGGCTGCATTTGGATTAATTAGTAAAACTAAAGATGCCTTTGACAGAAATATTAGCTTTTTTGATGCTGAAGGGACTAATTGGGTTGTTTGGGGCTTTAATTTAGATAAAGAAAAAAAGCCTAAAGAAGATGGAATAGATGACATTATGAGTAGTCAAAACGTTTTAGACAATGGCAATTCATTAAAAAAAGAAGGCTTAAAAGGAGTTGGACAATCTCTTAAACAACCTTATTCTGGCGGATGGATGCTTGGTTTAGGTGCTGTAAAAACTTATGCAGATAAGTTTTACCCAGGCGGTTTTGCTAATATACCTAATGATTTCGTAAATTATTTATTAGGAGAATTGACGACATCGGGTAGTTATGAAGTGAAAATGGCTACAATACAAAAAATTGTAAAAGAATATAACCCTGAAAATAAATGATGCCCTGTATTTCTTTTGACTTGATGAGGGATATAGAATATAACAACTTTGGGTTATATTACTTATTCTTTATTGTTTTGATTATTATATCTACTTTACTTCTGTTTGATTATTTTTACAATTCAAGCAACCTTTTCAAAGTTAACTTAGAAACTTCCTTACCTTTTATTGGCTTGTTATTTTTTCTTTTAATTGCATCTATGACAAGCCTTTATAATGAATATAAGGAACGAAAAAAAAGTAATCAATACTATCATGATTATGATAGTATTGTGGGTAAGGTTACTAACCGTTACAATTCTATAAAAGAACCCTTTAAAAAAAATAGCTCAACTAAATTAACCTTTTCTGTAAATAATCAAGTGTTCACTATTTATGAAAAAGATATTGGTACTAAAAACTATGAAAAACTTTTCAAAATAGAAGAATTCATGAAACTGCAGGTTTGTTATAAAAATAATATTGTAGTTAAGGTGCAACAACTTGATTGTTTAGAAAAATAACCTTAATTATAGCTTATTTATGATAATATCCCCTGTTGTGTGTAGTATAGGTTTAAAGGAGTTTGTGTTGTTCTGAGAGTTAGGCTTTATCCGTACTCTCAGAACTTTTTTATTGGTAACTTGATTTACTTGGAAGGCAATGGCGAAACCTCTCGCATGACGTGGACAATTTATGGGAAGTTGGAAACGGTTGTCAAAGAAAATCAGGCAACAAACATTCTT
>RDXG01000335.1 GCA_004292785.1 Bacteroidota bacterium
AAACAAATTGCCATCAAAAACATCAAAAGGCTTTGCATCGAATAAAGTAAGCCTGTTTGTTTCTTTTTTGTAGTCATTGTATTTTTTTCTTGCAAAAATAATAATATACTCTTGTTTCTATCTGTTTTTTTGTTTTTTTTATTAAAAAAATATAATTTTTGTCAAAATTGTATTCTATTTTTCAAATTTTGAGAGTGGTTAAAATTTTTTTTATTAAAAAATAACGTTCCTAAGCATTTTTTTAGTGGTTTTTCAAAAAAATAAAATTAATATTGACTTTATACTTGCAAATCTTGATCAAGACTTTTAACTTTGCAATCCAAAAGAATTGATTATTAGATCATTATAAAATTATTCACCAACTAAACGAAACAAAAAACGTGACAAAAGCAGGTATTATTGCCGAAATTGCAGAAAAAACAGGCATTGATAAAAGCGACGTGCAGACAGTCGTAGAATCATTTTTTACAGTTGTCAAAAACAACATGGCGGAGGGTCAAAACGTCTATGTGCGTGGATTTGGTAGCTTTATTAACAAAAAAAGAGCTGAAAAAGTAGGACGAGATATTTCCAAAGGAGAACGTGTTCTTATCAAAGAACATTATGTCCCTAGTTTCAAACCGTCAAAAACGTTTATTGACAAAATCAAAAGCAGCGACAAAGTTAAAGTTGTAGCAGATTTGGAAAGTAAAAACGGCAAATAATTGAAAATTAAAGTTCTAAACATGGTTTATTGTGCTTAAATCTCAATATATTCTGGTTGGCATTGCCATTGCATTGGTTGTAACGTTGTTTTATTTGCCCAAATCAGTAGTCAATACCAAAAAAAGTGAGGTAAAAGAACAGAAAAAAGCTAGTCCTTCGGCAGCAGACGATCATTCAGTAGAAGATATGCACGAAACTAAGGCAGACTCCAAACAATCCGCTAAATTGGCGCAATGGAAAAAGTCTTTTTTGGCAAGTTCTACAAGTAAAGAGCAAGGCGTTTGGCTTGATTCTTTGTCAAATTTGTTCAAAGTTTTGAATCGATATGATAGTGTGGCACATTATACCGAAGTTTTTGCCCAAAAATTTGCTAGTGCCGAAAACAATTTGCGTGCAGGAAATGCTTATTATGAGGCTTATGGATTTGCGATGGAAGACGGAAAACGCATGGATTTTGCCAAAAAAACACAAAATTATTTTGAAGAAATTTTAGCAAAAAATCCTTTGCAGTACGAAATTCAGGTAAAACTTGGCATGACGTACATGAGTTCCGAAAATCCAATGAAGGGAATTCAGACGATCAAAGATGTTTTGCAAAAAGAGCCAAAAAATACTTTTGCTTTGTTACATTTGGGTTTACTTTCCATGAAAATTGGAAAATACGACAAAGCAAGCGAACATTTTGACAATTTATTGACAATTAATCCCACAGATTGGCAGGCACAATTTTACAGAGCCGTTAGTTTATTGGAATTAGGCAAAAAAGAAGAAGCTAAAAAAGGTTTTGAATTGGTAAAAGCCAACGAAAAAGACCCGAATATGCTTTTGGCAGTTCAAAAATATTTGGAGGAATTAAAGTAATTCTTTCGCTTTTTTAATAGATCGTTGATCTAAATTTTTTTATTTTTTATTCATTTTTAAACATTTACCATTATGCCTTGCGGAAAAAAAAGAAAAAGACATAAAATCGCAACTCACAAAAGAAAGAAAAGACTAAGAAAAAACAGACATAAGAAAAAATAGTCTGATTTATGAGCAACAGAAAGCCATTGCAAGGTTTTTTGTTGCTTATTAGTCAATTACTACCCTTACTATCAGTTGCGGACACAGCGGTCAATACAGCATTTGCAAAAATATTTTTTACTAAAAACATAACTTTGATCGTTTGTTTTATCCTTTGGATACGAGCAACTATTTTTCATCTTATAAAATGTTAAGACATTGAGCAGCAAAGAATTAGTTATCAATGTAACTCAACATGGGGGTCGAATTGCACTTTTAAAAGATAAAAATTTAGTCGAGTTTCATCACCAAAATCACAGCAATAATTTTGTGGTTGGTGATATTTTTTTAGGCACAGTTCGTCGGGTTGTACCTGGTTTGAACGCGGCTTTTATCGATATTGGTTACGAAAAAGACGCTTTTTTGCATTATTTGGATTTGGGTCAGAATTTTAAGTCTTTAATGAAATTTACCAAACTCCTTCAAAATCAAAAAGCGGTTGATTCTCGCCTTACGGATTTCAAAATGGAAACTCCGATTAGTAAATTGGGCAAAATCAACGACCTATTAAAGGCAAACCAGCAAATTTTGGTGCAGGTTGCCAAAGAACCAATCTCTTCCAAAGGTCCTAGACTTGCCTGCGAAATTTCTATTGCAGGACGATATATTGTGTTGGTGCCTTTTTCGAATACGGTAAATGTGTCCAAAAAAATTATGGACAATGCCGAAAGAAAAAGATTACAAAGATTACTTTCTTCCATTCGCCCAGAAGGTTTTGGGATTATTATCCGAACTGTTGCCGAAGGAAAAGAAGTAGCCGAACTCGACAAAGATTTGAATGATCTTTTAAACAAATGGCACGAGGGATCAGAAGTTATTAAAACGGCACAAGCACGCGAAAAAGTAATCGGTGAAATGAACCGAGCAAACTCAATGCTTAGAGATATGTTGAACGAAACTTTCGACAATATATCAGTAGATAGCGAAGAAGTTTATGAAGACTTAAAAGCGTACATTAAAGAAATTGCTCCTAATAAAGAAGGTATTTTAAAGCTTTACACAGGAAAAGCAAAGATTTTTGAAAGTTTTGGCATCGAGAAACAGCTTAAAATGTTATTTGGACAAACTGTAAGTTTGCCAACAGGAGGGTATTTGGTGATCGAACATACCGAAGCTCTTCATGTGATTGATGTCAATAGCGGAAACAAGTCAAATGACGAAAGAGATCAAGAAATGACTGCTTTTCACGTCAATACCACTGCCGCCGCAGAAATTGCTAGACAGTTGAGGCTAAGGGATATGGGAGGAATCATTGTCATTGATTTTATTGACATGAAAAATCCTGAACACAAACGTCTTCTTTATGAGCAAATGCGCAAAGAAATGCGTGATGATCGGTCTAAATTTACTGTTTTGCCATTGACCAAATTTGGTTTGATGCAAATCACCAGACAGCGAGTCCGCCCAGAAATGACATTGGCTACTTTCGAAAAATGTCCGACTTGTAATGGAACAGGCAAAATTGGTGCTTCCATCTCAATCGGGGATCAAATAGAGGAAAAAGTGGCTTACATTTGTGGAAAACAAAATAATCCGGGGGTTACTTTAGTTTTACACCCGTATATCGCAGCGTTTTTTACCGTTGGTTTTCCGTCAATTCAAATGAAATGGTTTTTAAAATATTTCAAATGGATCAAGATCGAAAAAGATACTTCACTTGCCTTAACCGAGTTTCATTTTAGAAACAAACAAGATCAGATGATTGAATTACAATAAAAAAATCCTAACCAAAAGTTAGGATTTTTTTTGTGATTTATAAACTCACTAATCCGCAAACAGACAAACCAACAAGCACCATCACCAACCAACCCAAAAAACCGTAACGAATGATTTTGGAAAATTCTGGATTTTTGACAAATAAAGAAATGATGCCCAAAATCACTAAAATAGGGAAAAGTATAATTCCCAAATAAAAAGATATGATTAGGAAACCGCCTAAAAATTCTGAAAAAACATTTTGTAATAACATCATAAGTAAGAACTCAAAATAAAAGTATATTTTATAAAACGGATTTTTTCTGTTAAAATATTGATTTTAAGTAGGTTACAGTATTCACAGACTGAAGTCTGTGTTACATTTATTTTTTCTGTTTACTTATTTTAAAATTGTTTACCCAAAAAAATAATATTTTACAGCCGCCACTACGCCCGAAATTGCGCCGCCACAAACTGAAGACCCAACAACTAATTGAACCAAACCAAACAACAAAGATTTATGAATCCCTGCAATATAAGCGTTTTTATTTCCGTTTTTTTTGCGATTTTGCGCAAATTTTTGTAAAGAAATACAAAGCACGCCATTAAGAATTGCCAACATAAAAAAGCCAATCGTAAAACCGACAGCCCAAGCCTGATTTCCCGCAATGTGCATAATCAAAGCGACAACGGCAAGCAATATTATGGCATTTGTTCCGTAAACGATAAATTCTTGTTTGTTCATAAAGTTAAGAATAAAAGATGATAATTTTGACTAATATTTTTTACAAAATACAAAAAAGCACCAAATAATTTTTTTAAACAATTTGGATTAAGAATTTTTTTTTACATTTACAAAAAAATTCCTTGATTAAAAAAAATTAACTCATGAAAGAAGCAGAAAAAGCGGGTCAGCAAGTCAAACAATGGCTCGGAGACGATTGGACAAGCCGAATGTTGCCTTACATTTTTTATTTGGCAATTTTGGGCATTTTTTACATTTCAAACAGCCATTATAGCGACAAAACCACGCGAAAAATTAACAAAGTAAAAAGCGAAGTCGAGGAGTTGCGCACCGATTATACCACCCTCAAAGCTGAAACTTTGATGCTTTCCAAGCGGTCTGAAATTGCTCAAAAAGTTGCCAATATTGGCATTATTGAGGCAGATAAACCTGCTTATGAAGTAGAAATGGCTGATGATTAAAAAAAACAAATTTTAATGATTATGAAAGCGGTTGTTATTGGTGCAGGAATTGCAGGAATTGCTTGTGCGATTCGTTTGCAAATAATTGGTTATCAGGTTACTGTCTATGAAAATAGTGCTTACACAGGCGGAAAATTGGCGGTCATTCAAGACAAAAATTATCGTTTTGATGCAGGACCGTCCTTGTTTACTATGCCCGAATTGATCGAAGAATTATTTGCTTTGGCAAACAAAAATATTTCAGAATACTTTGATTATCAACAACTTGATCCAATTACAAAGTATTTTTATGAAGATCAAAGTGTTTTGATTGCGCATAAAGACAAAAACAAATTTGCCCAAGAAATTGAAGAAAAATTAGGCGAGAAAAGCGAAAAGATACTAGATTATCTCAAAAAAAGTGCAGAAAAATACGAAATCACTGCCGATCTTTTTTTGAAACGATCTTTGCACAAAGCCGAAACTTATTTGAACAAAAAAGCCTTGAAAGGTTATTGGAATTTCCGAAAATTAGATGTTTTCAGAACCATGCATCAGGCTAATGCTTCTACTTTTTCTAACCCAAAATTGGTGCAGCTTTTTGATCGTTATGCCACTTATAACGGTTCTGATCCTCACCAAACGCCTGCTACTTTGAGCATTATTCCGCATTTGGAATTTAATATTGGGGCTTTTTATCCAAAAAAAGGCATGGTTGCCATTCCGCAGGCTTTGACAAAATTGGCAACAGATTTGGGAGTAAATTTTGTTTTAAACAGTCAAGTTGATCAAATTTTGATCGAAAAAAAGCAGGCAAAAGGCGTTTTGATTGGCGAAAACAAATTTTTTTATGATCTGGTTGTTAGCAATATGGACATTGTAAATACCTACCAAAAATTAATGCCTTTGCAAAAAAAACCGCAAAAAATATTGACTCAACCCAAATCTACTTCGGCTTTAATTTTTTATTGGGGAATTAAAAAGTCCTTCGAAAATTTGGACGTTCACAACATTTTTTTTAGCAAAGATTACCAAACCGAATTTCAACATTTGTTTGAACAACGAAAAGTGAGTTCTGACCCTACGGTTTATGTGTGCATTAGTTCGAAAGTTTGTGCGGAAGATGCCCCAGAAAATTGCGAAAATTGGTTTGTCATGATCAATGTTCCCAACAATAGCGGACAAGATTGGGACAAAATCATAACCGATGCTCGTGAACATATTTTGGCTAAATTAAGTAGAAATTTGCAAGAAAATATTAAATATTTGATCGAAACCGAGTCTATTTTAGACCCTCGAAGCATAGAATCGCGTACTTTTTCTTCACAAGGGGCTTTGTACGGAAACAGTAGCAATAACCGTTATGCAGCATTTTTGAGGCACGCCAATTTTTCAGCAGATGTTAAAAATTTGTATTTTTGTGGGGGCAGTGTGCATCCTGGTGGGGGGATTCCGCTTTGTTTGTACTCGGCAAAAATTGTGGCGGATTTGATAAAAAACCAAAGATAGGCAAACGCTAAATCAAAATTAGCTTTGCCTAAAAATTTATTTTAATTGGCTCAAACCTTTTAAAGCAGCAATATCATTTGGGCTTAGGATCAATACTTGTGTAAAAAAGTTTCGAGCCTGTTCTACTTTACCCAAACTCACGCAAGTCCATGCTTGCAAACTCAAAGAACTGTAATCGTTTGGATAAATGTCCAAAACTTTGTTCAAATATTCATAAGCAGAACTGTATTCTTTGCGGTTGTAATGGATAAGTCCAAGTCTGTAATTTGCTGTAGTATTTCGAGGATCAATTTTAACTATTTCACGGTAGCGATCAGCAACTTCATTCCAATTTCCCAACAAAGAAGCGGGCAAAACATAACCCATGCGTGCTTCAATGCTGTTTTTAGAAATTTCCATTGCTTTGCGATAGTAGTTGGTAGAAACTACAAAATCTTTGTTTAAGTAAGACAACCAACCAAGTCGGACATTCATTTGGTAAGATTTTTCTTGATAAACGTCAGTCAAATGTTTGATTGCAGTTTTATAATCTTGATATTGTTCTCGTTCATAACTTTTAGAAAAGGCGAGCAAAATGGCTTCTTGAGCAAAACTTACATTTACCCAAGCAATAAAAAAAAGACTAAACACTAATCGTTTCATGTGTATTTTTTTTTCAGAATGTTAAAATTAAATTTGATTAAACTTTGTAAATGTAAAGTTTTTGGTTATAAATTATATTTTTTTAACAAATATGTTTGTCTTGTCAAAAACTAAAACCTATAAATGATAAAAAAATTATAAAAAATTTGAACTATTTTGTGTGCTTTGTATTTTTGGAAAAATTGCAAAAGGCTTTTTTTAAGCCTTTGCAGCAGGATAGAAGCATTTTAAACATAAAAAATTCTAAAATAAATCGAATTTTTCTGCGGTTTTGACACAATCTGCAAAAATAAAATCTAAAACGCCTAACAATCGGTTTGGATTGTCTAAACCCAAACTAATGGGGTGTTTGTAGATGATTTTTTTGTCTAATTTGCCAAATTCCCAGCCTTTTCCGATGCTTACAATGGCATAAATAGGAATTTTGTCATTTTTATTCAAAGCATGAGCCACAACTAATTGTTTGTAGGCATCTGACCAACCTAATTCATAATCGTCATTTTTGGCTTCTACGGTAATCAAAAGTGGAGTTTTAAACAAATTTAAGCCTATTTTGTCTTTGGGAGTAATCACATAATCGGGGATTAAAACCATATCTTCGTATTTGATTTGAATATGACTAAATAATTTTAATTTTGGGTTCAATTTCCAAGCCTCTTTCAAAAGTGGCGAAATCAAAAACTCACAAGCGTAGGCTTCCATATCCATTTTGCCTCGATTGGCAAGTATAAAATCAAAATCCGCCAATACTAAAGGAGAAACAGTGAGTGATTGAATTTGATCAAATTCAATAAATTTACTATTTTGGACTTTTAGCTTATAATGCGCCAACATTTCTTCTGTACTATCAAAATCGCTAAATTTCATATCATAATTGGGTTTTTTGTTTGCAAATGTACAAAAAAAAGTTCCAAATTTTTATAATTTGGAACTTAAAAAAAATCCTTATTTTTCTAAAAAAGATTAAATTTTTCTGCGGTTTTGACGCAATCTGCAAAAATAAAATCTAAAACGCCAAATAATCGGCTAGAATTGTCTAAACCCAATCCTATGGGGTGTTTGTAGATGATGTTGCCGTCTAGTTTTCCAAATTGCCAAGTATCTCCGATGCTCACGAGTGCGTAAATTGGAATTTCATCATTTTCGTTGAGATGTCTTGCCACAATTAACTGCCTGTAAACGTCTGACCAGCCCAAAGCAAAATCGTCATTTTTGGCTTCTACGGTGATTAAAAGTGGTTTTTGGAAAGTATTTGCCCCTGTTTTGTCTTTTGGTGTAACCACATAATCAGGAATTAAAACAAGGTCTTCGTATTTGATTTGGGGGTGGCTAAACACTTTTATTTTAGGGTTGCGTTTCCATAGTTCTTTCAAAAGCGGCGAGATCAAAAATTCGCAAGCATAAAATTCCATATCTGTATTTCCTCGATTGGCAAGAACAAAATTAAAATCTTCCACTAAAGAATGTGAAATTGGAACGGGTATAATTTTGTCAAAATCAATAAATTTACCATTTTCGACTTTCAACTTAAAATAAGTTAAAAGTTCTGTATTATTTTTAAAATCGCTAAATTTCATATCGTAATTGGGTTTTTTGTTTGCAAATGTACGAAAAAAAGTTCCAAATTTTTTGAAATTTGGAACTTAAAAAAATCCTTATTTTTTGCCGTTTTCGGTTTCATTTTTGGGTTTGCCCAAAAGTTCTAAAATTTGGGACATTTGTTTTTCTAAATTGCCAATTTTTGCGTTTTGGCTGTCTAATTCGGATTTTAGTCCTGCTTTTTCGAGTTTTAAGGCTTCGATTTGGGCTTGTTGTTCTTTTATGGCTTCGATCAGAACTGCGGTCAAACGGTCGTATTTCACACCAACGTATTCTTTGCCATTTTTTTCGACTTTTCCTGTAATTTCGGGAAATTGGGCTTCGATTTCTTGGGCAATTACGCCTATTTCGGTTTCTTTTTGTCCAATGAGGTTATAACGATAACCATTTAATTGCATGATTTTTGGCAGAACAGATTTTAAGCCGCTGATGTTTTCTTTAAGGCGGCGGTCGGAAATTTGAGTGCCTCCGTTTCCTATTGCTCCTGTGCCTCCTATACTTGACAAATATACTTGCCCATTGCCATCTAACCACAAACGGGCATCGTTTGTCCCATTGCTAAAAAAAATATTGGCTTCGCCTTGTTGAAAAACTCCATCAGGGTTTCCAGCCACAAAAGCTGTGATCAATTCGAGATTTGTACCGTTTATTCGTACTAATTTATTTCCAAAATCTCCAAAAATTAGCGGAGTAGCGGTATTAGAATTGGCAATATAGAGTTTGTTTGAGCCTGTTTCGTTGTAACCTGCATTATTTCCTAAAAAAATATTGCCTGTGCCTGTAGAAAGATGTCCTGCATTTGATCCGACATAGGTATTGTCGTTTCCTGTACTGTTATTTCGCCCCGCCCACATTCCAACAAAAACATTATTAGCTCCTGTAGTATTGTTTTCTGCTGCACTTGCTCCTATAAAAGTATTCCAACCACCTGTAGTATTGGTTTTGCCTGCGTTTGCCCCA
>RDXG01000336.1 GCA_004292785.1 Bacteroidota bacterium
AGGTTTTACTTTCGAAAATGTAGGTTTTTCTTACCCAAAATCAGATAAATTTTCGGTCAGACATTTGTCTTTTGAACTCAAAGCAGGCGAAAAATTGGCATTGGTTGGCGAAAATGGCGCAGGAAAAACTACCTTAGTCAAATTGTTGGCAAGACTTTATGAACCCACAGAAGGACGAATTTTGTTGGATGGCATAGATTTAAAATTATACGATTTGGCAGATTTGCGAGATTCGATAGGCATTATTTTTCAGGATTTTGTGCGTTTTGACTTCACAGCCGCTGAAAACATTGCCATAGGTGACATCAAAGAAAGCCAAAATATGCCAAAAATAGAAAGTGCCGCAGAAAAAAGTTTGGCAGACGAATTGGTAAATCGTTTGCCAAAAAAATACGATCAATTATTGGGAAGTAAATTTGCGGATTCGGTAAATTTGTCGGGAGGAGAGTGGCAAAAAATAGCCATTGCC
The DNA here is from genome assembly GCA_004292785.1 of Bacteroidota bacterium. GTDB lineage: Bacteria > Bacteroidota > Bacteroidia > Cytophagales > Thermoflexibacteraceae > RDXG01. Next base: position 470 of record RDXG01000336.1, read on the forward strand.
AGATCGTATATGCGTGATTCTCAACTACTTATTTTAGACGAACCCACCGCAGCCTTAGATGCACGCGCCGAACATGAAGTTTTTTTGCGTTTTTCCAAATTGGTTCAAGGCAAAAGTGCAATTTTGATTTCTCACAGATTTTCTACAGTCAGAATGGCGGACAGAATTTTGTTTTTGGAAAAAGGCGAAATTAGAGAAATTGGTTCGCATGAAGAATTGCTTGCTTTGAACGGAAAATATGCCGAATTATTCAATTTGCAGGCAAAAGGTTATCAATAAAATTTGGCAGCAGCATTTTTTTGAAAAAAAATATGAATTTTCAACAAAAAATTTTGTATTTTGCGAAAAATAATTTCAAATTTGGCTAAATGCACAAAAAAGAATCTCAAACAGATATATGTCTAAAATTATAGTTAATCAGCCAAAAATTTTGATTGTCGATGACGAAAAAAGTATTCGTTATACGCTTCGAGATATTTTAGAATACGAAAAATATCAAGTAGATGAGGCAAAAGACGGAGAAGAAGGTTTGGCAATGATCCAAAAAAACGATTATCATATTGTACTTTGCGACATTAAAATGCCCAAAATGGACGGCTTGGAAGTGCTAGAAAAAGCAATGGCTTTGGGCAAAGAAACGCAATTTATTATGATTTCGGCGCATGGAAACATCGAAACAGCCGTAGAAGCCACCAAAAAAGGAGCTTTTGACTTTATCGAAAAACCACCTGATCTGAACCGATTGCTCGTAAGTATGCGAAATGCCCTTGACAAGTCCAATTTGGTAGAAGAAACCAAAGTATTGAAGAAAAAAGTAGCAAAAACCTTCGATATTATTGGCGAATCTCCACAAATTCAACAGGTGAAGGACACCATCGAAAAGGTTGCGCCAACCGAAGCCAGAGTGATGATCACAGGTGCAAACGGTTCGGGTAAAGAGTTGGTTGCCAGATGGTTACATTTCAAAAGCAAAAGAGATAAATCGCCTTTGGTAGAAGTAAATTGTGCTGCGATTCCGTCTGAATTGATAGAAAGTGAACTTTTTGGACACGAAAAAGGTGCTTTTACTTCGGCAGTCAAACAGCGAATTGGAAAATTTGAGTTGGCAAACGGGGGAACGCTTTTTTTGGACGAAATTGGAGATATGAGTTTGTCGGCGCAAGCAAAAGTATTGCGAGCTTTACAAGAGCATAAAATTGCGCGAGTGGGCGGAGACAAGGAATTTAAGGTTGATGTTCGGGTGGTGGCAGCAACGAACAAAGATTTAAGATTGGAGATCAAAGAAAACCGTTTTAGAGAGGATTTGTACCACCGTTTGGGCGTGATTTTGATCCATGTGCCTTCTCTCAATGAGCGCAGATCGGATATTCCTTTGTTGGTCAATCATTTTTTGGAGCAAATTGCAGACGAATATGGCTCTAACAAAAAGAAAATTACTCCTGAAGCCATGACTCAATTACAAGAATTGGATTGGACAGGCAATATTCGCCAATTACGAAATGTTACAGAACGCCTCGTGATTATGTGTGGAGATAAAATTCAGGTAGAAGACGTGGTGCGATACGCTATTTAGTTTTATACCAACCTATAAGATTTCCAAAATCTTATAGGTTTTAAAAATATAGTCAATGAAAAATTTATTAAAAAAATGCGTGCTTAGTTTTGGGATTTTAATGGCAAGTTTTTGGACTTTGAAAGCGCAAAATACATTAATTTTAAATTCCAATTTTTTATCAAAACCCGACACTTCTTGGGTTTTTACCCCTGAAAACTACAATTCTGCCAAATCATATCCTTTGGTTTTTATGTTGCACGGTTGGGATGCAAACTACAAACAATGGAACAAAATTGCAGGTTTACAACAATATGCCAATGATTATCAATTTGTGATTGTTTGTCCTGACGGGCTAAATGATAGTTGGTATTTGAACAGTCCCGAAGTAAAAAACAGCCAATTTGAGAGTTTCTTTATCAAAGAATTATACCCTAAAATTTTAGCCAATTATTCCATAAATGTGTCAAAAATATTCATTACAGGTTTGAGTATGGGCGGACATGGAGCTTTGACTATCTTTTTTAAGAATTTAGACCTTTTTTTGAGTGCAGGAAGTACCAGCGGAGTTTTGGATATGCGAGTTTGTGCGCATCGATTTGGGATTCCTAAATTATTAGGCGAAAAAAGCGCGAGAAACGAATTAAGATATTTGGATTTTTCGGCAATTTCTTTGGTTAAAAATATGATCGGAAAAACCAAACCCTTTATTTTTGATTGCGGAACAGAAGATTTTTTCTTTCCTTCAAACCAAGAATTTTATAAAGTTTGCGAAGGACTCAAAATTCCTGTCAATTATAGCAGTTCAGAAGGCAAACACGACAATAAATATTGGCAAAAAACCATTCGACTGCACATGGATTTTTTTAAAGAATTGGCAAAATAATCATATAACTTTTGGAAAATTTTTAGCTTTTCCAAAAGCTATATCTAAATTAATTAAGATTTAACTTATTGATTTTCAATGATTTAATTTAACATTTGCAAAATATCTTCCACATATTCGCGGTGATTTGACAAACGCGGAACTTTGTGCTGACCGCCCAATTTGTTTTTCTTTTTTAACCAACCATAAAAAGTTCCTTTGGGCAAAATATGTATTTTTGGGGCAATCAAGGCAATATCCATATAACGCTTCGCATCATAATCGGAATTAATTTGGCGCAAAGATTCATCTAAAATATTTTTAAACACCTCAAAATCAGAGGGTTGCTGTTCAAATTCGATGAGCCATTCGTGTCCGCCTTTTTGGTTTTCAGAAATATAGACAGGAGCCGCCGTAAAATCAGTAATGATGGCGTTGGTTTTTAAGCAAGCCTGCCCGATGGCGTAATCTGCATTTTCTACGATCACTTCTTCGCCAAAAGCATTGATAAAATGTTTGGTTCGCCCCGAAATTTTGATTCTATAAGGCGAAATCGAGGTAAATTTGACCGTATCGCCAATTTTATAACGCCACAAACCTGCATTTGTAGAAATAATGAGGGCATAATTTTTTCCTAATTCAACTTCGTTTAAAGTAATTGCCTTCGGATTTTCGCTTTCAGAATGTTCGGCAGGCACAAATTCGTAATAAACTCCGTGATCCAACAAAAGTAACAAATCATCAGAATTTGCTTGATCTTGCAAGGCAAAAAAGCCTTCAGAAGCATTATAAGTTTCCAAATAATTCATTTTTTGGGAAGGAATCAACTTTTTAAACAATTCTCGATAAGGCACAAAAGAAACTGCTCCGTGATAAAAACATTCCAAATTTTGCCAAACGTCTAAAATATTATTTTTTCCTGTAATTTCTAACACTTTTTCGATGATCGAAATTGTCCAAGTTGGCACTCCTGCCAAAGTAGTGATGTTTTCTTTTGAAGAATGTTTGGCAATCGCCTCGATTTTTTGTTCCCATTTGTCCATCAGCGCAATTTCTAAGGTCGGACTTCGCAAATATTCTGCCCAAAAAGGCAAATTTTGCATCAACAAAGCCGAAACATCACCGACATAAGTTTGCTCATTCCAAGGATTTTGGCTTTGACTTCCACCAATAGAAAGGGCTTTTCCTGTAAAAATTTGGGTATTTGGGTAATTGTTGGCGTACATTGCCAGCATATCTTTGCCTGCTTTGTAGTTGCAATCTTGCAAGGATTCGGTGGAAACAGGAATGTATTTGCTTCGGGCATTGGTTGTGCCAGAAGATTTAGAAAAACAGTCAATTTTGGTATACCAAAGCACATTTTGCTCTCCTTTCAGACAGCGTTCAATGTACGGATAAAGTTGTTCGTAAGTAGAAATTGGCACTTGTTCGGCAAATTGTGCGGGAGTTTTGATGTCCGCAAAGCCATATTTTTTTCCAAATTCTGTATTTTTTGCGGCTTGCAACAAATAGTCAAAAACGGCTTTTTGGGCTTGTGCAGGCTCTTTCATAAATTTTTCAATTTGCGAAAAACGTTGCTGAAAAAACCAAGAAGCAACACGATTGATCATAAATTTTTAGTTTTGCAATGTTTACAAATTCCTTCTGCCAAAAAACTCATCGATTTAAATTCATAATCCTCTGGAAGTTCTATGTTTGGAATGGGTATATTTTCCAAACAATAGGTATTTTTGCAAACCTGACAACTAAAATGAATGTGTTTGTCGGAATGTTTGTGCGAACCGCAATCGGCATGGCAAAGTGCATATTTGGAAACACCACTAGTATCCAAAACTTTATGAACCAAACCCTGATTTTCAAAAGAATTTAGGGTTCTGTAAATCGTAACTCGATCAAATTTTTTGTCGATAATTTCCTCAATTTCTGGTTGAGAAAGTGCATATTTTTTTTCTAAAAAAAGTTTTAAAATCGCAATTCGAATCTCTGTTCGCCTGATTTGATGATCTTTTAGTAACTTTTCGATGATTTCCATAGTTTCATGGCATAAAGGAAGCGCAAAGTTAGTGTTTTTTTGTGAATTTCTAGAAAAAATTGATTTTGACTAGAAAAATAGAAAGGTTTGGCATTGATTTCAATGCTCTAAAAACTTTTCGTCACCGTTTTTTTATAACCGTTTTTGCTCAAATATTCATGAATTTCAGTAATTTTTTCCACCATTTCCGCCACAGATTCGCTGCTAAGAATGATTTTTTTGTAACGCCACAAATCAAAAACAGTGTTTGGTTCTTCCTCTTCCAAATATTCGCTAGAAATTTCCATGCTCAAAAAACTTTCGTATTTGCTGTGCAAAGTTGCCAAAGCCAGAACATATTCCTTACTTTCGTCAAAATATTCTAGCACAAAAAAATAAGTTTCTTCGTCAGAAATATCAAATAAAAGCAAATGAACCACCCCTTTTAACAAAGGAGGTTTTTTTGTTAAATAACCGCTACCAAACATAGTATAAGTTTGTTGTGAATATTTAATTTGCTTACAATCAAGTAGTTGTGTTATTTTTTTTAGACATTCTTTGTATTCAAAAACCAACATTTCTTCGGCTTTGAAAAGTTTTATTTTTTTCCAAGTTCTTTTCCAATCGTAAAAATAAAAATCGCCCAGTTTGAGTTTATAGTCAAAATCGGAAGCACGATCCAAGACATAACCAGGATAATAATATTTCTTTTCGGAATGGATCGCAAACTGAATTTCTAGCAACATGGTATAAGTTCCTAAGCTAAATTGTTCATAATCAGCACTATACAAACCCAATAAACTAGCCACACTATTTTTACCAAAATCAAAAAAACTTAAAGCCACTAGCCGATCTTGGTCATAAACGCAAACTTCGTAAGTATCAAACAAATTTATACCGCTGTCCGCCATCAAATATTGTTGCAAGTTTCTGTGGATAAAACCCTTGAATTTGGCTTTATGTTCGTAATACAATTTATTTTTTTCCGCAGTAATCCATTCTAATTTTCCAATTTCTACCCTAAAACGTTTTGCATTTTTGGACAATAATTTCCTATGATTTTTCTTAAAAGTATGTTCTGCAAGTTTTAAACGAATATTGACAATCGAAAATAAATCACTTTCGATAAAAATCATTTTTGCTCGATAAAGCATTGTAGAATCTCTAAACCAACCCGAAGCCAAAAGTTTGTCGAGGCGCGCAGGCGAAACCGATTTTGGAAAATAAAATTGAATCATAGAAATATTGGAAACTTATATTTTTGTGCATCTATCAAACTACACAAAGGTAAAATATCTTGTTAAATTTATGTATAAAAGTAAATAAAAAATATTCGCCTTATAAGAATTTCTATTTTGTAACACTACCAAATAAATAAGGAGAAAAGCCGTTTTACAGGCTATTCTTTAATTTTTACCTATTCAGAATGTTGTTTTTCCTTATTTTTCAAACGAAATTTTTTTGGCAAACGATGATCGTATTTTTTACGCATTTTTTCAAAAAACATATAATACACGTCTGTATCAAAAAGTCTGGAATCGTTGCGTGCTTGCCTTAAAAATACCATTCCAAAGCTAAACAAGATGACATTTGAACCCCAACAACCCAAATAAACCGAAAGAACACCCGTTTTTGCGTATTTTTCGCCTGTAATAGTCAAAACATAAAAAAGAAGGAAAAAGGCAATAGATACCAAGACAGGCACACCCAAACCGCCTTTTTTGATGATCGAACCCAAAGGCGCACCAATCAAAAACATCATAAAACAAGCCACAGAAAAAGTAAATTTTCGCAGAAGTTCTATTTCGCTTTCTTTTGCCATCAAAGCGGAGGCTTGCAAACGTTCTCGGTTGCTGGACACCAAATTGACTAAATTTCTGGCTTTTCCCAAAGCGCGTTCTAAAAGTTGATCTTTTTCAAATTCATTTATTTGGGGATTGTAAAGCAGATAATTATCAGGTAAACTATCGTTAAAAATTCGTGCAACGCTATCTTTATTAAAATATTTTGGATACTGATAATCGAAATACAATTTGGTTTGCTCATAATTTTGCAAGGCAATTCCCCCAGATTCTTTGTATAAGGAATCGGCATCAAAACGCAATTCACTCACGTTTTTCATGACTTTATTAAACTTAAAAAGTTCTTCATCTGTGCGTTGCAAATCGAAAGAACCTAGCGGAAAAACAAATTTTGCACTGTCAAATTGTTCGCGCTTAAACTCTCTTTTTGAGTTGTTATTGTAGCTTTTGTAATCTGTAAAAGTAGTGCCTTTGCCGAGTTCCATCACTAAATATCTGTCGTTAAGAATGGTGTACATTTTTCCTGTATCTGCCATAATCAAGTCCGTATTTCCTCTGCCTGCACTGTGATCGTAGATCATCATTCCATAAAGTTCTTCGTTTATTTTGTTTCTTTTCTCTATTCTGATGCTATAATTATCTAGTCCGTAATAAAAACCGCCTTCTTTGAGTTCCATCGAAGGTTTTTTTTGACGCACATCATACAAAAGACTATAGGTTTTGAGATTAATTTTTGGCACAGCCAAATTATTGAACATATATGCCCCAAAACTAATTATTACAGCATAAAAACCCATAGGAATAAGCAAACGAGTCAGGGAAATGCCCGCACTTTTGATGGCAGTAATTTCGTAATGTTCGCCCAAATTTCCAAAAGACATCAAAGAAGAGAGCAAAACCGCCAAAGGCATTGCCATAGGCATTTGCATGAGGTAAAGGTAGTAGCAAAGTTTGATATATACCTCTGTTTCAAGATCTTTTCCGACCAAATCCTCGAAATATTTGGCAATAGAAACAATAAATAAAATAAAAGAAACAATAGCATAAGTAAGCAAAAAGGGTCCAAAAAAAGCTTTGGAAACCAATTTGTCTATTTTTTTGAACATTTTATTGGCTAATTTTTTTGCAAAATTAGTCTTTTATGCAAACTTATTGCTATAATCTTAAAATTTTAGCTTTTTTTATCAATTTGTTTTGCGACCTCCCCAAGAAAGCGTAACAAAGGCACTTGTTAAAATCTGATCGTTTTCGGCTAAGGGCATCAGGATCATTTTTTCATTCATTGCATCTATCATTCCGCCCACTTCTACGGCAAAAACATTGTTTTTAAACATTCCAACTTCGAACAAAAAAGAACTTTTTAAAGATGCTCCAATTTTGAATTGGGTACGCGCAAAACTTTCGCCAAGACTGCCTGTTTGAAAAATAGCATTGAAAGAAGTATGTTTTGCAGGATCATATTGTTCTTGTACTCTACTTTTATTCGGATATTCGTACCAAATCATATAAGGCGCAAGCAAGCCAATGGTAGGTCCCGCAGAAATTAACCAATTAATTTGCACACCTTGATCGCCTGATTTTTTGAACAAAACAAATTCTCTGCCATACTGAGGTCGAATCATCAACAAATAATTGCTTTTGCCCGGCACAAAAGACGACCCCAAACGCGACATTGTTTTTTCTTCTTTGTCGTGCTTAATATTGCAAATATCTAAGGAAAAATGATGATAACGAGTAGGCGAAATTTGTTTTGCATAACGAATATTTCCTCCGCCAATTAGTCCACCAATGGTATTTAGATTAATTCCTACTGTAACTTCATAAGTATAATTATCACTTTCTTCTTGCACGTTTTGCGCAAAAAGATCATTGACTAAAAAAAATAATAGGTATAAAAAAAGGTATTTTTTCAAGGGATTTAAGGATTTAGATCATTACAATTCTAACGATTGGCAAGGTCTTCGACCATTGCCAACGTCTGTTTTTTAACTTCCACAAGCCTCGCAATTTTCAGGATCGTCTAGCGAACAAGCCATATCGTTGCGGTTTTGCTGATATTCTTCTACCGAAACTGCCTCTATTTCGTTTTGGCTGTCGTAACGGTTATTTTTTTCATAAAAACCTGAATTTTGACTTTTTGTTACTTTGGCTATATTTTCTTTGTCCAGATGTTCTGCCATTGCCTGTTTGTCAATCGTAAATTTGATGGCATCAGCGGCAGATTTGGTTCGTAAATAATACATTCCTGTTTTTAAACCTTTTTTCCAAGCGTAAAAATGCATCGAAGTCAATTTTGCAAAATTTGGGTCTTGCAAATGAATGTTCAAACTTTGACTTTGACAAATAAATGCTCCGCGATCTGCCGCCATGTCGATGATGGTTTTTTGGCTAATTTCCCAAACTGTTTTATAAATATCCTTGATATTTTGCGGAATAGAAGCAATATTTTGTACAGAACCATTGGCAACAATCAACTGATTTTTCATATTTTCGTTCCAAATACCCAATTTGATCAAATCTTTGAGCAAATGTTTATTCACAACTACAAATTCGCCTGAAAGTACCCTTCTGGTATAAATATTTGAGGTATAAGGTTCAAAACATTCGTTATTTCCCAAAATTTGAGAAGTCGAAGCAGTGGGCATAGGCGCAAGCAAAAGCGAATTTCTGATGCCATGTTTAAGAATTTCTTGACGCAGTTTTTCCCAATCCCAACGGTTTGAAGACGGTTTTACGCCCCACATATCAAACTGAAAAATACCTTGCGAAATTGGCGAGCCTTGATAAGTTTCGTAAGTACCTAATTTTTTTGCTAACTCCATCGATTCGGTTAAAGCAGCAAAATAAATGGTTTCGAAAATGTCTTTGTTCATGCCTTTTGCCTCTGGCGAATCGAATGGCATTTGCATCATAATAAATGCGTCTGCAAGTCCTTGAACGCCAATTCCGATCGGTCTGTGGCGCATATTTGAACGTTTTGCTTCCTCGACAGGATAATAATTGATGTCGATAATTTTGTTCAAATTTCGGGTTACAATTTGAGTAACTTCGAACAGTTTTTCGTGATCCAATTTGCCGTCGATAACGAATCGGGGCAAGGCGATTGAAGCGAGGTTGCATACCGCACACTCATCAGGTGAAGTAAATTCCATAATTTCTGTACAAAGATTACTAGATTTGATCGTTCCCAAGTTTTTTTGGTTCGATTTGTTATTGGCGTGATCTTTATACAAAATATACGGATTTCCTGTTTCTATTTGCGCACCCAAAATTTCAAACCACAAATCCTGTGCTTTGATCACTCTGCGCGCTTTGCCTTCGCGTTCATATTTTTCGTAAAGTTCTTCGAATTTTTCGCCATAACTTTCGTATAAGTCTGGTGCTTCATTTGGAGAAAACAAGGACCAAACATCATCAGCCTCAACTCTTTTCATGAACAAATCAGGAATCCAAAGGGCATAAAATAAATCTCTGGCTCTTAATTCTTCTTTTCCATGATTTTTTTTGAGTTGCAAAAACTCAAAAATATCTGCGTGCCAAGGTTCTAAATAAACCGCAAATGCCCCTTTTCGTTTTCCACCACCTTGATCAATATAGCGTGCTGTATCGTTAAAAACCCTTAACATTGGCACAATTCCATTCGAAGTTCCGTTTGTACCTTTAATATATGAACCTGTAGAACGAATGTTGTGAACTGCCAAACCAATTCCGCCTGCCGATTGCGAAATTTTTGCGCATTGTTTTAATGTGTCATAAATTCCTTCTACGCTGTCGTCTTTCATAGTCAAAAGAAAACAACTGCTTAGTTGTGGTTTTGGCGTTCCTGCATTAAAAAGCGTTGGCGTGGCGTGGGTAAACCATTTTTCGGAAAGTAAATTATAAGTTTCGATGGCTGCCTCTACGTCTTGTTGATGAATTCCGATGGCAACCCGCATGAGCATTTGCTGCGGTCTTTCAACAATTTTGCCATCTAATTTTAATAAATACGATTTTTCAAGAGTTTTAAAACCAAAATAATCATAATTATAATCTCTGTCGTAAATAATGCTAGAATCTAGCAAATTTGCGTGTTTTTTTACAACTTCATACACTTCTTTGGCAATCAAAGATGCATTTTCATCAGTTTTAGGATCAATGTATTTGTATAGTTTTTTGATCGTCTGAGAAAACGATTTGTTGGTTTCTTTGTGCAAATTCGACACCGCAATTCTAGCTGCCAAAGTAGCATAATCAGGATGAATGGTAGTCATGGAGGCTGCGGTTTCTGCTGCCAAATTATCCAATTCTACTGTGGTTACACCATCATATATTCCTGAAATAACTCTTTGACAAACTTTAAAAGGTTCTACAAAGTCCGAATTAAGCCCGTAGCATAGTTTTTCAATGCGTGCAGTAATTTTTTCGGGTTTTACTGTTTCTTTTCTACCGTTTCTTTTGGTAACTAGCATCATATAATGGTAAGTTTTTAAGACTTATTATAGATTTCGATTATCATTAAATTCACACGCCAAGCGTATGTTTATATTTATAATTGCAAATATAAGATTTTGTTTTTTTATAAATTGATTTTAAAAATCATGGGTTTTAGAAATGCAAAGTATTGATAATCAAAATATTATTAAAAAAAATAAAAAATGAATAAAAACAAAGTATTGATAATCAATGATTTATTTATAAAAATAGCAGATTATTTTTTTTGTTAAAATTACCTTTTTGCAAAATTATCTTTGAAAAGTTCAAAATCCATAGATTTTTCTAAACCTTATGGATTTTGAAAAAATTGTTAAAAATTATTTCCTAATCAAAGAAAGTCCTGTCATTTCCACAGGTTTTGTAATTCCCATGAGTTCCAAAATGGTTGGCGCAAGGTCTGCCAATTTGCCATTATTTAATTCTGGTTTGAAAGCATTATCCACCAAAATACAAGGTACTAAATTGGTCGTATGTGCCGTATTTGGCGAACCATCGAGGTTTTTCATTACTTCCGCATTGCCATGATCGGCAATAATAATGCTTGCATAACCGTTTTCCAAAGCCGTTTTTACGACTGCTTCCGCACAAGCATCAGCCGTTTCGCAAGCCTTGACCGCCGCCGAAAATACGCCTGTATGCCCCACCATATCAGGATTTGCAAAATTTAAGCAAATAAAATCGGGTTCTTTTGATTGAACTTCGGGAATAATGGTATCTCGCAAACAAGCCGCACTCATTTCGGGTTGCAAATCGTAGGTTGCCACTTTTGGCGAAGGACACATCAAACGTTTTTCGCCTTCAAAAACTTTTTCTTCTCCGCCAGAAAAGAAAAAAGTAACATGAGGATATTTTTCTGTTTCTGCAATTCTGATCTGTTTTTTGCCTGCTTTTGCAACCACTTCGCCAAGTGTAAGGTTCATGTTGTCGTCTTCGAACATAATTTTTACGCCTTGAAAAGTAGCATCATAGCGAGTCATGGTCAAATAATACAAAGACAATTTTTTCATGGATTGCTCCGCAAAATCTTGTTGAGTCAAAGCCACCGTAATTTCTCTGCCTCTGTCTGTCCTAAAATTGAAACAAAGCACCACATCGCCTTCGGCAATTTTTGCCAAAGGATTTCCCGCAGAATCTGTGCAAATGATTGGTTTAATAAATTCGTCTGTAACGTTTGCTTGATATGATTTTTCGATGCCTTTTACGGCAGAATCAAAGTTTTCGCCTATGCCATGCACCATTGCATCATACGCCAATTTCACTCTTTCCCAACGTTTGTCCCTGTCCATCGCAAAATATCTGCCTGTAACAGAAGCAATTTTTCCTGCTGATTTTTGCAAATGATTTTCCAAATCTTTGACATATTCCAAACCTCCTTGCGGATCGGTATCTCTGCCGTCTGTAAAAACGTGAATGAATAAATCCTTAATTTCGTTTGATTTGGCGGTATCGCAAAGTGCTTTTAGGTGATCGATGTGCGAATGAACGCCGCCATCGGAAAGCAAACCCATGAAATGTACTTTTTTATTGTTCTTTTTGGCATAGTCAAAAGCGTTTAACAAAGCCTCGTTTTTGGCAAAAGAACCATCTTTTATGGCATTATTTACTTTGACTAAGGTTTGATAAACCACTCTGCCTGCTCCAATGTTCATGTGTCCAACTTCGGAATTTCCCATCTGACCTTCGGGCAAACCGACCGCCAAACCCGATGCTTCTAGTTTGCTATGCGGATAATTTTTGAGTAAAGAATCGTAAAAAGGCGTGTCTGCCGCATCAACTGCCGAAATACTTTGGTCATGATTGGGAGCAATTCCCCAACCGTCGAGAATAATGAGAATAACTTTTTTGTCCATTTTCTATTTTTAATATTTTACAAATTTATAAAGATTTTTTTGAAAAAATTAATTTATTCAGACTGCTAAATAAAAGATTATCAATATTTGAAATAATTTTAGATCAGACAAATTGTAAAAAATTATTCTTTTAATAGTGTAAGAAATGTTCCTAAAAACGATACATTTGCAATCACTCAATCACCAAAATTTTATGAAATATTACACAAAAATACTTTTGATTCTTTGTTGCTTTTTTTCGTCAAAACTGTTTGCCCAAACCATGACCGACGGCTTGATGATGGCAAAACAACAGTTTTGTCTTGGAGCATCTTACCGTTCTGATTTTTGGAAAAATTATTGGGAAAGTGATTTTAAGCGCGAAAACCTAAATTTAGGAAATGTTAGCCTACAAGAATTGGGAATTATGGGAAATTATGGCATCAAAAACAATTTGAACGTCATTTTTTCGCTTCCATACGTTTGGACAAAAGCAAGCGCGGGCACTTTGCAAGGCATGAACGGCTTACAAGATTTGTCTTTGGCGGTCAAATATCGTTTTTATGACAAAAATATACTTTCAGGCAAATTTTCTTTGATTGCTGTAGCAGGAATTTCGAGTCCAACGACCAATTATGTAGCCGATTATTTGCCTTTGGCTATTGGTTCGCAGTCAAAAACGGCTTCTTTGCGTGGAATTGCGTATTATAGGCATCAAAACGGCTTATTTTTGACTTTGCAAGGCGGTTACATTCGCAGGGCAAATATTACCATTGACCGCTACTCCTATTATACAGATCGCCAATACAATACAAATGAGGTTTTTATGCCCGACGTGGCACATTTTACCGTTCAAACAGGTTTGTATAAACCAAATTGGATTGCAGAATTGACTTTTGAACAAATGAACACGCTTGGCGGGGCGGATATTCGCAAAAACGATATGCCTTTTCCTTCGACCAGAATGGTGGCAAGCAAATTGGGCGCAATGTTTACCTATCGAATTCCCAAACACAGAAATTTGTCGATCATTGCGTCTTACAATTATACGATTTCAGGCAGAAATGTTGGTCAGTCGAACAATTTTGGGCTTTCTGTATTTTATGTGTTGCCTCTTCACAAAGGCGAATGTCAATTAGGACAATAAATTTTTCATTTTAAAAATCATTCAAATTATGTTTAAATATATTTTTATTTTCTTATTTTTTGGCTTAATTTCTTGTAACAAAAACATTTCTGAAAAAGAATTATTGCCAAATGCGCCCTCAAATTCCGATTTGAACGGACAATGGAAAACCGTTTTGGTAAATTTGTCCGAAATTACTGTTGCGAATCCACAAGCAACTACTTCCGCAGATTATCAAAGCGAATTGGCAGAAGTCAAACAAGCACAAGCACAACTTTCTGAACAACAAAACGCCACCATAAAA
>RDXG01000337.1 GCA_004292785.1 Bacteroidota bacterium
TGAGTAAATCGCTTAATTGGCTTTCGGGCAACATACTTTTTAGCCAAGAATTTAGGCTTGCCATGCCCCCGTCTATCCAATCCATTGGGTAACTTGCCAGCGAAAAAATGGCTTGAAAAATAAGAAATAAGATGAAGAAAAACGTCAAGTATCCATAGACCTTATGCACCAAAAAACGATCAATTTTTTTGCTAATTGACTTTTTTTCAACAGATTGCGAATTTTTGGTGATCGATTTACTAACAATTTTTTCTAAATTTTTGTATCGTTCTATAATTTCTTCAGATTGCATTTCTAAGGCATCTATTTTTGCCTCTTTAAGCAATACATCTATTTTTTCTTTGTCCAAATCACTTAAAAAAGAAAAATCTACAAATTGATTGGCATTTTGCGAAAACTCAATAAATGCCTTCGGCGGACAAACGTATTGCTGATCAAAAGTTTTTGCCAAAATATCCACACCTTCGGCAGTTCGGGCGTTTATGGGTACAATTTCGGTTTGCAATTCTCGGCGCAAATATTCTAAATCGTAGTTTAAACCGCTTTTTTGAGCCACATCAAGCATATTCAAAGCAATAATTACAGGGATTCCCAAATCCTGAATTTGCGTAAAAAGCAACAAATTTCTTTGCAAATTAGCGGCATCAATAACCACCACCACCAAATCGGGGTGCAATTCGTGCTTTGGATTTAACAAAATATCAACCGCCACTTTTTCGTCAGCAGATTTTGGATAAATGCTATACGTACCGGGCAAATCAATGATTTCAAATTTTTGCTCCTGCTGATTTTTGTAGAAACCTGTTTTTTTTTCGACAGTAACACCTGCAAAATTTCCGATTTTTTGGTTTAAACCTGTTAATTGGTTAAAAAGCGAAGATTTGCCTGCGTTTGGATTTCCTAAAAGTGCAATTTTCATGTTATTTAATGATCATGGTGGCGGCTTCAGATTTTCTCATAGAAAGCTGATAACCAGCCACTTGAATACAAATCGGATCGCCCATCGGTGCAATATAAGTCAAACGCACTTCCGCATTGGTCAAACAACCCATTTCTTGAAGTTTCAAAGCCATGTTTTTGTCTGCGAAATTTTTGATAATGCCAATTTCCCCAATTTTAAGATCGGCTACGGTTTTCATCTTATTTAGAATGGTTTTAAATAGATGCGAAATTAAGTGTATCGATTATCAATTACAAATGATTTGTTTAAAATATTTTTGCTAGACTTTGAAATTCATTGCTTTTTTGTACTTTTGTCAAAAAAAATTATGGAAAATACAGAATTAGATGTTTTAGAGAATAACATCAAAGCCTTAGAAATTGAAATTTTGGCTTTGGAAATGAAGTATGATGACTCTGTTTTTGAAGAGGATAAAAATAAAATTGGGAAGGAAATTGGGGAATTAAAAATGTTATTCGCAGAATACTGTGCTAATTTGGGGGAATTATATATGAAAAAAGGTAATAATAAAGAAGCAAAATTTGTACTTCAAAAATCTTTAAAAATATATCCCGAAAACGTTATTTCTTTAAACCATTTAGCATTTATTCATGATATTTTGGGAGAAAAAAAAGAAGCCTTTGAAGCATTAAACAAAGCTTCCAAAATTGATCCTAAAGATTATTCTACACAAAATAATTTAGGAAAACTTCATAGCAATTCGAAAGAAAATCAGAAAGCAATAATACATTTTAATAAAGCCTTGGAAATAAATGCCGAAAATATAGAATCATTATATAATTTGGGATTTGTTTACAGAGACTCTGGTGAGTATTATAAAAGCATAGATTATTATAAACAAGCCTTAGAAATAAAACCATTTTTTATTGAAGTCTTAAATAATTTGGCTGATATTTATGTTGATTTGGGCGAATTAGAATTAGCAAAACTTTATTTTGATAAAGCTAGCGAATCATTAGAAAATTCTCTTTCAAAAGAAAATATAGACATTTTAGAAAAAAATTACAAAAATTTTTCAGAAATCTACCAAAAAAGCCTAATTAAATCTTCTTCCGAAAATATAAATGAGTTTGGCAAAGAAAATTTAGCTTTTACCATTAAAAAACTTTGTGTCAGCAATTTTCAGAGCATCAAATCCTTAGAAATTCAAATTCCAACAGATGCGCAATTTGTTTGTTTGTTGGGGCAAAACGGCGATGGCAAAACTTCAATTTTGCAGGCTTTGGCGGTTGGTTTGCAAGGTGCAGAAGGGGCTTCGAGAGTTTTGGAAAGCTACGAAACGCAAATTGCCGTAGAATTTTTGGAAAATTCCAAAAAGCAAATTCATAATCTTTATAGAGAACCAAATGCTTGGCGAACTTTTGCAAAGTGTTCTAATACAGTAGGTTATGGCGTAAAACGTCTGTCCAAATTGTCCGATTTTGATGTGGAACGTATGCTTAAAAGTAATCCTTTTTATTGTTTGCTCAACGAAAAAGATGACGAAATTGAAAATATTGAGGCTTGGTTTATAAAAGATTTTTGGAAACACAAAAAAGTTACGCCTTTGGCAGAGGAATTACGAAAAATCATTGAAAAAATCTTGTCTAGCATTACTCAAAAAGTGGAAATAGTAGAAGAAGAAGGCACTTTTTATTATTTAGAACAAGGTTTTAAGGTAAAATATGATCATCTTTCTGCGGGCAGTAAATCGGTTTTGAATTTGGTTGGTGATATTTTAATTCGTTTGATCGCCCAAAATAAAGAGGTTTCGACAGTAGAAAATTTGAAAGGCATTGTTTTGATAGACGAAGTAGAGTCGCATTTGCACCCCAAAGCCCAAAAAGATTTGATGCAAAAACTAAGTGAAATTTTCCCAAAAGTGCAGTTTATTGTAAGCACTCATTCGGCAATTTGTTTGCTTGGAATGCCCGAAAATACGGCTTTTTTTAGAGTAAAAAGGGATTTTGAACGTGGGACTTTTGTGGAGAGATTGACTATTGATGTGGCAAATTTGTTGCCTAATCAGCTTTTGACTTCGCCTTTGTTTGATATGGAAAATATTTTTTCGGTCAATACTGAAAGTATTTACGAAGTAGATACAGGAATTATGTATAAAAATAAGGCAGAAAAGGAAAAACAAGAAGAACTTAGAAGACAAATTTTGGAAAAATATAAAAAAGTTTAGCATGATTCAGGTAGAAAATTATTTTGCCCAAGTTCCAGAAAAATTGCAAAACAACCAAAAACGTTGCGAAAAAGAACTTTTGGACAGACGAAAAATAAATAACGCTTGTTGGCGAAATATTAAAAAAGAACTTTTGACATTTTTTCATAACAAATGCGCTTATTGCGAAACGCCTTTGGCTTTGCCTGAAAGCATAGATCATTATCGCCCAAAAAAAATATACTATTGGCTTGCTCACGAATGGACAAATTTTTTGCCTTCTTGTGATTATTGTCAAAAAGCAAAAGCTGATATTTTTGAAACCGAAAATCCGCATTTGGAAGTGCCTTTGTTGGCTGATGGTTCTTTAGATTATGAAAAATGCAAAGCCGATGGCAAACATTTATTGTCCGAAAACTCTCCTTATTTGCACCCTGTTTTAGATGATCCAAATGAGCATTTAGATATTATATTAGAAAACTTTGAAAAACTGGGTAAAAAACAAGGTTTTATTATTCCAAAAACCCCAAAAGGCGAAAAAAGTAGAGATTTTTACAACCTTAATCGTAAAAATTTAATTTTAGAAAGAAGAAAAATAATTAACGAAATTTTGGATAAAATTATAACAGAACGTGAATTTTTGAAAAAAAATAATGTTCCTGAATCATTGCTTGATCGCGCAAGTATTGATTTGGTAATGCCTAAAATCATAGAAAATTCCCAAAATAACAAAGAATACGCCTTTGTTTGGCGAAAAATATCCGTTTTTTTTGGGAATTAAAATGCAATACAAGCTCTAAAACTATTTTCACAAATCCCGACTCATTGCTTTTACCCAACAATCTGGCAAATTCCCCTGACTTGCCTCTTGATAATCGGAATAACTGCAAGGAATTAGTTTTTTTTGTGTGTAAACATTCAAATCTTCAGGAATTTCTAGCCACCATTGCTCTGTCAAGGCACTTTTATAGAAAATTAATTGATAATTCATATCCAAAAAAGGCACAATATATTTGATATGAAAATTATTTTTTAACTCAAAACCCTTTTGTCTGTACCCAAAACCCTCAATAAAATACCAAATCATGGTTGCCAACACGCTTGCCGTATGCCCTTTGTCGTCAAAATCGGCATTGTATTCGTAAATTCCAAAAGAAGAAAGTTTGTTGCTCATGCCCGCATACCAAGCCATTTGGCAGGCTTCTTCGGCAGTCAAGCCAAAAGGCGAAGCGTTTGCGTTGCCCATCGCATCATTTTTTTTGATCGCAGAAACGTCAAAACCAATCAAATCGGCAGATCGGATCAAGGCTTCGATATTTTTTGGCTGATTTCTAAATTCGCCTACGCTTACCAAATCAAAATTCAATTTTCTGAAAATTTCGATCTTTTCGGCATCTGTAAGGTAAGTTTGATAGGCAATTTGCCCAAAACTAAACAAATAATTAGGTTCATGGGTAAAAATTTGATGCAAATGGTTTTTACTAGGATTTTGCTCCTCACCCAAATCTATGCAATGGTCTATGTTTAACAAATAAACCAATTTTTCCATCGCCTGATATGCCCAATATTGCCCAATTTGCAAATCATGGCTTGCGCCAATGATCACAGGCACAATATTTTGCACCATCAAATTTTCCAAAACTTCGCTAAGTCTAAGATAAGTTTGTTCCAAATTTTCGCCAATTCTCAAATTTCCGAGATCGACAATGACAGGCGTTTTGCTTTTTTTGAGTGCGTACAATTTTTTTCGCACTTGATCGGCAGAATTGCTTTGGCAATGATTATTTTTAGAACCTCTTTGTTCATTGATTCCAATAATTGCAATATCAACGTCTTTCCAGCGCGGAATTTGGCTAAAATTATTGAAAATATGCGTTCCCAAACTCGCAATTTCGCTATCAAAACCCCCGATTTGATCTTGTACGCTGTCAAAAAATAATCGTAAATCCATGTTTTTTTGATAATTTGTAACATAAACTTTAGTTTGTGGACTATCTATTTAAAAGTCAGACATTTGTCGGACAATTTGAAGAAAACCATGCTTTCAAAAGCGTCTGACAAATGTCCGACTTAACAAGCCTATGTTACAATAAAAATTTATTTTTCAAAATACCCAATCGAACCGCCTACCCAATTCATTCCTTTGTTAAAATCGACGCCCATCATTTTGCCTTTGCTTAACCGAATTAGGTTGGTGAGTAATTCCATTTTGCCGTTTTTTCTGACCATCATCAGCCTAACTTCTACCTTTGCAGGTTGATCTAAGGTTTGAATTAATGGCTCATATTGCACTTTTTTCATGAGAATGTAATGCTCTTTTTCGTGTTCAGGAATCTGTTCGATCATTTCCTTTTTCACGTCAAATTTTACCCCAGAACCTGCAAAAGAGTACAAAGGTTTGAGTACATAATTTTCTAAATCCTCTGGAATTTGCTTTAAATCGCTTACAAACACTGTTTTAGGAACGTAAGGATTGTCTAAAAATGGCAAAGAAAACTTACTTATTTTGAAAAACCAATTTGGGTGTCCTGCCCATTTCACATCTGCCTCTTGGGTTGGGTCAAATTCGTATTTGAAATCTTTTTTGAGTGCCAATTCATCAAAAATAATTCGGTTATAAATCTTTTTGATCTGAACTTCTCTGCCTTTGTTTTCGTAAAAAAGTTTGTTTCCACGCTTTTTTATTTTGCTTAGGCAAACAAAATTTACTCCCAAATATTTTTGGGTACAATAAAAATCGATTTTTGTTTTTTGTTTTTCGGGTTCAATTTCCATCAAAACCACTTGTTCGGGGTCTTCATTGCCAACAATGGCATCTTTTAGGGTCTGCCAATAACTTTTGTTGGTATGGTTGTTAAAATAATGGCTTACATTTTCAGGAATTTGGTAATGTTTTCTGTAATTTTCGTTAAGAAAATATTGAAAACCAAACAAAGACGGAAAGCCTTGTAATTCAATGAGTTGTGGCAAAAGTTCGCCTTTCGAATCCTTGCAAATTGCAAAATCTACGACCATAAAAGTTGTGTCTTCTTCTTGGTTTGGCACAACGCAATTTTTAGGCACAGCTTTGTGAATTTGGCTTCTGAAATTTTCGTTTTGCAACTGCTCGACAATAATATTTCCTGCCTTCACAAGCTCATTTTGCAAAGTTTTGGGAATAAAAATTGGCGTTTCGCAAACCTTAAAATCGATTTTAAAATCGAAGGTTTTTGCCATATTTGCCAACATATTTTCATACTTTTCTTCTGAAAATTGGGCGTTAAAAGATGTTCGTAGGTTCGAGATCATAAAAATATTTTTTAAAATTCTACATAAATATATAATTCTTTCAAAGAAACAGGACATTCTGCCACAAAAAATTGATCATTTTCATCAAAATATTCGCTTTTTATCCAATTTCCATCGATTTTGTCATAGACATAAACTGCCATTTTGTATTGTTCTACAAAAATAATTTGTTCTAAGGTTTCGATTTTTTGGTAATTTGCCAATTTTGTGTTCAAATCAAAAGATTTTGTACCTTTTGACAAAACCTCAATAGCCGAATATGGATTGTCTGTGGCTTGAAATTTACTTTCATCTTCTCTAAAAAAAGTTTGAAAGTTTAATTTTCCTTTAAATACAACCGCATCAGGTTTGTAGGCACAAGGTTTGCCGTCATTATGTATGTAAATGACTAGATTGCTAGGCAAAATTCGCCAAGCAAGTTTAAATTTGGCAATAAAAAGGATCAGTATTGCCATAAAGTTACTGACAATTTGTTCGTGATTAGGCATAAAATCGTTATAAATATTGTGATAAAAAGAAAAAATAAAACCCTCATGATACTCGATTCTGTATTCGCAAATTTCGTTTAAAGCCAAATAATCGGTCAAACTAGCTTTGCAAGCCACATTTTCGGGCAACAAAAGTCGACTTTCCTCGTCGGCGGGCAGTTTTTCTACCAATTCCAAATTAATTTCTAATATTTGCATTTTTTTCGTTGGTTTAAAATTATTATTTATTGCAAAAATCCCTAAAAACTTGTCAGACACCTTTGAGGTGTCCGACAAATCGCTTTTCGCAAAATTTTATTAAAATTTTACACGATGATACAATTTTTCTAAGGAAAGCACGCAATCCATCACAAAAAATTGATCGTTTGCATCAAAATATTCGCTTTTGATCCAATTTCCATCAATTTTGTCGTAAACATAAACCGCCATTTTGTATTGTTCTACAAAAATAATTTGTTCTAAGGTTTCGATTTTTTGGTAATTTGCCAATTTTGTGTTCCAATCAAAAGATTTTGTACTTTTTGAAAGCACTTCCAACACAGAATAAGGGTTGTTAGCCGCAGAATAGTTTTTTTTCTTTTTTTCGAAATAGATTTCATCTACTTCGTCTTTAAAAACAACAGCATCAGGTTTATAAACGCAAGGTTTACCCGAATTGTGTATGTAAATTTTCATGTTGCTAGGCAAAATTTGCCACTGTAAATCAAATTTGGCAATAAAAAGAATTAATACTGCCATAAAATTGCTGACAATTTTTTCGTGGTTTGTCATAAAATCGTTATAAATATTGTGATAAAAAGAAAAAATAAAACCCTCGTGATACTCAATTCTGTATTCGCAAATTTCGTTTAAAGCCAAATAATCGGTCAAACTAGCTTTGCAAGCCACATTTTCGGGCAACAAAAGTCGGCTTTCCTCATCGGCGGGCAGTTTTTCTACCAATTCCAAATTAATTTCTAATATTTGCATTTTTTTTCGTTGGTTTAAAATCATTCAAAAATTTAAAAATATGTCTTACAATTAGTAAACTTATTTAAAAGAATTCGAAAATTTGTTTTTTTTGCAAAATTTTTGAAAAATAAGATTTGATATTGATAAAAAATATCTAATTTTCGCAAAAAAAGCACATGGAAAGAATAAGTGTTTTTGATATGTTCAAAATTGGTATCGGACCTTCTAGTTCGCATACAATGGGCCCTTGGCGTGCAGCCTTGCGTTTTTTGCAAGATAATATTTTGCAAATACCTCATATTCAAAGCCTTAGCGTAGAACTTTATGGTTCTCTTGCCAAAACAGGCATTGGACATGGAACGGATGTGGCAGTTTTGTTGGGATTGAGTGGCGAAGACCCTGTGCATATTCCTGTAACTGAAATTTCTGCAAAAATTCAGAAAATAAAAAAAGAATGTCAAATTTACTTATTGGGAACGCATCAAATACCTTTTGATCCACAAAAAAATATTATTTTTTCGAAAAATAAACAATTAGCTTTTCATTCCAACGCTTTACGTTTTTTTGCGGTTTGTGAAGATCAAAGTCAAATAGAAGCCGTTTTTTATTCTATTGGTGGAGGTTTTGTGGTTAAAGAAAATGAAGAATTAGGAAAAGATAGCGTTATTTTGCCTTATCCTGTAGATTGTGCCGAAGATTTGTTGAAACATTGCCAAAATACACAGTCAAAAGTTTGGGAAGTAGTTTGGAAAAACGAACAAATTTGGCGTTCAGACATTCAAATTAAGCAAAATTTATTAGCAATTTGGCAAGTCATGAAAGATTGTATTTTCAAAGGTTGCCACACTGAAGGCGAATTGGAAGGTGGTTTGAAGGTGGTTAGAAGGGCTGCCAATATGAACAAAAATTTGATTGGAAACGTCATTTATGCCAATGCAGACGAATGGATTAAAGCCATTCAAAGCGGAAATCAGTCGTTTCAACGAGTTTTAAAGTGGGTTGCTTGTTTTGCTTTAGCGGTAAATGAAGAAAATGCGTCTTTTAGCAGGGTGGTAACTGCGCCAACCAATGGGGCAGCGGGCGTTATTCCTGCGGTTTTGATGTATTATGTTTGCTTTCACGAATCGGCAAATGAGGAAAATATCATTCAATTTTTACTTCATTCTGCCGAAATTGGTAGTATTTTTAAAAAAGGGGCTACAATTTCGGCGGCTATGGGCGGTTGTCAGGCAGAAATAGGCGTTTCTTCGGCGATGGCAGCAGCAGCTTTGACCGAATGTTTGGGTGGTTCTGTTGATCAATCTTTGATGGCTTCAGAAATTGCAATGGAACATCATTTGGGGCTTACTTGCGACCCAATTGGTGGTTTGGTGCAAATTCCTTGCATAGAACGCAATTCGATGGGAGCAATAAAGGCAATAACCGCCTGCCAAATGGCTTTGGAAGGCAACCCAAAAAATGCAAAAGTTTCTTTGGACAACGTGATCAAAACCATGTGGGAAACCGCAAAAGATATGAACTCAAAATATAAAGAAACCGCAGACGGTGGTTTGGCAATCAATGTTCCTGTGAGTTTGAGTGAATGTTAAGAAATTTTTTTAAACTTTAAAATAAAACCAAATGTTAATTGCTAATCCAATTTATGATGTTGTTTTCAAATATTTGATGGAAGACAATAAAGTGGCTAAATTGCTGATTTCTAGCATTATAGA
>RDXG01000187.1 GCA_004292785.1 Bacteroidota bacterium
CAGAAATAAAATATGAAAGCAAACGAAACCAAAGTAGATAAATTTTTAGCGACAAATGAAACGACATTTGCTATTCCTGTTTATCAGAGAAATTACGACTGGACATTATTTCAGTGCAAGCAATTACTTCACGACATAATTGAAACAGGCAAAAACGACAAGACAAATGCTCACTTTATTGGGAGTATAGTTTATGTTCACGATGACGTTTACACAGCATCAGGCTTGACAGAATTAACCATAATTGACGGACAGCAAAGACTTACAACAATTACGTTAATCTGTCTCGTCCTAAAATAGGTTTACAGTAAAATGTAAACAAAATGGATAAAAAAGCAATAGACAAAGAGGCCATAATAGCCGAGTATTTAACTGGGAATTCGAGTTTTCGAAAACTAGGAATGAAGTATGGAATTGATTTCAGATTAGTACATTCGTGGGTAATGAAATACCAAGGAAAAAGTACAAAACATACTCCTAAACTTAAAGAACAGAAATTAGAAGAACCAGCGCTTTCTAATGAGGTAAAGCAATTGCAGCAAGAGTTGCGTAAGGCACAACTACACAATAAGCTGCTCAATGCAATGATTGATATTGCAGAGGATCAACTAAAAATAGATATAAGAAAAAAGTCTGGCACCAAGCGGTAGAAACAGTTGAACAAAGTGAGCCACGTTGCGTAAACGAACTTTGTTTGCTGCTTGGTTATAGTAGGCAATCCTACTATCAAGGCATAAAATACATCCAACAAAAAGCTTATCAAGCTGATATTATTATAGATGAAGTATTGCGTTATCGCAAGCATCAAAAGCGTATTGGTACACGAAAACTTTTTGAAGAGATGCGGGATTTTTTAGCTGCACATCAATTTCAAATAGGAAGAGATGCTATGTTTGATCTGCTTGCAGAGCATGGCTTACTGGTTACAAAACGAAAGCGAAGAGGCTGTGTAACAACCCTCTCCAAACACCGGTTTAAAAAGTATCCTAACATCATTCGCGGTTTTATTCCCTTAGCGCCTAATCAGCTATGGGTAAGCGATATAACCTACATTCATTTACCCGATAGCTTTGCCTATTTAAGTTTGATAACGGATGCTTACAGTCACAAAATTGTTGGCTTTTACTTGAGTAAAGATTTAACCGCAAACGGACCTTTACAAGCACTGAAAATGGCTTTAAAGGCAAATCAAAATATTGCAGGGTTAATCCATCACAGCGACCGCGGTGTACAATATTGCTGCGATGCTTATGTGAAAATATTGAAGCGCAAAAAGATAAAAATCAGTATGACTGAAAATGGTGACCCGCTAGAAAACGCCATTGCCGAAAGAGTAAATGGCATTTTAAAAGGAGAGCTTTTAGAAGAGGTTTTTCCTGGTTTTGAAACAGCCAGGAGTAGTGTTGCCATTGCTTGTAGTACATACAATCATTTAAGACCACATGGAAGTATTGACAATCTTAAACCATTTGAAGCGCATCAAAAAACGGGTGAACTAAAAAAACGATGGAAAAATTATTGGCAACTAAAAAACGATTTACCCGTTACGCAGGCGAGAAAGGAGGCAACCATGGTGTAGGTTTTTTAGGCATAAACAGAAGTGCATATATGCAAAATCCGACATAAAGTGTAAACGATATATCGGATTTATATGCTCATCTGACTGGATTAATCCTAGCGAGTTGCTCCTCAGCATTGCTCGTTTCCGTTTCATCCAGTTCGGCAAATGTAAACGGTATTTAGGATTAAATAAAAACTGTAAACTTGTAGCAGGATTATTAATCAAAATGTGTAAACTTTTTTTAGGACGAGACA
>RDXG01000338.1 GCA_004292785.1 Bacteroidota bacterium
AAAAAACCTTCATAAGTCCTAAAAAACTATGAAGGTTTAAAATTATTTCAAAATTTGGGCTGCCAAAACACCAAAATCGATGTGATCGTAAGTGCCTGAACTCATCATCAATAAGTTTTTGTTTTTCCAAGAAATTTCTAATAAAAAGGCTTTTAGTTTTTCAGAATCTGTAAAAACTTTCAAATCTTTTCGGTCAAAAGCCTGCAAAATTTCTTGTTCAGAAATGGCTTCCAAACGCTTATGTTCGACTGTTTTTGGGCTATAATAAACAATGGCAATGTCGGCTTTGTCCATTGTGTTTTTGTATTGTTGCAAAAAGTTTTTGTTCAAACTGCTAAACGTGTGTAATTCGGCACAGGCAACCAACAAACGACTTTCAAATTGTTCTTTGGTGGCGTTAATCGTGGCTTGCACTTTGGAAGGGGCGTGTGCAAAATCTCTAAAAAAAGTAGAAAATTCGTTTTGACTAACAATTTCCAAACGTTTAGAAGCTCCTTTAAACGATTGAATTGCCTGATAAAACTCTTTTTCTGTAACTGCCAAACGACTACAAACAGCCTTTGCACCACTCAAATTCTGCATATTGTGTTTGCCAAAAATTTGCAAAGCAAAATCTCCGTGATCGGTATTAAGAAAAGTTTGGTTATTTTTGACCGTATAAGGATGCGTTCTATATTCCAAAGCCAAAACATCTTCTGGCAATTTGCGTGCATTAGCCACAATGGTTGTCAAATTGTCCTCCTCGCAATAGATCAAAGTGCCACTTTTTGGGGTTTGAACGGCTAATTCTTCAAATTGGCGCACATAATCGTCAAAATTTGGGTAAACGTTCATGTGATCCCAAGCAATTCCACTAATTAAGGCAATATGATGGTGATAATGCAAAAATTTAGGCGTTGGATCATCAGGGGAAGTCAAATATTCATCACCTTCAATCAAAATTACTGGTGCATCTTCACTAAGCCTGACCGTAGTTTCAAAACCTTCTACTGCTGCACCGATCACATAGTCAAATTTTTTGCCCAAATATTGCAAAACGTGCATAATCATTGCCGTAGTCGTAGTTTTTCCATGAGAACCTGCAATAACTACTCGTTCTTTTTGTTGGCTTTGCTGGTAAATATATTCGGGATAGGAATAAATTTTTAAACCCAATTCTTTGGCGCGTGCCAACTCTGGATTGTCTTTTCGGGCGTGCATTCCCAAAACAACCGCATCTAAATCGGTACTAATATTTTCGGTGTACCAACCTTCTTTGGTGGGTAACAAACCTTCTTTTTTTAGGCGACTGTGCGAAGGTTCGTAAATTTCGTCATCAGAACCTGTAATTTGGTAGCCTTTTCGATGCAAAGCAATGGCTAAATTGTGCATCACGCTACCGCCAATAGATATAAAATGGACTTTCATTGCGATCTATGTAAAAATAATTTGCCAAAAATACAATAGTATAATGTTTTTTTAATGAATTTATGAAAACTAATTTTTTTTGTTTAAAATTTCAGAAAAAAGAGGTTTTATTTTGAATTTACAAAAGAAAAATTAACCTTGTATTAGTTATTTTTAAATGATAAAAAGATGGAAATTTATAAAACTGCCAATTTTAAGGATTTAATCGGCTTTAAAAGTGGCAAATTTGGGCGGTTTTGTGTTGGAAGTGGATCGCTTATTTGCTTAAAAAAACGCTGTTTAAACAACTTTCTTATAAAAATCTGCACAATGATCCAAAGTATCTTCCAAAGTTCTAAATTTAAAATCAAGTGCTTTTTGAATTTTTGTTGAATGATATGAGGCAAAATCATTAGATAACCAAGCCAATTCCGACAAAGGAGATTTTGGAAAAAATACAGTATAAAATTTGGCAAAAGATTTTAAAATTTTCAATAATAAAGGAGAAATACGAATATTTGGGCTTTTTTTGTTCAATTTTGTAGCCAATTTGTCAAAAAAATCTTTAAAAACAAGTTCATGCGCATTCAAAATAAAGCGTTCCTGTGAAATATTACTTTCCATCAACAATTCAATAATCTGACAAACATCACGAACATCTACCAAATTGATTGAAGCATCTATATAAAATTTATTTTCTTCGAGAATTTTTTTAAATAGCTGATTACTAGATTGTTCCAAATTTCCTGTTCCCAAAACTACCGAAGGATTTACAATAACTGCATTCAGACCTTCTGCAATTCCTCGCCAAACTTCTTGCTCTGCTAAGTGCTTAGAAATGGCGTAATTGTTATAATAAACAGCATTTTCCCATTCATTGGTTTCGTCAAGAATTTTTTTGTCAAAATTTTTGCCAATGGCAGCTATCGAACTCAAATGACAGAATTTTTTTACTTCTTTTTGCAAACAAATATTGACCATGTTGGCAGTTCCTTCGACATTAATTTTCCAAAGATTTGGCGCAGACAAAGAAATTACAGCCGCTGCGTGAACGACATAAAAATTGGGTTCGATGATTTCCTGCAACAAAGGAACATCTAAAATACTGCCTTCTATCCATCTAATTGCTTGATTTTTGATGGTTATTGGATTTGTAGTATGTTTGAGCGCAACTATTTGCTGACCGCTATCAAGCAAATGTTGAATAAGATGGCTACCGATTAAACCTGTGCCACCTGTGATAAAGTATGTTTTCAAAACATTAAAATTTTATTGAATATCCTCACGCAAATTGTATTTTTCCAAAGTTCTCTGCCAAGCGCTTACATTGATTCGGTCTATGATTTCAGGGTTCAATTTGTTTACCAAATGACTTTCTTTGGGCATCAAAAAACAACGGTATTGTTTGTTAAACGTAATTGGCAAAATCTTTACGTCTCCGTCCATTCTATGTTCAGTGAGCAAATAATTCATTACTGCTCGATCATAAACAAAAATATCTATTTTTTCTTGGGAAACTGCCCTAAGTCCTTTCATTGGTGTGTCGTAACTGGTTGGTTCTATGCCGTGTGCGACCAAATAATCCTCACTAGCTGATCCAGAAACAGTACCAATTTTTCGTATATTTCTCATGTCTTCGGGTCTTTCCAAAGTAGATTCCAAACTGTTCAAAGTTAAAGTAGAACTAATGGTTGCAGTAAGTGTGGAAATTAAAACAATGGTGGAAAGCATCCAAACCATTGCCAAAAAACGCCC
Organism: Bacteroidota bacterium; assembly: GCA_004292785.1. Taxonomy (GTDB): domain Bacteria; phylum Bacteroidota; class Bacteroidia; order Cytophagales; family Thermoflexibacteraceae; genus RDXG01. The sequence goes on from RDXG01000338.1 coordinate 3,142, forward strand.
CCAAAAAGTAATTGGAGTTTTGTCGCCATAACCAACTGTTGCCATAGTCACTGCCGACCACCAAAAACCATCAAAAAGTCCATTCCAACCGTACCTAAATTCTGCTTTGTTGTGATCTCGTTCTGCAAGCCAAATCAACATTCCAGAAACAAAAAGCAGGGAACTAATAAAAAATATAATTTTAAGAAAACTAAAAGAAAAAAAGTTATTGATAAACATTTGAAATTGATTTCTTGCACTTTTTGGAGTGGCAATACCCAAAGTAGAAATATAAAAAGGCTGTGAAACTTCAAATTGATGCAAATAAGTGGCACTAATGGGCCAAGGATTGATAGAAATGTCAATTTCGTTAAACTTTAAGGCTCGTATCATTTCCCAAGTATCCGTAAATTCTTGAAATTCAAATTTGATACCCATATCGTCAGATGCATGAACCCAAAGGTCAATACTCACGCCATAAAAAGAGCCATCAATGTCCTTCATAATAAAAGGAGGGTCTATTTTTACGCCAACAATTATTCTTCCATCTTCGTAGATGATGCGTTGCGCTTGCGCAGAAAAAACGCACAAAAACATAAAAATAAATGTAATAGTAAAAAATTTCATAGCCAGAATTTATTTTTTTCTATCTTATTCAACAAAATTTCTGATCAATAATTCACTAATTTTGCCTCTTTTTTCAGCATTCGAGTTGATCATTCTGTGCGCTTGTATGCGTTGAATATCAAAATTTTCGTATAATTTGCCAAAAAAATCATCATTCGTATCCGAATTACTCAACATGATTTTACAATTTTTTTGGCTAATTTTTCTGACAAAATCGGCTAATTTTATTTGTGCTTCGTCTTTAAACTCAAAACCTGCATAAGTTGTAAAACTCGAACTTTTGCTAATTGGTTTATAAGGCGGATCGAAATATACAAAAGTTTTTGAATTTACAAAAGTTTCGCAATTTTCGTAACTTCCTTGCCTAATTTCTACTTTCTGCAATAAATTAGCCAATAAATATAAGTTTTGCTCATCAAATAATTTCGGGTTTTCGTATCTTCCATGAGGAACATTAAATTCGCCCTTCGAATTAAGCCTAAAAAGTCCGTTAAAACAAGTTTTATTCAGAAAAATAAATTGCGCAGCCCTTTCAATTCCTAAATCTGAATTTTGTTGGTAGTCAAAATTTATTCTGTTTTGATTAAAATTTTTCTTAATTTGTTCAAAGATAGCTTTTTTTTCTTCGATATTTGCCAATAAATAATCTTTTTTGTAAAAATCTAGTTGCAAAATTAAGGCTTTTGTTTGAAACTTTATGGTTTGATAAGTTAAAATCAAATCGGCATTGAGATCAAAAATATAGGCTTTTTGAATGTTAAAATGTTGTAAAACATAAAATAACAAAGAACCACCACCCACAAAAGGCTCGATGTAGGTTTCTATTTTCCCTTCGAAAAGTTCTTTTGGGAAAAACTGACTCATTTGTGGAATTAATTTGGTTTTTCCGCCTGCCCATTTCAAAAAAGGTTTGGCGTAAGTGCTGTTTTCGAACATTTTTTTTGTTAAATTTTAGGGAAATTAGCGCGGATCATGCCCGCAAATTTTGCACTCGATTTTTTATGTTCTTTGATGTTTTCTTCAATTTCTTTTTTCAAATTTTCAGGAACTTTATCTAAAAATTCAGCCAAAGTCTCCACAGTTTTTAAATGTTCCAACCTTGTTATATTTAAGCCTTTTCTGTCAAGCCCTAAAATTTTTATAGAAATAGAGGCTCGCACAGATTTTGGGAAAATAAATTCTTTGCGAAAAGTAAAATGCTGTTCTGGGTCTTCCTTTGCAGGATTAATTAAGTAAGGTTCTTCTAAATTCAAATTGTTTCGATGACTTTTTGCTCTTTTGCTGTCGTCTATCAAAGGAAATTTATTTTCTTTGTAAGGTTTATTGTTGCAAACTTCACAAGAAAAAAGTAAATTATCCCAATCATAAGCCAACCAAAAATAAGAAGATTTAGAAACTTCTTTTGCCAAAATATCTTGTTTATAACCATTTTTTGGTCGAAAATGCTCCACATCGCCTGCTTTTTGATGACTACTTTTTTCTAGCAATCGGGACTCGCAATAACAACATTTATTATGCTGAATTTCTAACAATTCTGCTTTAAAATGTTGATAAATATGTTCTGTTTCTTTAATTTTAGTTTCTATTTCTTTGCCTTCCTCAAAATCTTTTATGATATTTTCAGTGGCAACTTTTTGATAAGTTTTGCCTTTGCGCTCCTTGCCGCTTTTATAAATTTTCGAATTTTCAGGCTCTTTTGGCTTGTCAATTTGTATCATTTTTTTCGAAATTTTTTAGAATTTTGTTCAACAATAATTGCGTTTTCAATTCCAATTTGCTCTCACCTGTGGGCAAAGCACCATATTGCGTTTCGAGTTCGTCTAATTTTTGCTCGTCTTCTTTTGTAAATTCTGTTTTAGTCAAAATTTGTTCTCTCATTTGCATAAATTCCTTTAATTTGGCAGGTCTGGCACTCGAAAGCCCAAAAAAATCACTGGTCAAAATCTGGTCGGCGCGCATATTTCCAACTTGCAAGGCTTGGCAAGGCGTGATTTGGGTTTTGCCATTTTCCTTGAATAACCTAAAAAAAACGGCATCTTCGGAAGCTCCCAAAACAGTAATTGGGCTGTGCGTGCTAAAAATAAATTGGATATTTGGAAACCAAGCACGCAATTTTTGGGGCAATTCGTATTCCCATTTTGGGTGCAGATGCAAATTGATTTCATCGACCAAAACAATGCCTGTGAAACCATTTTTTTGGTCGTAAAGTTTGGCGTTGGGTTGTGAGTTTGTCAAACGAAAAAGCAAATCTGTAAGCCAAATTAGCACTATTTTGTAGCCTTCTGAAAGAATATCGAAATCGGTTTTTGTGCCTCTTTCCACAAAAAAAACGCCTTTCGAACTAACTTCTATTTCAATATTTTTTCCTAAAATATCCAAAAACATACTTTTGGCGTTTTCCAAAGAAACCGCAGGTTTTTTGAATAAATCAGGGTTTTGTTTGGCTTCGATGTCTTCCAAATACAAATTTTTTAGCCATTGTTCAGGGCTTTGCAATACTTGATTTTGATCAAATAAAGACATAAAACCATAATAATCAAAGCGTTGCGAATCGTTTTGGCTACGGTGAACTCCATAAGCAAAAACATTTTTGGCAAATAATTGATCTTGTTTTCCAAAATTTCTGCCCTCAGTGTCAGAGGCTTTCAAAAAAATGGAATTGTCATGAACAAAAATGTTGTCCATTGCTTTTTTCATGCCTTCAAACTCAATAAAATTCCATTTTAAAGCGCACAAAATTGCTTTTAAAAGCAAAGTTTTTCCATCTCCGTTTTCGCCCAAAAAATAAACTTCTTTTTTGTCGAGTCCATCAATGTTTAAATCTTTTAAGCAATGATAATTTGTAATTTCAATTTTTTTGAGAAAAACATCAGTAATTCCGTATTTATCCTTAAAATTTTGGGTTTCTTCTGACGATTTTTCGGAAGAAAATTTGTTTTTGGGTTTATTTTCAGACAAAAACTTTTGACTTTGTAATTCGATAAAATCTTGTAGCGAATAATTGTTGATCAAATTGGTAACTAAATATTTTTTTCCTCCTTTTTTTTCTAAAAAAAGATACCATTTTTTTGAGGGATAAGTTTTTAAAGTAGATTCTGCCCAACCTGTAGCCGTTCCAATTTCCTGCAAAGAAATTATTTGTCCGACTTTGGATTGAAAAAATTTGTACGCAATTTCTGTCTTTTTGGTATCTTTTTTTAGCATATTTTTTTATATAATTTTACAAAAAAACAAAAAAAAAACGAATTTGCCAAAAATTAAATCATTTATAGAAAAATTTGCAGACATCAAAAAAAATGATTTTGGCACGAAAAATGCAAATTTTTACAAAAAAAATACTAATTTTTCCTTTTTCTTAGTTTAACAACAAAAGCAATCCTATTTTTATGACTTGTATTGTAGTTGATGACGACGAATTTTCGAGAGAAGTAATTAAACAATATGTAGAGCGAAGCGAAAATTTAGACCTGCTCGCTGAATGTCAAGATGCCATCGAAGCCTATGCTTTGCTTAAAAGATTGGAAGTGGACATTATTTTTTTGGACGTAGAAATGCCTCAAATGACAGGCATCGAACTGATCAAAAGTTTGGACAAACTTCCGCAAATTGTACTGATTACTTCGCGTTCTCATTATGCGGTGGAAGCCTTCGAAAACAGTGTAACCGATTATTTGGTGAAACCTGTGAAATATGCGCGTTTTTTGCAAGCCGTTGAGAAAATTGAAAAAAATTTTAAACCACGTTTTGACACAAATTTAGGCGATTCAGCAGAAACTTTTTTTATCAAAGTTGATGGAAAAATTGTTAAAGTGCGTTTGGAAGATGTGGCTTTTGTGGAAGCCTTAGCCGATTATGTGGTTTTTAATACGCCCCAAAAAAAGTATATTGTTCATTCGACCATGAAAAACGTCAGCGAAAAACTTGGCGAAAATTTTGTGCGCGTGCATCGATCTTTCATCATCAACACCGATCACATCGACAGCATCGAGGATACCAAAGTCATGATCGCCAACAAAGCCATTCCAATTGGTGCGTCTTACAAAAACGAATTTATTGACAAACTTAATTTTTTGTTATGATTTTTCTTGTTTCAACAACAGTTTCATCATTTCTTCGGCGGCGACTCGCCCTTTCATTTTTACTGTTTTTCGGTCTGTGTCGTCGCCAACTTCATAAGTAACCGCATCTGCTCCAAATTCTCTAAAAAACCAATTTCGAGAAATTGGCGAATCAGAACCAAAAGCCTCCTGCCTAATTTTGTAATTAGGAATAGCTGCACCAATAGACTTTATCCATTTTTGAGTCAAATGTGGTGCATTTTGTGCAATAAATTCGGGTCTGAACACATAAAAAACATCTTCTCTGGTCGAATGAAAATCTAAGGCAAAATACAAATTTGCTTGATTTTGTTTGATCGATTTACTAAAAAATTTTTTAAAAGCTAAAGTTTCTGGTTGTCTAAAAAATTGCCAATCCCTATTCAAATCAGCACCCAAAGCGTTGTGTCGCCAATGTCCCAAATCCACGCCATCAGGATTTAACATTGGCACAACAATAGTCGTAAATTTTTGACGAAATTTTCTTGCCAAATCTGTCCCTCCTGCAATGGTTTCAACCAAAGACTCCATTGCCAAATGTCCTGTTATTTCAGGCGGATGTTGCCTGTTGAGAACAACTACAAATTTTTTTGTATTTTCTGTACCAATATTTAGCGCAATCAAAGGTCTTTTGTGGTGCGAAAGTCCAAATTTTATTTTTTTGATGTAACTAAATTTATCCAAACTATTGATCCAAGCATATACTTGTTTAGAATCTATAATTTCCTGCGCTGCCACCCACAATTCGCCTGCGGGCAAATGTAAGCGAAAACCTGCTCTTCCTGTCTTTAAATCGAAGCTAAAATCCTCAAAATCAATAGATTTCCAATGAACGCCATCCACACTAATTTTGGGGTGATAGCGGTGAGGCGTGATGTGCCGATAATTCATTTTCAAATCAATAATTCTTTCTTTGGCAGACCAAATCCTAAAAGCAAACCAAGGGCTTCGGTTAATCGGTTCATTTTCAGGCATGATCAAAGCTGTAAAAGTATTTTCGCTATTTTGACTAAGTCCATTTAATCGGGCAGCAGCAAACAAATTATCGACTTTTAAAGTATCATTGTCAAAAGTCCAAATCCTTTTTTGTTGATAACGAATGGCGCGCGATCTGGTATCCGTAGAGTTGGGCGGATCGTTTGCCAACGGTTTGTTAGCAATACTTTTTAGTTTATTAAATTTATCTGGCGGAATAATCATATTTTTTGTTTTTCTATAAAAATGTTTTTAAATTTTCACGTATGAAGCAATTAATTTTTATAATTTTTTGCTAATTTTACGAAAAAACAAATTTAAAAATCAAAATTTTTATAAAAATCAATGTAATTTTATTTTTTTATCATCTTTACAAAATAATATGCGCTATCTCGATCCAAAAAACGATCTTACTTTCAAAAAAATATTTGGAGAACACCCAAATCTTTTGATTAGTTTGTTAAATTCTTTGT
>RDXG01000188.1 GCA_004292785.1 Bacteroidota bacterium
AAACAAAATTGCCGAAGAATAATAGACCCAAATCAAGAAAATAGCCATCGAACCTGCCGTTCCGTACAAAGCCGTAACTTTGTCGTTTGCCAAATAAACGCTAATTACATATTTGCCGACCCAAAATAAAGCAGCTGTAAAAAATGCCCCTAAAAAAACGGTTTTCCAACGAAATTTTCTATGAGAAAGCACTTTAAAAATAAGTGCAAACAAAATATTGACCACCACAAAAGAGACAATACTTTCCACAATTGAAATTTGATGAAACAATTTTTCAATTTCTGGACTAATCAATTCTCCTGTCAAATTGGGCGAACTTTCTTGTAAAATTGATAGCGAATCCATCATTTTATCCGTAAAAGAATTTTTGAAAACACTGCCAATAAAGTCCTGAAAACTAGCCATATTAGATTTTGCAACACTCAAAGCCATATTCAAAACCACCAAAGCCACCAAAAGTAAACCGCAAATAAAAAGCATGAGCAAAGCCAAAGCCTTTTCTTTGACTACTGCCCAATTACTGCTAGAATTATTCAAATTCCAAATGGTATTTAAGGTATTATGCAAAACAGAAAATACAGTAGTTGCCCCCAAGAGCATCAAAACAGCCGTAAAAATGGTATTTGGCACGGCAGCAGCTTGGCTTTCCCAAATATTTCGGATCAGTTCGGCAGCAATTTTGCCTGCGGTATCTTCGATCAAAAAAAGTGCTTCGGCTTTAGTTTCTGTTTCGTCTGAAAGAAAAAGATTACCGATCAAAGTAAAAAAAATAAGCATTGGCGAAAGCGAAAGTGCGGTATAATAAGACAATGCCGCACTGCTGATAAAACATTTGTCCTCATTAAATTGCATGAAAACATCTATTAACAACCATTTCTGCTTGGGTTTTTCTTCTATTTCGTTCATTTGATAAGGTGATTAATTGGATTATTTGGTTTTAACAAATTTTTAATTTGCGAAAAAGGAACATTCAAAATGACCTGCCCAACCGCATAGGAAGCAATTTCGTAAGGATTATAAACAAAATGTAGCCCAGCGCCATCTACATAAAAATTTTCTGTAACCTCTGGCGTTCCATCTACGGCATCTGCATAGTCTTTTTTGGCAACTTTTACCAAAATTGCGTCGAGTTCTGCTTTAAAATTTGTCTTAAAAATATCGTTTAAAGTAATTTGTTTGGCGGTTCTCGTATCGGCTACTAAATAAGAAGAACTATAATTTCCGTGTACACCGCCTGTGTAATCGGAAGTAAACATTTCCAAAGATAAAATATGGTTATCGTTATACAAAACTCCACAATAACTGTCCACAGTCCAGTTAAAGGCATAAGGTATTTCGCTTTCCATGACTTCTTTTTTGGTTTGATCACCCATATTCATATTCACGTACTCTTTTCCGTAAGTGTCCATTTGTTCCTGCAAAATTTGTGAAATGGGTTTATTTCCAGTTTCATTAAGTTGAAGCCTTAATAATTTTTGCAAACCGCCTAATTGTTTTGGATCATGGGTTTGTGTAGGATACAAAAAATGTGAACTTGCTGCTGCTTTCGCAAATTCGGGTTCATCTTCGAATAACAAATATTCTTTTTCCAAATAATAAGCATCAAATTTGGTTGCCATATTGTAAGACTCTTTGAGGCTTAATGTAAAACTTTTTTTCCCGTCGGCTGTTTTCCAAACGCCTTCTACTTGCCCGTTTTTGATTGTTCCCTCCATCGAACCTGTGGAATTTTGCTTAGAATCGTATTCTTCTATTTTAAAAGAAGATTTTTGAGGGTCAAATGTGCCTCCAATATGAATGGGCGC
>RDXG01000339.1 GCA_004292785.1 Bacteroidota bacterium
AACGATAAATCTAGCTTAATGTTGTAAGAATCAAAGAAAAAGATAGTCAAATAGACAAAAAAAGCAATTTCAGTGAGCTGAATAAGTTTGGTAACACCTTCATACCAAGGTATCCAAATTCTGGTTGTTTTTAGATAAATGAATAAACTAACATTGAAATAGCAAACAATAATTGCAAATAAAAATCCCTGCCAATCTTCCATTTCATAAATATGGGTTTCGTTCAAAATCATAGAAATAATGTTGGCGTGTCCGATCATTCCGTACATATCAGGTGTGGTTCTGCCGATCTGCCTTGGATTCATGGGCGAATAATATTTGTCCTCGTCCCAAGCTGCTTTTTGGCTAGAATCAGTACCATGATAACCCATCAACACAATTTTACCTGCTACCAATTTGGGATCAAATTTTCCTTCTCTAACCTGTTCAGCATCAAGATAAATAAATTTTTCTGTATTTCCCAAATAATTTACTTCTTCATAAGCGTTACCTCTTTCCAAAAATTTTTTTGTTTTGGTAGAATCATAAAACAAAGCCATTTGTATTCCCAAACCAAGTTCCTGCTGTAAAGTTGTGTCATAAGTTGGCACATATTTCCATTTGGACATTTCCACCGAATCGGTTTTGATGTTGGCATAAGCCACACTGTCTAATTCTTCTTTTAAATCTATTTTTGCAATTTTGACTTTTATTTGTGCAGAATCCAATTTTTTGAGTTTTCTTTGAATGTATTTTTCTTTAATTGCCGCCACTCGCCATGTTTCAAAATCTGTATCGTCATCGGTGATCACGTTCACAAAAGCGGTTTTGGCATATTGTCTGAACCTTTTTAAAGGAACTTTCAAAGAGTCAAAAGTAATTTCTTGATCGTCATCGTCATTATCTTCTTCTTCTTTGGCTTTTTCTGACTCTTCTTTTTCCAAATTGATCAATTCGCTTGCCAACACCAAATTTTTGGTATTCCTAAAAGCAGCTTCTAGCACCGAGTCTACTTCGTTGTCTTTGGCTTTGGTCAAACGAATATCGAGTGCCAAAACGGCAGGTTTGGCTTTGTTAAGTTGATTAATTTGTTCTGCCATACCGACTCTATCCAAACTTCCAATATTGACAATAACAATGGTAGAATCGGATTTTTTGTCTTTATTAAGCGTGGTAAATACCAAATCAGTAACATGATAATCGTCGAGAATTTGCCCAAAAACATTCAAAAAATCCAAACTAATGGGTACAAAACTCAACAAATAGATCGATACCATGATCATGATCGTTCCAAAAAAGTTAATCCAACTGAACAATTTTTTCATTTTTATGATGATGAAAGTTTGTTTACAAATCTTTTTTTGACAAAAATAGCATTTTTATTATTCAATTTGAACATAAATACAAATAATATTTTCTTTGATGCTCTAATATATTTTTAATCAACAAATCAAAAAAAAATGTATTTTTGTAGCTATTTTCTAAAATAAAGCGTAATTTTAATAAAAAAACAAAATTTATGCAATTTATCAAAACAATAATAGCCGTTATTTTCGGTATTTTTATATTTTTCGGTATTTCTGTTGGGCTTTTGGCTATATTTATCGGCACTGCCTCCCAATCTGAAACTGTGCAAATAGAAGAAAATTCTGTTTTTAAACTTTCTTTAAACAAAGAAATTGTAGAAATTGCAGAAGAAGACAATCCTTTAGAAGATTTGCCAATTCCCGCAGAATTTGGCGGACAAGTTTCTAAATTAAGCCTTATTAACATCAAAAAAGCAATTTTGAAGGCTAAAGAAGACGAAAACATCAAAGGAATTTATTTGGATACTGACGGAATCGCTACAGGTTTTGCGGTCATGCAAGAAATTAGAGATGCTTTGTTGGATTTTAAAAAAACAGGCAAGTTTATCTACACGTATGCCTCTGTTTATGGCGAAAAAGAATATTATTTGTCCTCTGTGGCAGACCGAATTTTCTTGAATCCCGCAGGTGCTTTTGAGTTGAACGGCTTAAATTCTGAAATTATGTTTTTCAAAAATGCACTTGACAAAATTGGCGTAAAACCCGAAGTTTTTAGAGTCGGCGAATACAAATCTGCCATTGAGCCGTTTATTTTGGACAAAATGAGTGATGCCAATCGTTTGCAAGTAACCGCTTATTTGAACAGTATTTATGATACTTATTTGCAAAATATTGGCACTAGCCGAAACATTGATTTTAAGGAATTAAAAAATATTTCTGACCAAATGTTAATCCAAAAACCTGCCGATGCTTTGCGTTTCAAATTGGTTACGGACACCGCTTATTACGATCAGGTTTTGACTGAAATCAAGAAAAAACTTGAAATTGATGAAAAGAAAAAAATTGAATTTGTGGGAATGGATGCCGTTTTGAAAAGTTCTCCAGATATTCAAACCGAAGATTTTTCAGACAATAAAATTGCCGTTTTGGTTGCCGAAGGCGAAATTGTGGACGGCAAAGGCGATGAAGACAACATTGGCGGAGATAAATTTGCTGCCGAAATCAGAAAATTGCGTGAAAATGATAAAGTCAAAGCCGTAGTTTTGCGCATCAATTCGCCTGGCGGAAGCGCTTTGGCTTCCGAAATTATGTGGCGTGAAATTATGCTTTTGAAAAAAGAAAAACCTGTCATTGCATCTATGTCTAATGTGGCGGCTTCTGGCGGATATTACATGGCGATGGCTTGCGATACGATTGTGGCACAACCAAACACGATCACAGGGTCGATTGGGATTTTTGGTTTGTTGTTTAACACCCAAGATTTGATGCAAAACAAAATCGGACTTACTTTTGACCGAGTAAATACAGGACAATTTTCAGATTTGGGCAACCCAAACCGCAATATTTCTGATGCAGAACGCCAAATGATCCAAAATATGGTTAATGATGGTTACGAAAAATTTACTTCAAAAGCAGCACAAGGCAGAAAAATGTCCTTAGAAAACCTCAAAAAAGTAGCTTCAGGCAGAGTTTGGACAGGAATACAAGCCAAAGAAGTGGGTTTGATCGACGCTTTTGGTGGTTTGGACGAAGCAATAAAAATTGCTGCAAAATCTGCGAATTTAGGCGAAGATTTTAGGGTAAAATATTATCCCGCACAAAAGAATTTTATGGAAAGACTTTTTGAAAAATCTGGTTCAAAAGTGCGTGAAGATGCTTTAAAATCCGAATTTGGAGAGTTTTATCCGTATTTCAAACAAATCCAAAAAGTAAGCAAAATGAAAGGCGTACAAGCCAGAATGCCTTACGATTTGTTGATTAACTAGGTTTTTACTATCACGTTTGGCAAGGTCATTCGACCATGTTTAGAGTATTTATTGCGTTTGGCAAGGTCTTCGACCATTGCCAATGCAATCCAATGTTGGCAATGGTCGAATGACCTTGCCAAACGTGAATAAAACATTTTTTTAATTTAATTTTTTTATGTCCAAACTCTCTTTCAAATTTTTTAGCATTTTATTTTTATTTGCTAATTTTTTATTTGCCCAAAATTCCTATCGTTTTTCGGTGGATTTAACCAAAGTCAAAAACGATTTATTGATGGTCAATTTGGTCACTCCTGCCGTAAAAACAGACGAAATTATTTATGTGATCCCCAAAATTGTACCTGGTACGTACAAAATTTATGATTTTGGCAGATTTATAAGTAATTTTGAAGCCTTTACAGAAAAAGGAGAAAAACTAAAAGTCGAAAAATTAGACGAAAATCGTTGGAAAATTTTTGGCGCAAAAAAACTTAACAAAATTTCTTATTGGGTCGAAGATACTTACGACACAGACAAAGAAAACGTAGTTTTTGAACCCGCAGGCACAAGCATCGAAGTAGATAAGGCTTTTGTGATCAATACACACGGTTTTTTTGGTTATTTGGAAACCATGCAACGCTTGCCTTACGAAATTGAAATCAGCAAACCTGTCGGATTTTTTGGATCAACTTCAATGATTTCCAAAATTATAAACCCTGCCACAGATCGTTTTTCTAGCGATTCTTACATGGAATTAGCCGATTCGCCAATTTTGTATGCTCGCCCAGATACTACGGTTTTGCAAGTTGGAGGAGCAGAAATTTTGATTTCGGTTTATTCGCCAAACAAAAAACTAGAATCCAAGTATGTTGCCTCGCAAATTAAAGATATTTTGAACGCCCAAAAAGAATATTTAGGTGGAAAATTGCCCATCAAAAAATATGCTTTCCTAATTTATTTGTTCAGCGGAATGAATATGTCGGGCATGATGGGAGCTTTGGAACATTCCTATTCTTCTTTATATTTTTTGCCCGAAATGAGTCCAAAACAACTTTCACAAACCATTAGAGATGTGGCAGCACACGAGTTTTTTCACATTGTAACGCCTTTGAGTATTCATTCCGAACAAATCCATAATTTCGATTATATCAACCCCCAAATGTCCAAACATTTGTGGTTATACGAAGGCGTGATAGAATATTTTGCCTCTCACGTACAAATAAAGCAAGGTTTGTATGATACCGATCAATATCTGGACGTATTGAAATCCAAAATGTTTGCTGCGCAAAATTACAAACAAGACTTGCCTTTTACAGAATTAAGTAGCAAATGCCTTGAAGAACACGCCGAACAATACGGAAATGTTTATGAAAAAGGGGCTTTAATTGGCTTGTGTTTGGATATTATGCTCAATTTTTATTCCGAAGGAAAATACAATTTAAGGCAACTCATGGCGGATTTGGCAAAGGAATATGGCAAAGAAAAAGCCTTTAAAGATGAAGAATTGTTTGACAAAATTGTCGAAATTTCTAAAATTCCGCAAATCAAAGATTTTTTCAAAAACCATGTGGAAGGAAGTCAGCCTTTGCCCCTCGAAAAAGTTTTTGCAATGGTTGGAATTAGCTATCAAGCCAAATTTAAGCAAACCGAAATCACTTTGGGAAATATTGACTATGAAACACAAGGAAAAAATGTGGTCATCAAAAATCTAGTTGATATCGATGATTTTGGGCAAGAAATTGGTTTTCAAGTAGGTGATATTTTGTTGAAAATCAACGGAAAAAACATTGATTCAGACAATTATGAAGACGTTTTAGAATCTTTGCGAGATGGCAAAATTGGCGATCCGATTGTTTTTGAGTGGGAACGCAAAGAAAAAAACAGCACAAAAATTTTGCAAAAGAAAATTACTTTGCAAGGCACAGAAACCACCGACAGCCACGTCATGAAACTACTTCCAGATTCAGAAAACAGGCATTTGAACATTCGCAAGGCTTGGATTGGAAAATAAAAAAAAAGATTTGCTATCAAAGCAAATCTTTTTTTTATTGTTTTTTACCTAAAATTTTGTTGTATTTAGGCAAGTCTTTAAACAATTTGATGGCTTCTTTTACGTCTAAATCGTCATCAAAAGTGGCTTCGATGCTTCCTTTTTCCAGATAATATCTGCTCACAATTTCTGCTTCTAAAGCCTCTTTAATTTCTGCTTTAAATTTGTTCAAATCCGATTCTTTATTGTGAGAAACCTTTGTTTTTAGGCTTTCTATTTGGGTTTTGATGTCCTCAAAATATTTGTCTTCTTTGGCTGCTGCGATCAACTGTTCGATGTTTTTTTCTACTTTGGTGGTGTAATCGTACTCTTTGTTTGCCAACCATTTCACAAAAACTTGGTATTCTTCTTCGGATAATTTAAAATCTTTGGCGGGTTTGATTTGTTTGTTTTTTGATTTGTATTCAGTTGCAAAATCAAACAAAAGTCCTTTGCTTTCCAAACTATTGGTGATTGGTGCAGCTACAAATTTTTCGAGTTCGATGTCAGGTTTTACGCCTCCGCCGTCCATCACTTCGCGGTTATTTTTGGTTTTAAAAACCGATCTTAAAGAGTCGGCTACTTTGCCTACACTTCCATCGGGGTTGCGATGGGTATAGTCGATGGCTTGAATACATCTTCCGCTTGGAATGTAATATTTTGCAACCGTAACTTTTAGTTTTGAGTTGTAAGAAAGAGAACGAGTGGCTTGTACCAAACCTTTTCCATAACTATTTTGACCAATCAAAACGCCTCTGTCATAATCTTGCATTACGCCTGCCACAATTTCCGCAGCTGATGCACTTCCTTTGTTTGTCAAAACCACCAACGGAATTTCAAGATCGGCAGGAGCATTAAGAGCCGTGTAAGTTTTGTTCCATTCTTTAACTTTTCCTTTGGTACTTACTACCTCGTTTCCTTTGGGAATAAATACATTCGACACATTAATTGCTTCACTTAACAAGCCGCCAGGGTTTCCTCTCAAATCCAAAATGATATTTTTTGCGCCTTTTTCTTTAAGTTCGTTTAATGCTTTTTGCACTTCTTTTCCTGCATCATTGGTAAAATCTTCGAGGCGAATAAGTCCAACTTCATTGCTCACCATGCCTGAATAAGTTACGTTGCTAATTGTAATGTTTTCGCGTGTAATGCTCAATTCAAAGGGTTTTTCTACACCAAAACGTTTGATAGTGAGTGCAAGGGCTGTTTTGGCTTGTCCTTTTAATAATTGGCTAATTTGAGTGGTATTTTTGCCTTCCAAATCGATGCCGTTAATTTTAAGCACTTGATCGCCAATTTGTAAACCCGCTTTTTGTGCTGCAAATCCTTCGAAAGGCATCAAAACAAGTGCTTTCCCATCACGAGTGCCAATGGTTGCCCCAATTCCGCCATATTGTCCTGTGGTCATGGTGCGGTAATCCTCAATTTGGTCTTCGGGAATGTAGTTCGTGTAAGGATCAAGCGATTTGAGCATCGAATTGATCCCCGTTTCAATCATATCATTTGGCGTAACTTCATCGACATAATAGGTGTTTACCTCTTTGAACAAAGTGCCAAAAATATCCAAACTTTTAACAAGTTCAAAATATTTATCTTGTGGATCGTTGAAAGCTACAAACAAAATAAGTGTTGCAGCTATCATAGAGTAAGCTATTTTTTTCATAGGAAAAGTTTATAGTTTTGAGTTCAAATATATTTTTTTGGTTTGTATTCAATAAAAATCAGAAATAAACAAAACCCGTTCACATTTCCAATTAACTGAAAAACGATACAATGTAAGAAAAGATTTTTTTTTATTAAAAATTAACATAGTTTTTATTTATTTTTTGAAAAAATAGCGGTTTGTTAAATTGGAAAAAATTAATTTTAGAAAAACGAAATAAATACTTGTTAAAATCTTATCTTTTTTATAACATTGTTCATGATTTATTTTTTCTAAAATGATGACAAAAATTTTTTATAAAATTGCAGATATTCAGGCTTATTTGCTTCAATTTTCGTATAAACAAGTCGGCTTTGTGCCTACTATGGGAGCTTTGCACGCAGGACACGAATCCTTGATTTTGGCTTCCAAAAAACAGAACGATTTGACAATTTGTAGCATTTATGTAAATCCTACACAATTCAATAATCCTGAAGACCTTAAAAAATATCCTAGAACTTTGCCCGAAGATATAGAAAAGCTAGAAAAAATTGCTTGTGATATTATTTTTATACCTTCAAACGAAGAAATGTATCCCAAAAACCCAAGTTTGACCTTTAATTTTGGCAATCTGGAAAGTGTGATGGAAGGCAAATTTAGGCAAGGGCATTTCAACGGAGTGGCGACGGTGGTTTCCAAACTTTTTCATATTATCAAACCGAATCGTACTTATTTTGGGCAAAAAGATTTGCAACAAACGCAAATTATCAGCTTGTTAATCAAGGATTTAAGTTTTGGAATTGAGTTGGTTTGCTGTCCTACTTTGCGAGAAAAAGACGGTTTAGCTATGTCTTCTCGAAACCTTCGACTAAATCCGCAACACAGAAATATTGCTCCAAGAATTTATCAAGCAATGTTGCTGGCGCAAGAATTGGTTTTTTCCCAAAAAGATATAAATTTTGCAAAAAAACAAGCCATCGATTTTTTGAGTCAAGAAATTAATTTTGTGCTAGATTATTTCGAAATCGTTGATTGTCAAACACTTGGCGAAATTAATGAGCAAACTGAAGAAATTGCAATTTGTGTAGCTGCCTTTTTGGGAGGAGTTCGTTTGATAGATAATTTGTTGATAAAACGCTAAATTTTGCGCCAAATTTTGCAACTTGCGCCAAAATTGAACTCAAAATATGAAATTGAATTGGATAAGTATTCTTAAATATGTTTTGTCTTTGGTGGTTGCATTGGCTTTGTTTTGGTATTTGTACCGCGATCAGGACTTTACACAAATTATTGAACGATTTTCGCAAACCAATTATACATGGTTGGCTTTGTCTATGTTTGTTTCGGTGATCAGCTATGTTTCTAGGGCTTGGCGATGGACTTTGATGTTGCAACCGCTTGGTTATCAGGTAAATATCTTTCGTGCTTTCATTGCTCTGATGATTGGTTATTTGGCAAATTTGGTCGTGCCTCGCATGGGCGAAGTGAGTCGTTGCGCCGTTTTGTTTCGCACCGACGAAGTGCCTGTAAATATTGGTTTTGGAACGGTTATCGCTGAAAGAGTGGTAGATGTGTTGATGTTGCTTTCTGTTATTTCTTTGGGTTTGCTGCTCGAATACGACAAAATTGGGACATTTTTGCTAGAAAAATTCTCTTCCGATCCCACAAAATCGTCTAATTCTTTGCTTTGGATGTTGTTAGGAATTGGCATCATTTTACTTTTGATTTTGGTTTATGTATTTTTTTCTTATCGAGAAAAAATAGAAAAATCATTGATTTATCAAAAAATAATTGCCTTTTTGATTGGTTTAAAGGCAGGTTTGTTGAGTATCAAACAGCTTTCTACGCCAAATCAAATTCTTTTTTGGGTACACACGCTAATCATTTGGCTTTGTTATTATTTTACGGCTTACATTATTTTTTCGGCAATTCCTGCTACCGCACATTTGGGTTTTCTGTGTGCATTATCCTATTTGATCACAAGTGCAATTAGTATTTCTGCCCCTGTGCAAGGCGGAATCGGTATTTATCATATCTTTGTAAGTGCAACTTTGGTTGCCTACGGAATCGAGAAAAATGATGCAGATTTTTTTGCCTTAGTTTCGCATAGTTCACAAACTTTGGTGATGATTGTTTTGGGGCTAATTTGTGTGGCTTTGGTGGCAATGATTGGAAAAAAGAAAAAAATAGAGGCTTAAAATTAGATAACTGCTGTCAGACATTTGTCGGACACTTTTACAATGAAAAAACCAATAAATCGGATCGGGTGAAAATCAAATTTATTGGTTTTTCTGAACAAATATTTTACCCTAATTTAAAGGTAATTGGCATCA
>RDXG01000340.1 GCA_004292785.1 Bacteroidota bacterium
TGAAAAAAGGTGGAAAATTTAATTTAAAGGCAAAAGTTAGCGATCCTGATGACAATTTGGCTACGATTACGGTTAGCATTGCCGAAGAAAGTAAAGATGGAAGAGTAGAAGAAGATAAACCGCCAGTCGTTGTTTTTGAACGAAAATTTGAAAATATTAACAGCCGAACTTTTGATCTGAATACTGAAATTTCTTTGGCTTCAAGTTTGAAAGCAGGCGGATATTCTTTGCAAATTAAAGCATTTGACAAAGCTGGAAATTTGAAAAGTTTTGAAGGAGATATTACAATAACAGAGTAGTTTTGATAATGATTGAAAAACTCTTGATTTTTGATCAAGAGTTTTTTTTATTTTCTAATTTTTTGCTTTCGTATTTGTTGTTTTTTCTTCTAACAAACGGTCTGCAAAATCGTCATCTAAACGAATTAATTTTGTAGGCGAAAACAAATGTGTTGGGCAATTTGCCATTTTTGTAACCAAAGATTTTAAACGCCCTTTTCGGTTGGTCTTTGTCCCTCCGATAATCAATTTAATGATTTTGATGAAATAAACAATGTGTTCGCTTCTGTCTTTTTCTACAATTCTGATGATTCTTTGCGTAGAATGAACCAATTGATTGAACAAATCTTGGTCGCGCATCATGCAATATTGCAAAGCAAGCAAGGCTTTGAGTTCCATCAATGCGTGAGGATATTTTTTTAAACTTACCGAATTTAAGGCAGTGTTGATCCACTTGGCTGCTTCTTCGTATTTTTCCACATAATAACAGCATAAAGCCCTGTAAGTCATATAGTTAAGATAACGCGGCAACTCGCTTGGGTCGTTTTCGTAAGCAACAAACATTTCTTTGTTTTCGGCATACAATTCTGCTTCCATATTCAAACGCAACGCGCGCTCTATTTTTGTACTAAAAAATTGTGATGGATAGGTAAAAAAACCGTAATTAGATAGTAATAAAAACAAAGAATCATTGACATCTTGATACATTTTTTCAGATTTTCTGTGCAGTTTGTAATAATGAAAAAATAACAAACGCAAATAATCCAAGACCAAATTTAAGTGATAATAAGTAGAGTCTAACACATAAGAGTTTAAAATTTTCTGCACACTTTCAAACATTTCTTCTATAGGTTCAAGTGTTGTTTGCTCTGGTTCGGGCAAAATAAATAACCTATGAAAAATTTCTACGCAAGTTTTGTAAACATACAAACGGTGAGATTGATACATTTGAGCCACATTTTGCAGTTCGTTGTGTAACAAAGTCAATTCAAATTTGTCGGTTTCATCTCCGCCCAAACTATAAAAAGCAAATTTTTTGAAATATTCGCCCATCAAATCTTCAGCCTTGTCTATTGCCAACATATAGGCAATGTGGCGATTATAAAGTTGCGAATACGTAAAAAAATCAGGCGTATTGATGTGCAACTTTTTGAGGTGTTTATAAACGACCATCAACTCGTTAGAAAGGTCATAATCAATGAGTTCCTTTTCTAATTTTTGCAAAGTTGCCACAGAAATTGCGCGCTTTTTTGTAAAAATCATCTCATTGATGTTGGCTACTTTTTTAAGAATATCCGTTCGCGGATTTTCCATGAGCTGCAACAAATGTTCTTCAATTTTTTGGTTCAAGCGTGAGCGCAAAGTATAATAAGCGTTTGGGTTTACTTTGAGTTCGTCCATAATTTTGGAGTCAGACAAATGTCTTTCTCTCATGGCTTTGAGCAAGTGCGCCGATTTGTCGGCGCTGCTATCCAATAAATTTTCATAAATGGACAGATAATCTGCTTGCGCCAATTGTTTAATAATATTTTTTAGTTTTGCCATATTTATTGCCAAAAATTTATTTTTTTTAGTATAATTGATTGAAAAACTTACGTAATGAAAATGTAAGATTTAATACTTATAAAAAGACTTTGTTTATATAAGTATTTGATTTTCAATATTTTAAAAAAAATACGTTTTATTATTTTTAATTTTGTGTTAAATTAACAATTTTTTTTTGATTTTTTTAATTATTTTCGAAATATTTTTTTTATTAACAATTATCATTTTTTTATTAAGTTTTCAAATCTGAATCTTTTTGATTCGTTTTTCAAAAAAATTATTAACTTTGCTTTCTATTTCTAAGAAAAATTATGGCAAGCGTTAGTCCTGAAAATAAACCTTTAACCGATTACATTCAGCAATCGGATCAGATAGAACAAATTACCAATCTCGAAGATAACCTCGATTATGCGGTTTATTTTGAGCAGTTGGTACTCGGTGGGGTACTTTTTAACGGCAAATTTGTCATTAACAGAATCATTCGAGAACTTCAACCTGAAAGTTTTTATGAACAAAGACATCAATATATTTTTCAGGCAATTCAAAAAGTAGTTTGGCAGGCAAAACCTATCGATATTTGGACGGTGAGCAACCAACTAGAAGAAGACGGAAAACTGACTAGTGTTGGCGGAACAGATTATTTGATGCAACTTTCGGACAGAGGCAGTTCGACTCCAAAAATCATCATTAATTGTGCAAGTTTGCTTGCCAAAAAGCGCGATACTTTGGCAGTGCCGCCGCAAGCTGTAGAATTAGAAGAAGTCATGCTCGGCGCAATGATGCTCGAAAAAAGCGTACTTTCTGAAATTATTGATTTGATCTCCACAGACGATTTTTATGTTCCCAAACACCGTTATATTTTTCAAGCAATTCTCCAACTTTTTGAACGCAACGAACCTGTCGACGTTTTGACTGTTGTGCAAAGGTTGCGCTCCAATAACCAACTAGAATTGGTCGGCGGGGCAGGTTATATCACCAGCAAACTTACTAGCAAAGTGAATACCGCCGCAAACGTACACACTTACGCCCGTTATGTGTCGGAAATGGCAATGAAACGCCAAATGATAAAAGTAGCAAACCAGATACAAAATGCCGCTTTTATGCCTTCTAGCGATGCTTTTGAGTTGTTAGACAAGGCACAACAAGAATTTTTTGCCATTTCTGAAAAAAATATCAGAAAAAATTATGCAGACATCAGGTCTTTGGCTTTGCAGGCAATCAAAGAATTGCAAGCCAAAAAAGATCACAAAGATGGACTTACAGGCGTTCCTAGCGGTTTTACAGAATTAGACAGAATAACGTCTGGTTGGCAAAAATCGGATTTGGTCATTTTGGCGGCTCGACCTGGTATGGGTAAAACGGCAATGGTTTTGAGTATGATCCGCAATGCAAGCGTGGGTTTTAAAAAGCCCATTGCCATGTTTTCTTTGGAAATGTCCTCTTTGCAATTAGTGAACCGATTTATTTCTTCCGAAGCCGAAATTGAAAGCAATAAAATAAAAACAGGCAGACTAGCCGATTATGAATGGTCGCGCTTGGTGGATAAAACTACGGCAATTATTGAAGCCCCCATTTTTATTGATGACACCCCTGCTTTGAGTATTCTAGAATTTCGTGCCAAAGCTCGAAGGCTCAAATCTCAACACGATATTCAAATGATCATTATCGATTATTTGCAACTCATGAGTGGAGACACAGGAAACAGCAAAGGAGGAAACCGCGAACAAGAAATTGGTATGATTTCGAGGGCATTAAAGCAAACCGCAAAGGAACTAGACGTGCCTGTGATTGCACTTTCGCAGTTGAGTAGGGCAGTAGAAATTAGGGGAGGCGACAAAAGACCGCAACTTTCGGATTTGCGAGAATCGGGTTCTATTGAGCAAGATGCGGACATGGTTATTTTCTTGTATCGCCCCGAATACTACGAAATTACAACCGATGCCGAAGGCAAAGACGTGAGAGGAATGTGCGAAGTCATTATTTCTAAACACAGAAACGGCTCTTTGGGCAGTGTTTGGCTAAAATTTATTGGGCAATTTACCAAATTCGAGGACTTAGAAGGTGCAGGTAGTAATTTTTCGGATGTGCAACAACAAAGTAGCGGTAGCAGTTTTTCTGGTATTCCTTCCGAATTTGATACGCCAAGCAACAATATTGTTTTGAACAGCAAAATGAATGATTTTGACAATCCGTTTCCGCCCGCTCAGGCAGGAGATTTTGAAGAACCACCGTTTTAATACGTCAATATAAAGTTTATAGGCTTTTTAAAATTAATGTAAGTTGTTTTACAAATGGAACTTACATTAATTTAAAAAATTGAATCTAATTTTTTTCAAAATTTACAAGGCTAATTCAAATAAAGAAAGTGTAGCATTTTGATAATGAGCTGGCAGATTTTGCGAACTTTTGATTTTAGAAAGCCCTAAAAATTTGAATCCGCATCTAACATAATGCTCAATAAGTTTAAGATTATTACCGACAGTATCCATTCGAACAAATTTTTTATCATTTTCTTTAGCGTAAATTTTAGCCCATTCTACAATGTCTAAAACCAAGTTTTTACCTCTAAACAATGGGTTTACTGCGATTCTGTGTATATAAATTGCAGGATCGTTGTTTCGTTCTTCCCAAATTTCTGGATCGCTGAATGTGGTAACCCAAACGCAAGCAGTTTGTTGATTTTCGCACATTTTCCATTGTCTATTTTCTGCTATTTCTGTTTTGACCATATTTTGATCAAAATCGGGCCAATGTACCTCAAATCGTTCTTTTTGATAATCGGTGGCAATTTTGTAAAGATGGAAAATCTCGTGAAAGTCCTCTAAATTGCTATTTTTAATTTCCATATAAATGATTTTTTACTTTAAAGAAATTGGAAATAAACCTTTATAAGAATCAAGTCTTATAAAGGTTCAAAATTATTTGATCGTTACTCCTGCATATTGGCTAATATCCAACAAAGGCAAATTAGCATTATAAGAAGCATTGATCACTTTCAAAAATTCGTTTGCGGTCATCGCATAGCCTCGTGGCGTAAGATGTACACCGTCTAAGGAAAACAAACCTCCAGAAATAAAACCTGTATTCAAACTCAAACCATTAACCACTCTTCCACCTTTGAAAGTGTTTAGGTAGTTGTAAGTATCCACTACAGGCACTTTTTTGCTGTCTGCAACTTCTTTAATAATGGCATTAAAACGCAAAACGGCAGCAGATGCTGTGGCTACTTCGTCTTTGTCCAACACGTCCTCATTGTTAAGCGGATAGCGAGGATCGAGTCCTTTTGGTAAGCCTAAAGCGTTTGGAGTTGCCAAAGAATCGGCTTGTAAAGTGATTAAATCTTCGTTGGTTGCTCTACGAACCAAACCTGCACCCGTTCTGATAAAAATATCTAAATCTCTACCTGTCAAGGCTTTAACTTGTAATTTTGCTGCTGCTACTGTAACCGTATTCAAATAAGGAATTACTGTAACATCAGGAATATAGGCAGTAACCCCTTTTGCTCCTTTGGCAGTAAGGCGAGTCATAATGTCCGAAAAATTGTTTCTGAACAAAGCATCAGGAGTAATTGATGCCGTTCCTCCGCTGGTGGCATAACCCAAAACGTCATTGTTTCCTAACCAACAAGAGAAAAAAGTAGGATTGCTTTCTTCTGCGTATTGTGCATAAGTTTTTGGAGAATTATCAGGTAATAAACGTTCAAAATGTGGATTAAAACCCAAAGGATTGTTCAAACCATAACCTGCTTGCAAAACATCTGCTACTCTGATTCCCGGTACGCCCAAATTGTTGTTTGCTCCTGTAAATTTGGCGTAAAGAGGAGTTCTTCTGTCTGCTCCTAATCCTATAACTCCTAATTGTGAAATTTCAGGAGCTAAATTAGGGACTCCTGTGGCACTAAGTCCTTTCAATTTCAGATAGCCTGTGCCGTTGGTTTGTGCTTCTGAATACAAAGGTTGAATAAACTCTCCGCCACCTGCCAATTTCATTTGTTTGGCAATCAAAGCAGGATAAGAATTTAATTGGGCATCTCTATAAACGCCTCCATCAGCATAACCTGCTGTTAAAGAGTTTCCTACAGCAACATATTTCGTGAAATCCGCAGTTCCTTTATCAGGTGTTGGAACTTCGATATCTGGTTTACAAGACGCTACAAAAAACGCACTTGCAAAAATCACCATTAAGGTTTTAAAATTTATTTTTTTCATGATTTAATGAATGTTTTTTTGGTTTTAGAAACTGTAACCTAATGAAATGCTTGGAACGAAAGCCTTAGTTTGGAAAGTTCCATTGAGCTGTGTTTCAGAATTTGTATCTTTTCTTTTTTCGGTATTGATAAATGCTACTGCAAAATCGATGTCCATTTTACCAATTTTATAACCCAAACCTGCTGTGTAGCCCATACGGTCAGAATCTGGAGTTTCTGGAGTTACGTGTCCGTTGGTTACAGGAGTGTTTCCGTAATAAAAGCCCAAACGAGCAGCCAAAGCATCAGTTACCATATATTGTCCGCCCAAACGCAACACAACAATGTCTTGGTATTTGCGTGCCGATTTAGTATCAGCAAAATTTGCGTCTGTATAATCAAAAATCAAGGAATCGTAAGCCGACCAACCAATATGGTTCATTTCTGCTGAAATAGTCAATTTTTTGTTTGGACTAAAAGAAACTCCCACATTCAAAACTGCTGGTAAAGGCAAATTTGCCGAAAAATTAGTCGTTCCACCTGCTGGAAAACGAGATGCAAAAATTGCAGGAATGTTAGAAAATGTTGCCGATCCATTGCTTACTGATGCCGTTACTTTTGAACGATAACTTACACCAATCGAGAATTTTTCGCTAGGTTTAAAAAATAAACCTGCATTAAAACCAAAATTATTTGCTTTGCCATCTAATTCTACTTTTCCTTCGCCACCAACCGAAGCCAAAGAGGGAAATAAAATTGATCTTTGCAAATTTACAGACCCGCGAACATAAACAAAACCTATTCCAAAGCTCAATTTGTCCGTAATTTTGAAACTAACCGTAGGCTGCACAAAAATAGAACTCAATGAAATAGAACTCAAAGCGGCTCTGCCAATCCAAGACTCGCCCCATTTTACGCCACTTCCAAAAGGCGTATAAACAGCAATTCCAAATTTGAAACGAGAAATAAATTTGCTAGAATCGGAAGAACCAAAAGCTGCGTAAACCGAAAACGGTGTGCCAACAGGATTATCGGTACGGGCTGCCGAAAAAGTGGCATTGTCTACATATTCTGTATTCGAGAAAATAGGACTAAAATTAACCGAAGCACTATTCCCTTTAACCATTGCAGTGGCTCCAGGATTAAAAAATAGGGTAGAAGCATCGCTTGCCATAGCTGCCCCTGTGTGTCCCATTCCTAATTGTTTTGCACCTTGCAAAGCCACTTGATAACCTTGTCCCTGTGCCAAAAATGGGCATAAACAAAGTAAAATCAAACTTATTTTTTTAATGTTCATTTTTATGAGTGTTTAGTAAATTAATTAATTGGTAAAAAAAAGAAGCAAATGTAAATTAAATTAATAGCAATGTAAACAAAAATTAATATTCATATAATAAATATTAAAAATTGGGAGAAAGTTGATAAGTTGCATAAAAATCTTCAATAATTTTTACAGCATCTTCGGAAGAATCAACCAAAGAAATCAAATCCAAATCTTTAGGGCTGACGTTGTTTTCTTTGCCCAACATGACATCTTTTATCCAATCAATTAAACCCGACCAATAGGATTTTCCCACCAAAACAATCGGGAATTTTTCTATTTTCCCTGTCTGAATCAAAGTGTAAGCCTCAAATAATTCGTCTAATGTGCCAATTCCGCCAGGCATAACAATAAAACCCTGCGAATATTTGACAAACATGACTTTTCGAACAAAGAAATAATCGAAATCAATACAATGCTGCGGATCGATATAAATATTATGGTTTTGCTCGAAAGGCAATTTAATATTTAAGCCTACCGAAAGTCCATGTTGTTCGTTTGCCCCCTTATTGCCCGCTTCCATAATGCCAGGTCCGCCACCAGTAATTACGCCAAAACCATGTTGAACCAACAATTTTGCAATTTCTTCGCTTTGTTTGTAATAAGGATTATCAGGTTTGGTGCGCGCCGAACCAAAAATAGATACACAAGGCGGAATTTTAGCCAATTTTTCAAAACCTTCCACAAATTCTGCCATAATTTTGAAAATTAGCCAAGAATCCATTGCCTTCATCTCTTGCCAATTCTTATGAGAAACTTTGCGTTTGCTGTGTTCGTGAGAATGAGTTTCTTCTGTCATAGTCAATTTTTTTATTGATTTAAAATGTGTGTAAACGTATTAAATTATTTTGTATTATTGCAAAATAATTTGTAGATTATCAAAAGTATTTTTTATGAAAAAGCTACTAAAAAAAATATTGCAAATGTTCGGTATTCGTGAAATTCCGTTTCTGCACCAAATACGTGCTAAATTTTTATTTAATAAAGACTTAGCAGAAATAAAAAAACAATTAGCCACCCAAAATGATTTCCAAATTAGTAAAATTTTTCCTTTTATTTATGATCGTTTTGATTCTAGCGGATCGGCAAGTGGACATTATTTTCATCAGGATTTGTGGGTGGCAAGGCGTATTTTTGAAAGTTCTCCCAAAAAACACATAGATATTGGTTCAAGAATAGATGGTTTTGTGGCTCATGTGGCTAGTTTTAGAACAATAGAAATTTTGGATATTCGTCCTTTGGAAAATAAACTCAAAAATATTGAATTCAAACAAGCCGATTTAATGAACCCGCAAGGCAAACTGCTGAATTATTGCGATTCTATTTCTTGTCTTCATGCTATCGAACATTTTGGTTTGGGACGTTACGGAGATACCATCGATATTCATGGACATTTAAAAGGTTTGGAAAATATTTATAAAATTCTTCAAAAAAATGGAAAATTTTATTTTTCTACGCCAATAGGCGAACAAAGAATAGAATTTAATGCGCACAGGGTTTTTTCTATGGCATATTTACTAAAAATTTTTGAAGGCAAATATCAAATAGATCGTTTTTGTTATGTCAATGATTTAGGCAATTTGATAGAAGATGCACTTTTGAGTCCTGAAAATATCAAAAATAATTTTGCTTGCATTTACGGTTGTGGTATTTTTGAGATGACTAAATTATAAGAAATAAGGATTAGAGGTGGCTTTAATGCCACCGTTTTACTTTTTGTTAAAAAATTAAACCTGAACTTTAAAAGTTTTTAATTGAAGTAAATAACTCAAAACTGTAGCGGACAAAACAATAGTGGGAATTAAATAATTATCACTCAAAAAGCGATTTGCCCAAAAACCAAATAATACAAAACACAAATTAATAAAAACAATAGTAAAAGTAGCTTTAAGATGCGAAAAACCCAAATCCAAAAA
>RDXG01000341.1 GCA_004292785.1 Bacteroidota bacterium
AGCCAAACCACTCATTGGAAAAATGAAGATTTTGTAAGAGAAAACCTGAATATAGTAAATTTTGTGGCTCAATGCAAACCTACTTATCTTTTATCCCTTGTTTCGTAATTCGATGGAGTTACATTCCAATTAAAATCGTTTTGATAAAAAATTTCCTGAACCGCACTGTAAGGCACAAAAGCCATTTTTTCAGCATCAAAAGCTCCTAAAAAAGCAGGTGGTATCACTTGATCAAAGGTACGCGCCTTGCCAATCGTCAAAATTAACTGCACTATCGACTTATAAATGTCCGATTTTCCTTTTTTGGCTTCTGCCCAAAAAACAGATTCTGTTTCAGCAAAAAGATCGCTTTTGTGAATGGTTGCCGCAAAATCGATGTTGCCAATGATTTTGGCGCAATCAAAATCTGGAAAAAAATCTTGGGCAATTTTGTTTTTTAATTCTTCTTCTCTGATGTTTTCGTACATTTTTATTTGTTTATTTTTCCGTATCGTACCCTTTATTGTGCGATAAAACATTGATTATCAGTAAATTACAAACACCTTAAAAGGCGTTTTACAAATTTTATTTTTGATTTCCTAAAATAAAGCTGTTTCTAACTGGTTTTGCTCAAAATCTAAAAGCCATTTTTTGCGCCACAAACCGCCTGCATAGCCTGTCAAAGAACCATCAGAACCGACCACGCGATGGCAAGGCAACACAATCGTTAGCGGATTTTTGCCGTTGCTTGTGCCTACAGCCCGAATTGCTTTGACATTTTGCAAGTTTTTTGACATTTGCAAATAAGTTGTCGTTTTTCCAAAGGGAATTTTCGCCAATTCCTGCCATACTTTTTTCTGAAAATCTGTGCCTTGCGGATCAATGGCAAAATCAAAAGTTTTGCGCTGATGATTGAAATATTCGGCTAATTGCGTAACCGCTTTTTCTACAATTTCATTGCTTGGTAAAGAAGTATTTAAAGCCTCTTTTTCCACAAAAAAAATAGACAAAATATGGCTTTCGTTTCCTTTAATTTCCAAAAAACCAATCGGAGATTCGTAAAAATTAGCAAAAATAGACATAAAAAAACAGGTTTTAAATCACACAAAATTACATAATTTTGAGAATGATTTAGCACAAATATTTTGCAACAAATTAATTTTTTTTTCAGATACTTGCTATTTTTTCAAATCATTCTTATTTTTGAGTGTTTTTTAAACCATACAGATATGATCAAAAGTAAAATTTATACATTTTTGGCTTGCGTTTTATTCACAGTTTTGCTTAGTTCTTGCGGTTATCAAGGAAATAATCGTAAAAAATTGACAGAACCAACACCGAATTCAGAAAGAGTTTGGGGTGATAAAAAAGGAAAAGCTCGCCAGTTAGCCAATAAATATGAGGACGACGCCACAGGCAAAACCACTGAAAGAATTGAGGCAATTCGTACAAAATTGTTCCCAAAATAAATCGCAGAGATTTGTGTAAGCCTAAAACTTGCACAAATTTCTAATAATTTTTGTTTGGACTTGTCTGAAAATAAAAATCCCTACAAAAAGCTGAAATTAAATTGAAGTCAAACAACATTTTTACAATTATTTCGTATTGTAGGAAAAATTAAACAAATTGATTTTTTTTTTATTTTTAACAAAATAATATTTTACACATGAAAAAAACTAAATTTTTTGCAATAGTAGCTTTTTTGTTACTTGCTTTCTCTATCAACACTGCTAGTGCGCAGTATTTTTGCTTTTTTGTGGATAATCAAAGTGATGAATCTTTTAATGAGCTAAAAATTAGACCTTCTGGAAAAGGTAATTTTGGCAAAGATTTGTTGCCTTCAGATTTGGTTGAATCAGGCAAGCATTTTTGGGTAAAAACAGGCAATGACAAAGACATCAATTATGACGTGCAAATAACCAATATGGACGGAAGCCCGCTTCTTTTCAGCTGGACAGGCGTTGATGGCAATTTTTATGCAAATAAGCCTTTCATTACTTTAAACGTTAGAGATTTGCATACTCTTGTAATTGGTAGCGATGAGAATGGAAATCTAACATTTTCTGTGCATAACGATGACGCATTTAATTACGGTCATCCTTGTCAATAATCTTAAAAAAATTGTGTGTGGCACGTTCTACACACAATTTTCTTTTTTTTATAAATATTTTCTTCAAAATCCAATCCTTGATTTGTTTACGGTTAATTCTTCTTATATTTCAAATAAGTTTTGCTCTCATTTTACGTTTACAAACAAAATAATCTTCAATTTATGTTCAAAAATCTAGTTTTTATTTGTTTATGTCTTTTTTCGAGTCAATTTTTGTTGGCACAAAACAGCAAAGACATCATGAAAAGTGCGGAAGTATATATGAACAAAGGACAATACGACAAAGCCTTATTCGAATACAACAGAATTGCACAAAAAAGTAAAAAAATGGCGGGTTTGTATCTGAACAGAGGTTTGGCTTACGAAAGACTCAAAAAATACAAAGAAGCCCTCGCAGATTATCAGTTGGCACTCAAATTAGACACAAAAAATAAGTTTAAAAAACAAATTTATTTCAATTTGGGAAATTTATGCTACACCGTCAAAAAATTTAAGTTGGCAAGCAAGCACTACACCACCATTATTAACAAATATGAACGCCTCGACAAAAATATTTATTTCAACAGGGCAATTGCTTATTCAGAACAAAAAATTCCCTTGTTGGCAATTAAAGATTATACAGAAGCCATCAAATTGGACAAAAAATACAAAGAAGCCTACCTAAAAAGGGGAGTTTTGTGGGCAGGGCGCGAAAAATACGATCAAGCCATTGCCGATTTTGATCAAGTAATTCTGATCGATCCAAAAGACAAAAACGCACATTTATACAAAGCAAACGCAAAATATGATCTTGGAAAAATTGAAGAATCTTTGTTGGGTTATGACAAAGTAATTGGTTTAGATGCCAAAAATCAGGAAGCATTGCGAGCAAGAGCAAGAATTTTGTCCGATTCGGGTTTAATTGACAGAGCTTTGACAGATTATTCGACTTTGATCCAAATTGATCCAAAAGACCGAATGGCGTTGCACCGCAGAGCAGAAATTTATGCCAGCCAAAATAATATAGATTTGGCAGTGGCAGATTATACCAATATCATCACCATTGAACCCAAAAAAGACATTTTGGCGTATTTGCGCAGAGGAATTATTTACAGATTTCAAAAGAAAAATGAAGATGCAATAGCAGATTTGACCAAATATATCAATGCCAAAAAAGACAATATTGATGCGTTTTACAACAGAGCTTTGGCAAATAGAGCGTTGGAAAACATTGCGCAGGCAGTCAAAGATTATGACGAATTGGTCAAATTAGACGATAAAAATGCCGATTATTTCAATAATAGAGGTTTTTTGAGAAACAAATTAAAACTTTATAAAGAAGCACAAGCCGATTTTGACAAGGCTATTTCTCTAAAAACCGATTTTGCTTTTGCGTATAACAATCGCGCTACGGCAAAATATTTTCTGAACAAACATAAAGAAGCCTTAGCAGATGCAAAAAAATCTTTGGAATTATTGCCAAACAATGCCTTTGCCTACAATAATTTGGGTTTGATCAACAGCAAACTAACCCAGTTGGATCAGGCAATGAAGGATTTTGACAAAGCCATCGAACTTTCGCCTGAGAACGAAGAATTTAAAGCCAACAAAGCACAATTACAAGCAGAATTAGACAAAAAGAAGAAATAAAAATGTATTGGCAGGCATAAAAAACCTGCCAATATTTGGTTTACTCAGGTCTTTGGCGGGCTTTATCTGCATCTTCCAAAACTTTTCCGATGGCAAAAGAAACACTAAGCAAAAGAACAAAAAATACGTATCCAGAAATTTCTATAAGGCTCATATTTGAAATGATTTTTTTGTGAATGTACTTACAAAATTAGAAAAAAGAATGATAAAAAAATAAAAAAATAAAAAAAACCTTAATTAATCGTGAATTTTAAATGAAAATACATACTTTTGACTTTGAATTGTATCAAATTAGTTTTGTGTTCAATTTTATAATCAAAAAGAGACAAAAAAATTTGATTGACAAAATTAAAATATTAACATTTCGCAATTCTTTTGCAAATTTGGAATATCCAAATCAAAATGCTTAAATTTGCGTAAAATTAAAGAATTTATACATCTAAGAAAGTGGACTTATTCGAAAAGTTAGCCAAAGATAGGGGACCTCTGGGACAACATTCTCACTTTGCCCATGGATATTTTACATTTCCAAAATTAGAGGGAGAAATAGCCCCACGTATGATTTTTAGGGGAAAAGAGGTTTTGACATGGAGCTTAAATAACTATTTAGGACTTGCCAATCACCCAGAAGTAAGAGCAGCGGATAATGAGGCAACGGCACGTTTTGGGCTTGCGTATCCTATGGGAGCGAGAATGATGTCAGGAAACTCTAATCTCATTGAAGAATTTGAAGCACAACTATCCGATTTTGTAAAAAAAGAGGATACCATGTTATTAAATTACGGTTATCAAGGAATTATGTCTGTGCTTGATGCTATTCTTAGCCGTCAAGATGTAGTAGTTTATGATTCTGAATGTCATGCTTGTATCATTGACGGTTTGCGTATGCACTTAGGAAAACGATTTGTTTTTCC
Organism: Bacteroidota bacterium; assembly: GCA_004292785.1. Classification (GTDB taxonomy): domain Bacteria; phylum Bacteroidota; class Bacteroidia; order Cytophagales; family Thermoflexibacteraceae; genus RDXG01. Next base: position 4,633 of record RDXG01000341.1, read on the forward strand.
TCATAATGACATCGCAAAATGCGAACAGTCCTTGATCAGGGCAACCAAATTGGCTGAAAAAACAGGCGGAGGAATCTTGGTAGTTACAGAAGGCGTTTTTGGAATGTTAGGTGATTTGGGAAAAATAGACCAAATTGTTGCATTAAAGAAAAAATATAATTTCCGATTGCTTATCGACGATGCGCACGGATTTGGTACTATGGGCAAAACAGGTGCAGGTACAGCCGAACATCTTGGAGTACACGACGAAGTAGATATTTATTTCTCAACTTTTGCCAAATCCATGGCAAGCATTGGGGCATTTGTATCGAGCAAAGAAGACGTAATTGAGTTTTTGAGATACAACACTCGTTCTCAAATTTTTGCCAAAACTTTGCCTATGCCTTATGTTTTAGGAAACATGAAACGCTTGCAACTGCTTCGCGAAAAACCCGAATTAAAGGATCAACTATGGGCAATTACCCATGCCTTACAAAATGGTTTGAGAGAAAAAAACTTTAATCTGGGCAAAACAGAATCCCCTGTAACACCTGTGTTTTTAACAGGAGGAACAAACGAAGGTACAAATTTGGTTATTGATTTACGTGAAAATTATAATATTTTCTGTTCTTTGGTAGCTTATCCTGTTGTTCCAAGAGGGGTGCTGATGTTGCGTTTGATACCAACGGCAAGTCATACATTTCAAGACGTGGAAGAAACCATTTATGCGTTTGAACAAATTTTAGACAAATTGCAAAGTGGTCATTATGCAAAGTCAGAAATTGGTGCACCAATGTAATAATAATAATTTTTACGCTTTTTTTGCGTTAAAACCTTGATTTTTAAAATATTTCATTACCTTTGTTTAAAATAATTTTTAATTTTTTATAATTATAATTCTATGACTAACCGATTTGACGAACTCAAAAATCTAATCATGTCCTTAGAGGCTGATTTTGCTAAGTTCTACGAAAAAGAAAATCAAACTGCTGGTACACGCGTAAGAAAAGCGATGCAGGATTTGAAAAATGTTGCTCAATCTATTCGTTTGCAAGTTCAAAACATCAAAAACGAAAAAGTTGAAGCCGTATCAAAGGATAAACCTGCTGCAGCTGCAAAGCCTAAAGCACCAGCAAAACCTGCTGATAAAAAAGAAGCAAAATCAAAGAAAAAATAATCTTTGCTTTTTGAATAAAAAAAGGTGTATTTTTACACCTTTTTTTATGTAAAAAATTTCCCATTTAAAATTTTTATGAAATACGCCAGAATCAAAACCAACAAAGGCACTTTAGAAGTAGAATTATACGAAGAAGATGCCCCAAATACAGTCAAAAATTTTGTAAAACTCATTGAGTCAGGCTTTTATGATGGATTAAAATTCCATCGAGTCATCAAGGATTTTGTAGTACAAGGCGGTTGCCCAAAAGGTACAGGCACAGGCGGAGCAGGCTATCAAATCAAATGCGAACTAAACGGCACACTTCAATTTCATGACGAAGGCGTACTTTCGATGGCGCACGCAGGCAGAGATACAGGAAGCTCTCAATTTTTTATTTGTTTAAGCCGAAAAAACACCCAGCATCTCGACAGAAATCATACTTGTTTTGGAAAAATTGTCAAAGGTTTAGAACTTATTGACAACATCCAACAAGGCGATTTTATGGAAAAAGTTACAGTTTTTGATAAGTAATAACCAACATAAATAACATTTTTTCCAAAAAATGTTATTTATGTTTTACTTTCCACTTTGTCCAGAACCAATTTTATCCACTTCTGACTCATTAACATTAATTCCAATCATTTTGAACAAAATAACTGCCTTGCGCTTCATCCAACGGTTATAAACTTTAAGTTTAGAATAGCGTTTGCTTTGCTCTTTTTCTTTCCTTTCGTGGTTTATGGATTTTATTTTGGGCATTTCTGTGCTAACTTCTACATTTGATTTTTCCCAAGCAGGATCAAAAAGCATACCTGTACAAAGACAATGTTTGCGGCTTGTTCTGGTCAAAATGTCATAGTTTACACAACTTTGGCAACCTTTCCAAAATTGTTCGTCATCGGTGAGTTCCGAAAAAGTAACAGGTTTATAACCCAAATCCGAATTGATTTTCATGACAGGCAAGCTGGTCGTTAGCCCAAAAACTTTTGCGTCAGGATATTTTTGGCGCGACAAAGCAAAGGCTTGCTCTTTGATTTTGGTTGCCAAACCCGACTGCCTAAATTCATGATTGACAATTAAACCCGAATTTGCAACATATTTGCCATGCCCCCAAGTTTCAATATAACAAAAACCTGCCACAATAAGGCTTTGATCTTCGAAAGCAATTATTGCTTTGCCATCACGCATTTTGTTTTTAATGTATTCAGGATCGCGTTTGGCAATGCCTGTTCCACGCTGTTTGGCGGAAATTTCCATCAATTCACAGATTTTTTCTGCATAATGGACATGAGATTCGTTGGCAATTTGGACTGTAAAGCTCATAAATAATTTATAATTTGGATTGACAATTTTTTATTTTTTTATCCAAAACAGATCACTATTTAAAATGTGTGATAGATTGAATAATTATTAGTTTTTTTGATTTTGCCTACACTAAAAACAATTTTCGCAAAAAAAAACATATTTTTTGATAAAAATTAAAAAAAATACTATTTTTAATGAAAAATTAATAAAAAATTCGTGTAGAATTAAAAAGAACCTGCCAAAGGCAAGCCACAAAGTAGCATACCCACTAGGGTTTCCTAGCGGGGCGGGGAGAAAATGTAACAGAAAATATAGTTACAAATCTTTTTGGATATGAAAGTTGGTGCTTTTTCATTTCGTTGCAAATGTAGCAATAAAAATTGAATAAAATTGCAAAATTTTTAATTTTTTTCTATAAAAATGATATTTTTTTGTTAATTTTAATATTTATAGGACTTATGCAAAAAATAAAAAAAGAACAAAATTGTACCACAAATATTCTTGCGTTGTGCCTTTGAAAGCTACAAACAAGAATGCGTTGTTTACATTGCGTGAGTTCTAATCTACTCAAAACTAAATTCTTTTTGAATACATTTACTTCATTATAAAACCGTACAAAACTTTAATTTTAAAACCATGAAAAAACACACATTTTTATTCTTTTTTTGTATAAGTTCTATATTTTGCTTTGCGCAATCTAATAGTCCTGATGTCCTTTTTGGGGAACTTTTCAAAGAAGTTCAACTCAAAGGCATTTTTGCCGATTCTAAAACTTTTGCTGATGCCATTCCGCTTTTTTCGGCAACAGAAATTATGAAAAAATATGAAGCGGAAAAGAAAAAACTAAATGTCAATTCGGAAAAGAAAAAAAACGGATTTGATTTGGAAAAATTTGTCCGACAAAATTTTAAAATTCCTGAAATAAAAGAAAGTAATTTTAAAAGCGATCCAAATTTGCCTGTCGAACAACACATTGCCAATTTGTGGAAAGTTTTGACCCGAAAACCTGAAATAAACAAAGATGGTTCTTTGTTGAGTTTGAGCAAAAATTATGTCGTTCCTGGTGGGCGTTTTGGCGAAATTTATTATTGGGACAGTTATTTTACCATGCTTGGTTTGGAAGTTTCTGGCGAAAAAGAATTGATCAAATCGATGATTGATAATTTTGCAGACATGATCAATCAATATGATCATATTCCCAACGGAAACCGAACTTATTTTTTGAGTCGTTCTCAACCGCCTTTTTTTGCCTTGATGCTTGACTTTTTGACCGAAAAAGAACAGCTAGAAAAGTTGCCAATTTTGCAAAAAGAATACGATTATTGGATGGCGATCAACAACAGACCCAAAGAAGATTTTGACGCTTACAAGCATATTGTAGGCAATTTGCCTTTCACTTTGCTCAACCGTTATTATGACGAAGACGAAACTCCACGCCCAGAATCGTATAAAGAAGATGTGCATTTGGCAGAAAAAAATCAAAATCCGAAGGCTTTGTACCGCCATTTGAGAGCCGCTTGCGAGTCAGGTTGGGATTTTTCGAGCCGTTGGTTTGCCGATGGAAAAAATTTGGAAACCATACACACCACCGAAATTTTGCCCGTAGATTTGAATTGTTTGATGTTTTATATGGAAAGCAAATTGTCGAAATTATATGCCCTCAAAAACGATTCGGACAACAAAAGCAAATATTCGGCTTTGGCAAATGACCGCAGAATTTCGATAGAAAACTATTTTTGGGATTCTGAAAAGAAATTTTACATGGATTACGATTTTGTGGAAGGTAAACGCACAGAAATTTATTCTTTGGCAGCAGTTTTTCCTTTGTTTTTCAAAATTTCTAATCCTGAACAAGCGGCGCAAGTTGCTGAAAAACTCAAAAAAGATTTTTTGAAAACAGGCGGTTTATTGACTACTTTAAGCGAAACTCCGCAACAATGGGACTCGCCAAATGGCTGGGCGCCGCTTCAATATATGGCGATCAAAGGTTTGGAAAATTACGGACAAACCGAATTGGCAAACGAAATTAGAAAACGTTGGATTGATTTGAACGTAAAAATATACACGAAAACAGGCAAATTGGTCGAAAAATACAACGTAACAGACAAAGAATCTACGGCAGGAGGAGGAGAATATCCTTTGCAAGAGTTTGGCAAGATTAAAAAATTGTCAAACATAATTTTGTTTTTAAAAAATATCACTCAAATTCAACACAAAATCCTTAATTACTTTGGACTTGATACTTCCATTTAAGCCCGCAGTTTGAACCAAAACCATTTCAGAATCTTGGTTTTCGTAAACATCTATTTTTGGGGTTTTTAAGTCAATTATCCAATATTCGAGGACTCCAAATTTGGCGTAAATAGCCATTTTATGAACATAATCTCTTTCTAAGTCTTCAGATAAAATTTCTATGGTTAAATCAGGAGCATCATTTGCCCTTAATTCGTCAAGAATTCCTAAACGTTGATTGTTAATAAACAACAAATCAGGCTGACAACAATTATTTTTGTCAAAAAGAACATCAAAAGGCAAAAATAAAACCTTTCCTAATGTGTGTTTTTTGTTATAAGTTCCAAGTAGAAAGAGTAATTCGCCAAGAACGGATTGATGTTTTATATAAGGAGTAGGTTTAAAAACAAGTTTTCCATTCATTAACTCATAGGGTGCGCGGTAGGGTAATTGCAAATAATCTTCGAAAGTATAATCTGTTCTGTTTGGGTCAATATTGGCAATTACAAACTGATTTTCTTCTTCTTTCCAAAATAAAATGGT
>RDXG01000189.1 GCA_004292785.1 Bacteroidota bacterium
TTTAATCTCTTTTTTAAACGAATTATTAATCGGAAAAGAACGAATCACCGATTTGACTTACCTAAAAAATGAAAAATTAGGCAGAAGAAAAACGGATCGCAAAGCCGTTTTTGACCTTTATTGCACCAATGAAAGACAGGAAAAAATCATTATCGAAGTGCAAAGAGTCAAACAGGAATTTTTTAAAGATCGCAGCATTTATTATTCCGCTTTTGCGATCCAAGAACAAGCAATTCGAGGCAGAGAATGGACTTATGAACTCAAAAATGTGTATACGATTGCGATCCTAGATTTCACTTTTGATGATCTAAAAACTGAAAAACTTTTGCACAGAATCAAGTTGATCGATGAGGAAAACCACGAAGTTTTTTATCAAAAATTAACTTATGTCTATTTGGAAATTCCGAAGTTTAACAAGGAATTAGAAGAACTCGAAAACGACTTTGAACGCTGGCTTTATGCTTTCAAAAATTTGCATAAACTAAGGGACAAACCCGAAGAATTACAATTTGGCATTTTCAAAAGGCTGATGGAATTGGCTGAAATTTCTTGCTATAACAAAAAAGAGCAGGCAGTTTATCAGGAAAGTTTGAAAGAATATTGGGACTTAAAAAGTGCCATGGACACTTATTTTAAGGAAGGAAAAGAAGAAGGTTTGCAGGAAGGCGAACAAATTGGTTTGCAAAAAGGAGAGAAGCTAGCCAAGCTAAAAACCGCAGAAAAATGTCTTTTAAAAGGAATGACTGTGGCAGAAACCGCAGAATTAACCGAACTTTCTATAAAAGAAGTGCAAAAAATTGCCAAAAAATTGGCTTTGTGAGAATTTTGCTTTGCAATATTTTTGCTTTAAAATAATTGCAAAGCAAAATATTTTTGTAAAATCATTAGAAAATAAATAAATTGCGAGCCAAATAACCAAAACCATGCCCACCATCTACGTTCATATTCCTTTTTGCCGAAAGGCTTGCTATTATTGTGATTTTCATTTTTCTACGAATTTTACGCAAAAAACAGCCATGATCAATGCCATAAACAAAGAAATTGTATTACAAAAAGATTATTTTTCTGAAAAAAATAGCATTTCTAGCATTTATTTTGGTGGAGGCACGCCTTCTGTGCTTTCTCAAACCGAATTGGAATCTGTTTTAAAAAATATTTATAACAATTTCGAAGTTGATCCGCAGGCAGAAATAACTTTGGAAGCAAACCCCGACGACCTGAACAAAAACAAATTAAAAGAACTTAAATCACTAGGAATCAATCGTTTAAGTATTGGTGTGCAGTCTTTTGATGAGGCTTTTCTCAAATACATGAACCGATCTCACAATGCCAAACAATCGCTAGAATGTTTGGAAAATGCGCAAAAAATTGGTTTTGATAACCTTAGTTTTGACTTAATTTATGGTGTTCCTGCCCAAAATCATGACTTTTGGAAAAAAGATTTGCAAATGGCTTCGCAAATTGGCGCGAAACATATTTCCGCTTATTGTTTGACCATCGAAGAAAAAACAGTTTTTGGGAAATGGCTAAAAAACAAGAAAATCAACGAAATCAATGACGATTTTGCTAACGATCAGTTTGATATGTTGGTCGAAAATTTGGAAAATAAAGGCTATCAACATTACGAAATTTCTAATTTTGCGATGCCCAATCATTATTCCAAACACAACACAAATTATTGGAAAAAAGGCAGTTATTTGGGAATCGGGGCTTCGGCACATTCTTATAACCAACAAAATCGGCAATTCAATATTTCTAATAACTCATTGTATATCAAGCAGATAGAAAAAGGAAT
>RDXG01000342.1 GCA_004292785.1 Bacteroidota bacterium
TTTGCTTAAATATTTTTGTTTAAATCATTTAAAAATCATATTTTTTTTTAATTTTGGCATTGAAATAATCTGAAAACTAATTTTTGGCGTAAAAATAAAAAATAGAATGAAAGATCAAGACGACGATCATATACTTTTGAGTGATAACGGAATATTTTTGGGCTTGCTACTTTTAGCGTTTTTTGCCTTTGTTCCTAGCTTTTTATTTGGCGATTGGTATATGTATTTTTTCTATGTTTTTACAGGAGTTTTGGGAATTGTAGGCATCGAAGACCTTATTTTTTCAGCCAGAAAGCTCGAAATTACAGGAAAAGAACTTTGGGTTTATAAAGGTTTGAACAATTCTTTGCAAAAATATTCGCTAGAAGATGTGGAGTTTATTGGCATGGGAAAAGACGAACAAGACGCACGAAAAAGTAAAATTTTGGATTTAGATTTAGACAGCCCACTAGCAAACGACCAATGGAAAGTAGTTGTAATTGATTTTAAAGGCGGGAAAAAACTTAAACTCAATGATTATAGGTACAAAGGAACTCAATATAAACCATTTATTAAAAAATTTAAAGACACTTGCATGGAATTGGGCGTGGCTTCGGGTTCAACCGATAAAATCCAAAAAATTCGTTTGCAAAACAGTTTTTATATCAAAAAAGATCAGGCTTTGATCCGAAATTTGAACGAAAATTTGGCAGAAGTTTATGCTTCTATTTATAAATCTCGCGACATGAATACCGCAAATTTAAGCATAGAAAGCATTTTGAAAGATGCAAGCATTATTTTTGCGCACAAAGTTTCTGATCTAAGAGTTTTGTATTTTCAAAAAGACGACTTTTTGGAAGATGTAGAACAAGCAAATATTGAAACCGCAGAAAGACTGATTCGCAATGCCAGCGAAAATATGTTGGTAGTCAAAGAACGCTTGAAAAATTATTTGAAAATTCAAAGCGAGTTAGACAAATTGCAAAAAAAACAAGAACAAAGATCGCGTTTGGAACGCGCCGCCCAAAAATTGGATCGTTTGCAAGAACAAAATTTTAAAGGTGATTATTTACGAACTGATACCCAGCACGAAACCGAAATCATTAAACAACTTGCTTTATTAAATGATGTAATTTCTGAAGCCGAAAGCATGGATCAGGTTACTCTATTAGAACAAAAAATAGAGTTGTTTAAACAGCAAATGGGCTAATATGAAAAAAAAACTACTCAAATATACCTTCTGGACACTATTTTCAATGGCTTTTCTTTGGGTGATCAACACCATTTGGTACAAACCTTTTAATATTGATCATTTTTATGAAAGATGGTTGTGGCAGCTTGCCCTAAAAAATCCTGAACAACTTACCAAAGCACATTTTTTGGAATATTATGGAATAAAATTTCATAATGCAGAGATAGATTTGCCTGAAGATCACGAAAAAGCCTTCAAAGATTTAAGCAGAAATTTGGAAATGCTCAATTCCTACAAACGCGCAGAACAGTCTGAAAGTCAGATACTTTCGACCACCATTTTGGGCAGATATTTGGAAAACGAATTGTTGCAAGAACCCTATTTAAACCACAATTATCCGATCAATCATTTGAACGGCGTGCAAATAGATTTTCCTGATTTTATGCTTTCTTATCATCGAATCAAAGACATTTCTGATGCAGAAAAATATGTAATTCGGGTGTCGAAATTAAATGAAAAAATTGATAAAATCATTTCTAATTTGACCATTCGCCACGATTTGGGTTTCGTTCCACCAAAATATATGTTGGATATTATGCTGGTTCAGATCAATAATTTTTTAACAAAAAATACAAAGGATAATATATTGTATCTCGATTTTGTGAATAAAGTTGATAAAATTGAGATTTTGCCCGAACAAGCCAAAGAAGAATTGTATTTTGGACTCAACAGCATGATCGAAGATGTGGTTTATCCAAGTTATACAAAATTAAGTGATTATTTATCAAGTCTTTCCGAGTCGGCAAATGATGATGTGGGCATTTGGCGTTTTCCAGATAGTGAATCCTATTATGCTTCTCGAATTACGTTTTATACCAACCAAGATGGCGGCTTAATAGACGAACTTCACGAGCAAGCCCTCAAAGAATTGCAAAAAACAGTTGAAAAAATTAAGCCTCTAATGCTGGCTGAGGGTTTGCCTGCCAATGACACTTTGGTCGGAAGTGGCTATGCCGTTTTATTGAATAACAAGGAACAACTTTATGCAGATGACGAAAAAGGCAGAGAACTCTTTTTGAAAGATTTTGAAAAACTGTTAAAAAAATCAGATACTTTGTTGTATAAATTGGTAAGAATAAAACCAAACAGCGGCATAGAAATTTGCAGAATGCCCATTTTTAAAGAAACTTATTCGCCTTTATTTGTTTACGATCCAATTACTTTAAAAGGCGACAGCACAGCTTTTTTTTATGTTAATTTGCGACATATCAGTTATATACGAAAATTTTTGATGCCTGCTTGGCTTTGTTCAGAACTTCTTTTGGGAAAACATTTGCAACAAAGCAAACAAAGAGAAATGCTTGATGTTCCTAATTTTAGAAAACTAATTTCTTTTTCTGCGTATCAAGAAGGTTGGATTGCTTACTCATTGGAAGTGGCAGAAGAACTTGGTTTTTTTAGGAATAATTTGAGTTTATTAGGAAAATATCACCTCGATTTGTTGAAAGTTGCAAGTTTGGTGATTGACTCTGGTATTCATTACAAACATTGGACTAGAGAACAGTCGATGGATTATTTGAAAAATATTAGTGGACTTTCCAAAGATGAATGTGCCAGAATCGTTGATGAAATCATCATTTATCCAGGTCAGGCGTGGGCATATCGGGCAGGTTTAAACAAAATCAATGAGTTAAGAGAAAAGGCGCAAATAGAAATTGCTGAAAATTTTGATCTTAGGCGTTTTCATGAAATCATTTTACAAAACGGGGCTTTGCCTTTAGATGTTTTAAGCAAAGAAGTGGACAAACACATCGAAAAGTTTAAACCTAAAAAAGAAAAAGAATAATTTTTATTTTTTATATTTGTGAAAATAAAAATTAATGCGCCATGCTCGGAAATTTAGACAATGAAATTATTTTTAAAAAGGCTTTTACCGACAAATTTGTTTTGAGATGTTTGGTTAAGGATTTGTTTGGAGTCGATTTTGAAGCGGAAACAGTAGAAACCGAAAAAAGATTTAGACCTAAAATTTCTTACATTGACTTTAAATACGATATTTTTGCGCAAAGCAAAGATGAAAGAGTCATTGTAGAAATTCAAAAAGTGGACTATGACTATAATTTTGACCGCTTTTTGTTGTATCACAATATGGCAATCGCAGAATTACAACGCACTTCAAAAGAATATAAAGCCTCAAAAGTGGTTTATACGATAGCCGTTTTTACCAACAAATATGTTGCCACAGAAAGAAACGGAGATTTGGTGGAACGCGATATTTTGTTTCATCATAGCAATTTATTTGATTTGGAAGGCAAAGAATTTGATGTTTTTGGACATAAATTGATCTGTTTAAACCATCAATACATCAAAAATAATACGCCACAAGGTTACAGAGATTGGTTGCAGTTGGTCAAAGAATCGATCAAAAACCCTGAAAATCCAAATATCAACATGGACAATCAAGGTGTTAGAAAAGTTGCTGAACTCATTGATTATGAAGAGCTTAGCCCAGAAGAATTGACGGAAAACAAGAACAAAAATGCTGCCGAAAGTGCAAAAATTGCTTACGAACAATTTGCAAAAGAGCAAGGTAAATTGGAGGAAAAAATTGGCATTGCCAAAAACTCGATCATGGCAGGTTTGTCCAACGAAGTCATTATGCAAATTACAGGTTTGAGCGCAGAAGAAATTGAAAATTTGCGTAATAAAAATTAAAATAAACTAAACAAAAAAACAAATGGATATGATGAAAATGCTTGGCTCGGTAAGAGAAATGCAAGCAAAAATGAAAGAAGCACAAGAAAACTTAGTGCATATTCGAGCAGAAGCCGAATCAGGTGGAGGCATGGTAAAAGTTACTGTGAATGGTAGCAAACAGGTCATTAAATTGGAAATAGACAAAGATTTGGCTAAACCAGAAGACCTCGAAATGATGCAAGATCTGATCATTGCTGCGGTAAACAAGGCAATCGTAGCAGTAGAAGAAAAATGTCAAGAATCGCTCAAAAAGCAAACCGAAGGCATGATGCCAAACATTCCAGGATTTGATTTGGGTTCTTTGAAAATATAAATTTTGTAAAGGTAGGCTTAAAACCTACCTTATTTTAACCCAATATTTGACGTAATATTTTTGCAGAATCTTCATTAATTCCATAAATAGTTCCTGCCAAATGATGCCTAAAACCTAAAAAATATAATCCTTGATAATCATTGAAAAATAGTTTTTCAGGTCTGCCTTTTTCGTTAAAAATTTCTTTCATTTGTAAAAAAAGTTTACTCACCAAAGTTTGATAACCTGTTGCAAAAATGATTTTGTCAAAAGATTCTTTGTTTTTGTTTTCAAATTCAATATCTTTTGGATGTATTTTTTTGATGGCAGGCAAAATTCGAATAATTTTTTTTCTAATCAAATCCAAAGTTCCAACATCAACCGTAGGCTCAATTCCTTTTTTTAATTGTACAGAAAGCGAATCGTTTGGGCTATTAATCCCCACATTTGCAGCATCTCCAACAGTATTTCTTTGATAAAGCATCGAAAAATAGTCAGTCATTGCGCTTGGCAAATTCATTTTATAAAGCCAAACCATATATTCATGAGACGAAAAACCAAAAGAATCTTTGTACAAAATATGCTGCGAATTTTGAACAGACATACTTACAAAAGCACCATTTTTATGCAATTCGTAGGCAATTTCATTGGCTGAAGTACCAAAACCTACGACTAAAACCTTCTTTCCATCACAATTTTCGGCATTTTTATATTCTTGACTATGAATAAGCGGCTGTCTATATTTTTTAAGACCCTCAATATCAGGCATACTTGGAATTTGGCAATTTCCTGTGGCAACAATCAAATTTTTACATAGATATTCTTGCTTATTTTTGCTTACAACTTGCCAATTTTTATCTGTTAATTGCTTTATATTATTTATTTCAGTGCCAAAAACAATGGGCATCGCAAATTCTTTTGCATAATTTTTACAATATTCTAACAACAGATTTTTTGGAACATATTTGGGATAATGCAAAGGAAAAGCAAAATGCGGAAGCGCTGAATATAATTTGCTCGTTTGCATAGACAAACTATCGTAATGTTTTTCCCAAGAATGTGCCACCTGATCACTTTTTTCAAGGATTTGGTAGGGCATTTTGTGCCAAGATAAACGTGCCGCCATTGCCAAACCTGCAAGACCTGCACCAATGATTAAGTTTTCTGTAAAATTTTCGGCTTTCATAAACGAAAAATAGAAAAGAAAAGCCAAAAATCTAAACTTTTTTCATTTTTTTTATTTATTCTTACAAAACTCTTTTATTAAATAAAAAAAATAAGCTATAAGTAATTGAAAATCAGATAATTATAAAAAAATATTTTCAATTAATTAGTTATTCAAAATCATTTATTAAAAATATGCATCCAAAAATCAAAGAATTATTAGAAATTGCCAACAGTATGCCCGCCATATCTTGGGAAGATTTTACACCTGAAGACGCAAAAAAATCAGCAATTTTGCGAGCAGAAAGTGCAAAAATATCCAATTTTGATCTCGAACAGGTTTTTGAAATGACCGATCATAAAGTCAAACATATTCCGATCAGGATTTATAAACCTTCAGCCGATCCAAATTTGCCAATCGTGATTTATTTTCATGGTGGCGGCTTAATGACGGGCAGTATTGCAGGTTATGACGCAAATTGTTGCTACATTGTCAATCGTTCAAATACCATCATTATTTCGGTTGATTACAGACTTACACCTGAACACAAATTTCCTTGCGCCATCGAAGACGCTTATGAGGTACTTTGTTGGGTAAGTCAAAATTCTGAAAAAATAGGCGGAAATTCTGAAAAAATAAGCGTTATGGGCGACAGTTCGGGGGCATATTTGGCAATCGTAGCCACTTTGATGGCAAAAGACAAGGGTTTTCCAAAAATTTATTCGCAAATTTTGCTTTATCCGCACACAGACGCAAATTGCAACACAGAGTCTTACCAAACGCATGGACAAGGTTTTAGTTTGACTGCGAACATGATGAAATGGTATTTTTCGCATTATCAAAATACTGAAGAAGATTTGCAAAATCCTTATTTTTCGCCTTTGCTTGCCAAAAATTTGGCAAATTTGCCCAAAGCATTAATTTTGACAGCAGAACTCGATCCTTTGCGAGATGATGGATTTTTGTATGCCGAAAAACTCAAAAAATTTGGCGTTCCTGTAGAATATATTTGTTATGAAAGCATGATTCATGGCTTTTTTAAAATGCCAAAATGGTTAGAATCTTGTAGAAATATGGTGGCGAAAATCATCGATTTTTTGCAAAGGTAAAATTTGTTTTTTCTAAATTTTTCCTTAAAAAAATTGTACATTTGTGCAATTTTAATTTTTTAACTATGAGATCATTCATTAAAATTGTCCTTGCCTTGTTTTTGGCAACAGGATTTTCGGCTTGTCAGTCTGCACAAGGCACAGACAGCGAATCGGTAAATGGCGAAGTGCAAATCAAAGGAAAAGTGGCAAATGTTGGCACAGGTTTGATCAAACTCAACAAAATTGTCAATTTTCAGTCCATCGTTCCCTTAGATTCTGTTCAAGCAGACAAAGATGGAAATTTTACTTTCAAAGTAAAAGTAAGCGAACCAACGCTTTGCGTAGTAGATTTTTTTGGCGTTCAACAAAGCGAATTGGTGCTAAATAATAGCAACATTTCGGTAGAAGCTGAAGGCGTAGAAGGTGGAAAATTTGTGGTTAAAGGTTCAAAAGATACCGATTTGTTGCAGGAATACATCCGTTTTGAACGTTCTTTGGGCGCACGTTCTGATAGTTTGCGTCAGGCGTACATGACCGCACAAAGCATGAACAGTGCAGAAAATATGGCAAAAATTGAAAAAGATTTTGAAGGTTTGGGCAAAGATGCCGAAGTTGGCGCGAAAAAATTGATCGAAAAATGCGATAATTCGGTGGTGGCTATTTTGGTGAGTAATTTGTTGGACAAAGATAAAGAATTGGCTCTTTTGGAAAAATTAGCTACAAAAATTATCACCTCCTACCCTACTTCTGAATTGGCTAAAAATTTTAGCGAAGGCTTAAATAAAATGAAAAAAACCGCAGTAGGACAACCTGCACCTGAAATTTCTTTGACTACTCCTGATGGCAAAACCCTTGCTCTTTCTTCTTTGAAAGGAAAATATGTACTCATCGATTTTTGGGCTTCTTGGTGCGGACCTTGCCGTCAAGAAAATCCGAATGTAGTAAAATTGTATGAACAATACAAAAACAAAGATTTCGAAATTTTGGGCGTGTCGCTTGACAAAGACGAAAGCAAATGGAAAGAAGCCATCGCAAAAGATAAATTGACTTGGAAACACATTTCAGACCTCAAACAATGGCAGTCTGTAGTAGTGCCAATGTACGGCATCGAGGGCATTCCGATGACAGTTTTGATAGACAAAAACGGAATCATTGTAGAAAAAGGTTTGCGTGGCGAGGCTTTGGCTAAAAAATTGGCAGAAATTTTATAAAACCAAAGAAATTCATTCCCAGAAATAACATTTCTTTGAGAAATGTTATTTCTAAATATCAATTCAAAAATTTATGAAAAAACTACTTTATTTACTCGTTTTTATCGTTTTTGCTTGTCATTCTCCAAAAAAACAAGACGAATCTAAAATGCTTACTCCCGCAGAAACTCTCAAACAAAAAATAGATCAAATTGCCAAAAATCACGATTTGATGGGGCTTTCTTTGGCGATTGTTCTCAAAAACCAAACAGTTTATGAACAATATTTGGGTTTTGCCGATTCGGCGCGCAAAGTCAAAATTGATCCGCAAACGGCTTACAGAATTGCCTCTGTTTCCAAAACCATCACCGCAACGGCTTTGTTGAAACTCTACGAAAAAGGACTTTTCAAATTAGACGAGGACGTGAACAAATATTTGGGTTTTTCTTTGCGAAATCCAAAATTTCCTAAAACGCCAATTACGTTCAGAATGTTGCTCACGCATACTTCTACGGTCAATGATGGCACAGGTTACGGAGATTTTTTGGGCGAAGCCTACAAAACTGATCCTCCTGCCAATATTTCCGAACTTTTTACGCCCAAAAGCAAATTTTTTACAGAAGATATGTTTTTAGACAAAGAACCAAACACTTATTTTAGCTATTCTAATCCCGCTTTTGGCATTATGGGAACGTTGGTAGAACGAATTAGCAAGGAAAGATTTGATGTTTTTTGCCGAAAAAATATTTTAGAACCTTTGCAAATGAAGGCAAGTTTCAATATTGAAGACCTCGATGTCAATCATTTGGCGGTTTTGTATCGCAAGACGGACAGCACAGGTTGGACTCCACAATTCGAAAATCATGAAGGAAAAAAGCCTGAAGCTCGAAAATTAGACAAATATGTGATCGGTTCGAATGGTGCAATTTTTAGTCCGCAAGGTGGTTTGCGTTGTTCAGCCCCAGATTTGATCAAATTTATGCTCATGCACGCCAACAATGGCACGTACAACAATACCCAAATTTTGCAAGATTCTACGGCAAATTTGATGCACCAAACACATTATAATTATGATGGCAAAAACGGAAATATGGTAGATATGCCTTTCCAAACTTGGGGATTGGGTTTTCATTTGTTGAGCAACACGCCAAAAATTGATGTTGTTTTTGAAACCACCAAATTAATCGGGCATTCTGGTGATGCTTATGGTTTGTTTAGCGGAATGTATTTTGACAAAAATACAAAAAATGGCTTTGTTTTTATGACCAATGGCATAGGAAAAGGCGTTCAGAAAGGCAGAAAAACAAATTTTACGCTTTTTGAAGAAGAAATTTTTGGGGCGGTTGAGGAATTTGTAAAAACATATCGATAAAAAAAATGTCCGACAAATGTCTGACTTGTGTTAATTTTTGTAGGCAAACATTTCTGTTTGCCTACATTCAAAAATTTGTGAAATATATCGATAAATAAAAAAATGTCCGACAAATGTCTGACTTGTGTTATTTGGTTTTCTTTCCTTTCTTTTTGTGTTATTTGGTTTTCTTTCCTTTCTTTTTTTTCTCTTTCACAAATAAGCCTGCCGTATATTTTTCGTATAACTCAAACAAAAAAACCATTCTGTTTGCCTCATTTACAAAAGGTTGCGCTCTGTAAGCCAAATCTACGGCTTTGTCTAGGGCATTATGGGCTTTTGCCAATGCGGGAGGCATGAGCAAAGGATCATACATATCTGCTAAGGAATTTTTAGAAAATTGCGATCTTGCATCTAACACTTTTTGCGCCGCTTTTTCGATGGCTTTAATTTGCTTTTCGCTAGGATTTTCGGGAAAAGGATAATTATTGTAAACAATTTCATTCGAATAACGAAAACTTGTTCCCAAATAGCCACAAACAGATTTTACCCAAGCCATGTGCATTTGTGAGGAAAGTATGCCAAAATGATAAATTGTTGCAGTGCTATTTACAGAAGAACAAGAGTTTGTCAGAATATCATTGTTATCAAAAAAACCTAAAGGAATATATGCTCTGTTTCCAGATGTTGTATTTGGAATTAAAATATATTTTCCTGAAGGTTGTCTTATTTCACCAAATAAAGCAGGTGTTTTGGCTAATTTTCGAGTAGCGGCTCTTGTGCTTGCCTCCCGATATTTTTTTACAGCGTTTACTCTTTTTAAGACTTCAGGTGTCTTTTTTAACTCCAATGGGGCAACATCAACTAACCATAAACACCATCTTTTTTTGCCATTCAAAAATTCATGAGCTGAAATAATGGGTTTGATATATTTTTCGGCTTGTGGTTCTTTTTGAAGAAAAATTATTTTCTCTTCGTCTGTAAAAAGCAAATGACCGCCATCGTTGGGCATATTGCCAAAAACTATTTTTGGCACATTGCAAATTGCTGTCCTTCTTTTTTCGATCAAAATGTCCTTTGCATCTACCAAATAAGGATTGATATTTTTTGCCTTAATTTCTTGTGCTTCGCCTTTGATATTTTCATATTCAAAAATACTTTTGTTATCTGTATCAAAATTAGCAAAACCAATGATCACACAATAAACTGCCGCATTCCCTTTTGCCTCATTGCTCCATTTGAAAGTGCGGTGTGCAAAATGAATTTTGATTTTGTATTTGTTGAGCATTTGTCCCCAAAGTATGCTTGTTTGTTCGCCTTGCACAATAGAATTTGTAGAAACAAAACCTACTTTAATTTCTGTGTCTTGAATGTATTTTGCGGCTTTGATATACCAACCTGTTACATAATCAAGCGTTCCACTGCCTGCAACATTATCAAACTGTTTTACAATTTGGTCTCGCTGATGCTGTTTCATCATTTTAGAACCAATAAAAGGCGGATTTCCAATGATAAAATCAAATTTTGTATCAGGCGTTATTTCCGAAAACTCGTCGATTATTTTATAATACTCAACCAGCATTTTCCTTTTCCCCTGTTTTGAATTGGCTTTACCCACCACAGAATTAATGACAATATCAGCATCTTCTGGATTGATTGTAGTTGCATTTTCTTTTTCTTTGCTTAACAAACTATCCCAATCTGTTGTTAAAGCATCTGCATTTTTGATCGTAGCCGATTTTACCAAAGGTATCCTCACAAGAGTTTTGCCTGTTTCCATGCTACAATACATATTCATTTGATGGTCTATGAGCCACATTGCCACTTCTGCAATTCGGGCAGGAAATTCCTCATATTCTATTCCATAAAATTTATCGACATTGACCTTAAAAAATAAGGAAATATCAATAAATTGCATTTGATAAATTTTTATATTGAGTTTTTCTAAGGTAGTAATTACATGAAACTCCAAAATCCGCAATTCTCTGTAAGCAATAATCAAAAAATTGCCACAACCGCAAGCGGGATCAAGAAATCGCAATGTTGCAATTTTGACATGAAACTTATTAAGTCTTGGAATATCATATTTGATACTTTCAAATTCTGCCCAAAGATCATCTAAAAAAAGCGGTTTGATCAATTTCAAAATATTGCTTTCGCTAGTGTAATGCGCGCCCAAGTTTCGGCGTTCAATCGGATTCATAACACTTTGAAACATAGAACCAAAAATAGCAGGCGAAATTTTGCTCCAATCAAAATAACAACAATCTAAAAGTGCCTGTCGCATTTTGCTGTCAAAACTTGCGGTAGGCAAATTCTCCTCAAAAAGTTTTCCGTTTATGTAAGGAAAATCGGCTAATTGTTCGTCCAAATTTTTAAAACGGTTTTCTTTTGGCGTATTTAGCACCTGAAAAAGCTCTTGCAATTTGGCGGCAAGATCACTGCCGTCTATGTTTGTACGCTGTTCTATGTAATCCTGAAATTGCTGTTTGCTGAAAATGGTGGTGTCTTCGGCAAACAATAAAAATAAAATGCGCACCAAATAAACTTCTAGCGAGTGTCCTTTGTAGCCAATTTCTTTGAGTCTGTCGTGGAGTTTGCCCATCAGCTCCGCCGCCTTGATGTTTGCAGGGTCTTGTTCTTTGTAAACTTTTTTGTTGTAGCCCAGCAAATAACCAAAATGCTGAACGTTATTAATAAGATTTTTTAGTTTAAATTCTACGTTTGTGTTGTCTTCAAGGTCGTAGAGTCTAAAATTTTCAAAATCCGAAACAAGAATATATTTGGGTAATTCGTGTTCTTTTAATCCATACAAATATTCTTTTGCTTGTATAAATGCTTTGTCAAGGCTTTTGCCTCTGCTTTTCATTTCTACCAAAAGGACTCCTTTCCACAGCAAATCGATGTAACCATCTTTGTCATCGAGTTTTTTTACTCTGTATTCAAAAGTGGAAAATCGTCTGTTACTGATTCCAAAAACGTTAAAAAATTCTACTAAAAACGGTTTTGCATCTGCCTCTTCGCTAGTAGTTTCTGCCCATTCTTTTGAGAAATTTAATGCCCTATCTTTTATTTCGTTCCAATTTAAAGCCATTTTTTTTGTTTTTATGTTTTATTTAGATCAAATCTCAATAATTTGCAAGACACAGACTAAAGTCTGTGTTACATTTAATTTTGTCTAATTACTTAGATTGAATCAATAGATTATTTCAAATAAACAAAAAATAACCTGTTAGGACTTACGCAAATCTTAAATTTTGAAGCCTGTACCGCAAATATTCCTGTTTGCGATTAAGCCACAAACGCAAACAGGAATGTTTGCGATACATTTTACGTAAATCCTACCTGTGAAATCCAAATATTTAACAAAAAATACCTACAATAACTTTTCTCAAATCGAAGTATAATGCAAAACCTTGTCCCGCAACACATTTTTGTCGAAAGGTTTGGCAATATAATCGTTCATTCCCGCCGCCAAACAACGTTCAGTTTCGCCTTTGAGGGCAGAAGCGGTCATGGCAATGATCGGAATTTGGTTTTTGGGGTTGTCCAATTCGCTACGGATTTTTTCTGTGGCTTGATAACCATCGAGTTCGGGCATATGTACGTCCATCAAAACCAAAGAATAATCGGAATCACGCAATTTTTCGAAGGCAATCATTCCGTTTTCGGCTACTTCGACCACAAAATTCCAACGTTCCAACAAATGAACAACCAACATTTGGTTAATTTCGTTGTCTTCTGCGAGCAAAACCTTTTTTCCTTTGCCATCTGCCACAATTTCGTCTTTGGCTTTTTGAAGAACAATTTTATTTTTTTCATTTTCTTTGTCAAAAAACTTCTTAAAAGTAATTTGAAAAGAAAATGTACTTCCTACGCCAACTTTGCTAATTACCGAAATTTTACCGTTTTGTAATTCGACCAATTGTTTGCAAATGGTTAATCCTAAGCCACTTCCGCCATATTTTCGGGTGGTGTCGCTGCTTGCTTGGTTAAAACTCAAAAATATGGTTTCGGTTTTGTCTTCAGGAATTCCGATTCCTGTATCTTTGACATAAAAATTGATCAAAACCGTTTTTTCGTCTTCTGTAAGCACATTTGCGCCGATAGTAATTTCGCCTTCTTCTGTAAATTTGATGGCGTTGGTATAAAGATTTAACAAAATTTGGTTTAAACGAACAGGATCACCGAGAAACAAATTAGGGAAAGTATTTGGAATTGAAGTAATTATTTTAATTTGTTTTTTGTCAGTTTTGATTTTTGAACCCGCCACAATTCCCTGAATCATCAAAGAAAGATTGATTACTTTTTCTTCAAACATCAATTTCCCTGATTCTATTTTAGAAAAATCCAAAATATCGTTCAAAATAACCAACAAATTATCCGCAGAATTTCTGATAATTTCCAAATATTTTTTTTGTTCTACTTGCAAAGGCGTTCCCAATAACAAATCGGTCATGCCCATGACGGCGTTCATTGGCGTTCTGATTTCGTGGCTCATGTTTGCCAAAAACTGTTCTTTTACCTTCACAGACCGTTCTGCTTGCTCTTTAGAAAGCACTAGGGCATCATTTTGTTTTTCAATTTGCGAGAGCATTTCGTTAAAACCTTCCATCAACATTCCCACTTCGTCGTGCCTGTTTACTTCAATTCTAAGCGAATAATCTCTGTCCACCGAGATTTTATTGGTGGTTTCTGCCATCGACAAAATGGGTTTTGAAATTATTTTTTGCAAACTCATCGACAAAGCATAATTTAAAGCAAGCGCGCACAAAAACACAAAAACAAACACAGAAGCATAACTAATTGATCTTTGGTAAAGATCATCAATGTTAGATTTTAGATAAATGGTACAAATTTTTTCGTCATCATCATAAATATCTTGATAAATTTCTAAATAATTTTCTGTAAAATTGAAAGCATGGCTTTGAGCTGCATAAGCAGGCAGTTTTTTGTTTGATTTATCTTTTTGATAGGAAGCAAGAATTTTTTCTTCTTTAAATACAAAAGACGATATAATTTCTTTCTCTTTCGAAAACATATCGTTCAAATAAGTTTCTGCGGCATCAACCAAACCCAAATCTATTGATGCGCTAGCGGTGTTCCCGACCACATCAGCCATGTGAGTTTTGTCTTTGACCATTTTTTTTTGGTAGTACCAGAAATCGTATATAAACAAAGAAACAAAAGCCAAAGACAAGGAAAGTGTGCTGACAAACATAATGACCAGCATAATTTTGATTCGAATGGAAACGTTATTCAGTTTACTCTTGCGTATTAGGGTTAGCACTTCCAGTGGATTTTAAAGATTTTAAAGATTTAATAAATTTGCCATCAACCGTAATTTCGGCGCGTTTTGCTGCCTCCATATTGATTTCAAAAACGGCTTTGCTGTTGGTAAAATTCACGATTCCGCCTAATTGACAAAAATTGTCTATTTGGTCGGCAATGCTTAAAATATGCGTATTTTTCAAAGCCATACATATATCTTCGATTTTGTCTTTTTCGGAATTACAAACAAAAATAATTTGGCAACTCAACAAATTTTTGATGTCTTTTGCTCTGTAAATTTCCCAAACTCTG
>RDXG01000190.1 GCA_004292785.1 Bacteroidota bacterium
AAATAACCAATATTGAACGTAATAATTTTAAATTCCGTTAAATTTGGGCTTGGATTTTGAGCATAATTTTTGATTTTTGCCAATTCGTGTTTGGCAAGTTTTCCTCTGCCCGCCCACCAGTAAAATAGAGCAAGAGCAATTATTGGCAAAAAGAACAATCCGATCAACAATTTTTTATGTATTTTAACACAAATAATGATTAATTTTTTGTAATTATCAAAAATAAAACAAAAAAATTAATACTTTTGAATTTTGTAAAAGTTCATATATTTTTGATAAGTTATAATTATAAATTATTTTGCAACAAAAATAGTTATTATTATTTGTATTATTTCAGATAAAAAAATGCTCAATATTCTTGAATATGCCCTAATTTCTTTGGCTCGTCGTTGGCAAAAACAATTTGCTTTGATTTTTATTTATGCCTTAGTAGTTGCTTTTTATGCCTCTGTGGTGCTTTTTACTAACTCTTTGCGCACAGAAACGAAGGCGGTTTTGCAACATATTCCTGAACTTTGGATACAAAAAATTAAGGGCGGAAGACTTCACCCTTTGCCCATTAGTTTGATCGATTCTTTGAAAAATTATCGAGGAATTTCGCAAATTACAGGCAGAATTTGGGGCTATGTTTTTGATGCTACTTCGGGAGCAGTTTTTACGGTTATGGGTTCAGATTCTAGTTTTCGGGATTTGGGTTTGATCAAAACCAATTTTGAGGGCAAATTAGACTCTAATTCGGTTTTGGTTGGGCAAGGAATTTTGGAAGTGAGGCAATTAAGAATTGGCGATTATTTAACATTGTCGGAAGTAGAAGGCGAAATACAAAAATTCAAAATTGTGGGCATTTTTACAGCCGAATCTGACATGATCAGCAACGATTTATTGATTTTATCCTCAAATTCTGCCCGAAAAATAATTTCCTTGCCCGAAAATGAATTTACAGACATTGCGATCAGGCTTAGAAACTCTGACGAAACCGACAATATTGGCAAAAAAATAGATGAGCAATTTGAAGGAATTAGGGTCGTAAGCAAAACCCAATTACAAGCTACTTACGAAACTTTGTTTTCTTGGCGAGGAGGAATATTGATGTATGGAGCTTTTTTGGCTCTTTTTGCCTTTTTGATTTTGGCTTGGGAACGCGCCGCAGGTTTGAACCATGAAGAGAAAAAAGAAATCGGAATTTTGAAAGGTTTGGGCTGGCAAATTTCTGATATTTTATTACTCAAAGGTTTTGAAGGAATAGCTATCTCATTGACTAGCACACTTTTAGGAATTATTTTGGGCTACATTCATATTTTTGTTTTTGATGCGCCTTTGCTTAAACCTTTGTTGGTTGGTTGGTCGGTTTTGTATCCAAATTATGCACTTTTGCCTGCTTTAGATTTCGAAAGTTTGCTCATGATTGCTTGTTTGTCCATTATTCCTTACCTTTCTGCTACTTTGATTCCTGCTTGGCGTGGGGCAATCATTGATCCTTCTGAAATGATTCGGGAATAGTTTATTTGCAGCGTAAAAGTTAAAATATTGATTTTCAGCAGGTTACAATATTCACAGACTGAAGTCTGTGTTACATTTATTTTGTCTTATTACTTATTATTAATATTTATCTTCAAAAATTAGCAAAAAATGATTATTTAATAGACCTTTTTAATATTGATAATCAATAACTTATGTATTTATAAAATTAACTAAAGCAGCAGCTGTACTTACAAGCAAATCCAAGATATTTAGTTTTTTTATACGTATGGTTTGATGTAAAATTCTACAATTTTTTAATT
>RDXG01000343.1 GCA_004292785.1 Bacteroidota bacterium
TATTCTTCACTGTTCAAAAAGGCATCACCAATCAAAGAATCAATTTGAGAACGATACATTCCTTGCGGATATTTTTCTAAATAAATTTCACAACCGTTTAAAGAACCTTTAAAATCATAAATTTCGAAAGCCAATTTTGCAAAATTTACGGTAGCAATTTCGGTCATTTCATCAACAAAATTCATTTTTCGGGCTTTGTCAAAATAAAAATAGGCATTTTGCAAATCTTTTTCCCACAAATAAATCATTCCTAATTGAAAATTGGCACGTTGCGCCCATTCATTTTCACCTACAACAATTTTTTTCAGATAAAAAATAGCATCAGGCAGTTTTTGAACTTGATGAAAAGAATATCCCAAACGATAAATCAGTGCAGAATCGCTATCATTTTTGAGTCCGTTGAAGGCAATTTCCAAATGCGTGATCGCTTTTTCGTATTGTTCGGTCATATAATAGGAGTCTCCAAGCAATAATTCCATTGTGGCGGGAATGGTTTTTCCTTGTTTTTGCAGGCGTTCCAAATAATTAATGAGTTCTACAAACCTATTTTTTTTGAAATAAATGCTTGCTAACAAAGTTTGCACCGCTTGATCGGCATCTTTTTGGTTTTCCATATTTTTGATATTGGCAAAGGCTTTGTCATAATCTTTGTTCAAAAAATAGATGTAGGCGCAATAATACGAAGCATTAGTTTGGTAAATATTTGCCCTTTTTTTGATAGATTCAAAGATTTTGAGGGCTTGATCAAATTTTCGCAATTCCATGTAAGCACTTCCTTGCAAATAAGCAGCTTCCAAATTTTCGGGAATGGTGTAATCGGGTTCATAAATTTTTTCGAGGGTTTGCGCCGCCGCTTTAAAATCTTTTTTTTGAAAATAATGATTTCCCAAATAAAAATACATGGGTTTTGCCCGCAAATGATTGGGGTATTTTTCTATAAAATTATTCATCAAAAGCAAAGCATTTGGCGATTCTAGTGTAGAAGCACAAATTGCCAAATAATATTCGGCTTGAATATTTTTTTCGTCTTGGGCATTTTTAGAAATATATTGCTGAAAAGCGGTTTGTGCGGCGGCATATTGTTTGTTGTTAAATAATTCTATCGCCGCCTTAAATTCGGCATCATCGCCCACCGAAGAAAGCGTATTTTGAGCAAGAATTTTACTAAAAAAATTGAATAAGAAAAATATAAAAATTAGTTTTTTCATGGGTTTAATTTTATAGTTTACAAAACGACGAATTTAATGTGCCGATCTTACATCATTTTTTGGCAACCAACCCTCTTTTTCAAACATGGCTTTAACATCATTATAAAAACGTTCTGTATCAAAAGCAATTTTTTTCATTCCCCTAATTTTTGGGTAAGTTTTGATGCTTTCCAAATACAAATTCGCCATCATTTGCTTCGTTTCGGGTATTTCCGCATTTTGGAATTTTTCATAATCCAGTGCCAAAGAAAGTTCTAAACGTTCTTCTTTGGCAATATAACGCCTTCTTTCAGGATTAATGTGCGCAATTTTTGGCAAAGTTACAATGAAGAAAAAATCTATAGATTTTATTTTTTCTGTGTAATTAGCCAAACGCAAATGGGTGTTAAACATCACACTGAAGGCAGACTTATACAAATCTACCTTAGTATATGCCTCATGCCATATTTTTGCCGAAAAATAAAAACTGCTCATCTGTTTGTTTTGTTAATTGTCCACACTGTTTCCCGCAGGTCTGATTAACCATTATCTTTTCAAATTTCAAAAGCCAAAAATACAAGAAAACAAGCAAATATATAGTTTGCTTGTTTTAATTTTGGGCTGTTTTGCATTATTTTTTTAGAATGTAACCGCCAAACTTGTCGTCAAAAGTTGGTTAGTGCTGCTCGGATCACCGTTTTCGTTTTTGTAAACATTTTTGGAAGAACTAAACGATCTGCCCTCAAAACGCAACAAAATATTAGACTCGATGGCATAATTTAAACCCAAAGTAAAACTACTTGCCTGAAAACCATCGGCAGAATTATTAATAGAAGTCATTTGCACACTTTTTGGGTCATCAAAATATTCTAAACGACTCGAAACTGACCAAGATTCGTTGAAACGATAACGCACAGAAACATTTGCCTGACTCCAAATCAAATCCTGTTCTTCGTTTTTGTTGTTCAAACTTTTTTGATTGCCAATATACGCACAAGCCGTTGCCGAAAATTTGCCATTTTGGTTATAAACCATATACAAATCGAAAAAATAGCGAGTCCTAAAATTTGGCGAAACCGCAGAACGTTCATCTCCAACATAGACATTCCAATTAAACAATAATTTTTCCGTAGGACGATATTCGAGCTGTGAAGTAAAAGATTTTTGAGAATTTACATCTTGAATTTGTTGCCAACCGTTGATAATCCACAAATACCAAGTCAATTTACTGCTCAAAGGCAAAGTCAATCTTGCGCCAGACACATAATAAGGCACATATTCAGGTGCGTAAGAACGGGTATAACACAAATGTTGCATAGACATGGCGTTTTCGTTGGTAAAAGGCGAACCCAAAACTCCCGCATCTAGCCAAATTTCTTTGTTTTTGGAAAGTTTGATGCCCACATTTGCCTCTACAATATTTTTTAGACTTTGCGGTTCTGCGGCATAATTGGCGTTGATATAAGTACCAAAACCTGGAGCAAGTTTTGCGCGAAAGCGCGAAGTTTCATAACGAAAACTTACATACATCAAGTTGATAGTCAATTCGTTATGGCGTGCAGAAGATACAAAATAAGGGCGATCTCGGCTCACAGGATTGCTAAAATCGTAGGCATAATAAGTGTCTAAATAGCCTTCAATAAAAAATTTTTTGCTCGATTTGGTGCTGTCTGTTTGTGCAAAAACCGAATAAGTAGCAAATAATAAAATGAAATTAAGAAAAATTTTTTTCATGTGTTTTTGGTGGTTTTAAACTTTTAACTTTTTTTTCTGAATGTCATAGGCGCACAACCTACTTCTTTTTTAAAATATTTAGAAAAATACGATTGATCTTCGAATTGGAATTGAAAAGCAATTTCTGAAACGCCCAAATCGGTATAAATTAGCATTTTTTTGATTTCCAAAATTACCTTTTCTCTGATCAAATCTGTGGCTGTTCTGCCTGTCAAATGTTTGACTGTTTCGTTCAAATGATTGGCAGTTAAGTGCAATAATTGTGCATATTCATTCACAGAACGCATATTTTTGTAATGTTTGTCGATAAGTTGTAAAAACTTTTTGACCAAAATTTTTCCTTTTTTTTGTTCGGAGTCATTTTTTTTAGGATAAATTCTTTTGCAAAAAAGCAAAATTAAATCCAAAAAGCAACGTATCATCGGCTCAGAATCGTTTTTTAATTCTTTATTTTCTGCACAAGCATCTTGAAACCAAAAAATAAGTTTTTCTGCTTCGAATTTTTGCAAATACAAAGGCGGATTTTCTTTATCCAAAGGATAAAAAAATGGAAATTCCAAAAGCTGATGCTCGTCTTTTTTGTTCATCAAAAAAAATTCGGAAGTAAACAAAAAAATAAATCCTTTCACGTCTTCGGACAGTTTTAAAGAGTGAATTTGTCCTGAACACAAAAAAAACAGGCAAGGCGGATTGACGCTATATTCCTGAAAATCAATGGTATGCAAGCCATTTCCTTGTGTAATAAACAAAATTTCGTAAAAATCGTGGCGGTGCGGATAGACCACATCAAATTTTCGGTTTTGGTCAAAAACATCAACTTGATAAGGCAACTGCCGACTTCGTTGTTCCTGAAACTTTTCGAGATGATACAAAGGGATTTCTTGCATAAATTTTTAATTTTGAGAAATTTATAAAAAATGAATCATTTGACAAAAAAAATCGTAAATAAGTTTTGCAAGTCAATAGATAATTTTTTTGCAATTTTTTATAAAATTCCGACTTAGGAATTTTGTATTTGCAACCACGCAATAAATGAAATAATTTTACAGATTATTTCGTTTTGAAATAAAAAAATAGATATTTT
Source organism: Bacteroidota bacterium (assembly GCA_004292785.1). Classification (GTDB taxonomy): domain Bacteria; phylum Bacteroidota; class Bacteroidia; order Cytophagales; family Thermoflexibacteraceae; genus RDXG01. The sequence continues at coordinate 4,006 of RDXG01000343.1, forward strand.
ACCTAGTTTTTCGAAAAAATTGATATGAAAAAATCATTTGCTATAAGTATTTTGGCTATTTGGGTGGGTTTATCAACCGTAATGATGCTTTCCTCATTAGCCGATCCGATCCGATGGGATTGGAAAAAAATTTTTAGTATAGAAACCACCACCAACGATTTTGATGGAATAAACGCCTTTTTGACGGCTACAAACGTAGCATCTTGGAGTCCGACTGTAACCATTCCGTTTTCTACGACTACCGCAGTTGCAGGATTTACTTTCAATACTGCCAACCGTTTGGAAAAAGTAGAACTTGCCAATAGAAAATTGTCGGGAACGATTCCAAAAGAAATAGAAAAATGGACAGAGTTAAAAGTGTTAAATTTGTCGAACAATTCGCTTACAGGAGGCGTGCCTAGCGAAATTACCAAACTTACCAAACTCACAAATTTGGATTTGAGTGGAAACCAATTTACTACGATTCCCGATCTTTCGGCTTTAACAGCATTGACTAGCGTAAATTTGGCGAACAACAAATTAGATTTTGGCGTGTTGGAATTGTTTGCAGGAAAATCGGCTTACCAAATTAGTCCACAACAAAAATTAAATATTATTGCTGGTTTTCAGACCGTTGTTTTGTCTGAAGGAGCAGATTTTAGTTTTGTGAGTGCCATTGGAACGGTTAATGGAAAAACAACTTTGGTGCAATTAGTCAAAGATGGAACGGCTTTGGCAACGCCTACGGTGGCAGTTCCGAGCATTACAGACGTAAAAAGAGGCACAGATGATGGGAGTTATTTGGTAAAATTAAGCAACAGCACTTTGGCAGGAGTTACACTTGACTACCAAAATATTCAGGTTTTGATCACCGCCTGCGAATTGACAAACAATAGCATTAGCATTGGCAGTAAAACTAGCGTGCAACTTTGCGAAGGCGACGCTTTACCCTTGATTTCGGGAACTGTTCCTGTGAATAATTTGAGTGCAAAAGCTCCTACTTTGTACCAATGGCAACAGTCTGTTGATGCAAAAACTTGGGAAAACCTAAATAATCCGAGTGCAGCAAATGCTACTTTGCAAATTCCGTTTTTAAGCGCAAATACAACTTATTTCAGAAGAATTGTAACGAATGGAAGATGTATTGCCAGCACAAGTAACCAAATTGAAGTAAAATACATCAAAAAAATATCGAATAATTTTATTACTACTCCCGATCAAACCATTTGTGTAGGGCAACCTGTAGGCGCTATGGCAGCAACAGAACCCGCAGGTGGCACAGGAAAACCTTACACTTATCAATGGCAATACAGCACCAACCAAACAAATTGGACAGATTGGGGTACGACACAAAACATGGACAAAACGCCAACGATTACCAACACCACCTATTTTAGAAGAATGGTTTTGTCGGAAGGTTGTAATTTTAATACCGCAGATTTGGCGAGTAATGTCGTAAAAGTTGAGGTTTTTCCTAATTTTCCTTCTTTCAAAATCGCCTCTGATCAAAGCCTTTGCCCAAATACCAACGGAACGGTGATGGCAATGGAATTTGCAACCGTTTTCACTTCGGTAGGTTTTACTTCTGCTGATCTGAACCGATTTGAATACGAATGGCAAGCCTCCACAGATAGCAAAACGTGGATCATTGCCGATCCTACAAAGGCAACACAAAGAGAATTTACGCCTTTTATTTCTGCAAATACTGATTATCGTTTGCAAATTAAAGGACTTTGCGGAACAATTATTAGCAATACGGTTAAAACAACTTTGTTTACTTCGGTTACAAGCAACATTGTTTCGCTAACAATTGGCGGAGATAACAACAAAACTAAATATTGCGAAACCGATTTTACAACCGTTTTACTTTCTGGCACAGAACCAAAAGGTGGCGGAGGAAATTATACTTACGATTGGCAAACTTCTTTAGACAATGTAAATTGGAGTTCGCAATTTACTTCGGCTTCTTATTTGCCAAAAATGCCACTTTCTGCGGATACTTATTTCAGAAGAATTACCAAAAGTCAATGTTATTTTAACACGAGTAATGTGGTAAAATTAGAAATGATTTTTGAATTTGGCGAAAATACGATTGGCAATTCTCAACAGATTTGTAGTAATTCCAAAATAGATTCCTTAGTGGGAAATTTGCAAAAAGGCAAAGGAAAATTTACTTACGAATGGCAAATGTCTAGTGATTCTTCGAATTGGAAAAAAGTAGAGGGTTTTATAACTGTTCCTTTTACTTCTGCTTCGACTGCTTTTACTTCCGTAGAAATGTCTGCTCGTAGAAATTATTTGCCCGAAAAACTTCCCGTAGGAATTACTTATTTCCGTAGAGTTGTTAAAGGAGGTTGCACCGACAAAGCTAGTAATATTGTCTATATCGAAAACGTTGCGCCTTTGGCAGAAAACAAAATCACGACCAAAAGCACCACCATTTGCGAAGGCGATGTTTTTGCGACAGTCATTGCAACCAAACCCATCGGCGCAGGCGGAAAGTACAAATACGAATGGCAAACTTCACTAGATCGAAAAGACTGGTCGAGGCAGGATACTTCGGCAAATTTGAAAATACCAACGTTAAACCAGACAACTTACTTCCGTAGAATTGTGAAAGGTAGTCAATGCGCCGCAGATACAAGCAATTTTATTACGGTTACGGTCATCAACAAAATTACAAATAACCGAATCAGAGATAATCAGGAGTTGTGTTTGGGTTCTAAAATTGACAGTTTGACAGGTTCTGTTCCAAAAGGAGGTCAAAATATAGATAGCTTATTTACTTATTCTTGGCAAAGTTCCAGCGATGGAAAAATTTGGAAAAGTGCATCTTCAAAAGCAGGTTTCAAACCCGCAACACCGTCAGTTACTACACAATATCGTAGGTTAGTAAGTACACAAGGTGGTTGTTTTACGGACACCAGCAATACCATCAAACTCACTGTAAAACAATTAGTTAGCAATAATTTTATTGTCAAAGGCAGACAAACCATTTGCAAAAATTCGCAACCTGATAGTTTGATCGGTTCAACGGCAACAGATGGAGATGGCGTGTTTTTGTATCAATGGCAAATTTCGAAAGACAGAAAAACTTGGACAAATATATCAGGAGCAGTAAGCAAACATTTGCGAGCAGATAGTCCAGATTCGACCAGACATTACCGCAGAATTGTGGCAAATACTTGTTTTAGTGATACAAGTTTGTCCGAAAGTATTAGTATTTTGCCATTGCCATTTATTAGTGCGGGCAAAGATACGACCATAAATATTGGGCAGTCAATCCAGCTACGAGCAAGCGGAGGCGTGAGTTATCGTTGGGTGGCGAGTCCGACTTTGGCAGAGGCAGATAGTCTTTCAGCTACGCCAACTGTAAATCCGAGAGTTACAACAGCTTACACTGTGGTCGGAACAGATTCGAGGGGTTGCAAAAATACGGCTTCGGTGGTAGTTAGAGTCTTGGATATTCCGTTAGTCAAAGCGGTGGAAATAATTACGCCAAACGGTGATGGAATGAACGACAAATTTGTCATTCAAAATCTGGAATTGTACCCAAAAAATACATTGATGATTTTTAATAGATGGGGAAAAACCATCTACGAAAAAGTAGATTATGAAAACGACTGGGACGGCACTTCAGAAGGTTCTTTAATTCCAACAGGTACATACTTTTTTATTCTGAAAGTAGTTGGTACTGAACGAATTACGAAAGGATCGTTTATGGTGATAAATGATTAAAAGATTATTTTCGTAGCAAGTTGATACTTGCTACGTTTTTTTTATTTTTACTGATATTTTTTCAAGTATATAAAAAAGATTTCTAAAACAAAGCCGTAACCTGCATACGCCTAAGTTGTCGGAAGGACACAAACAACAAAGTAGAGAACTGTTAGCTCTCGAAAATTCCAAATTTATTTTGTATTTTTGTCAAAATAAAAACTTAAAAAAAATGCCAAAACCTGAAAATATTAAGCAAAAATTTTATAAAAATTATAAAAAAAACCTACAAATATTACATCAACATTTACAAGAATGTAACCCAAATTTAGCCATCGATTATTTTGTTGCGCAAAAAATAGTAGATCGACTCGTTTTTATTCGTTTTGCAAAAAAAATTAAAATCACAAATTCCAAATTTATCGAAGATTTTGAAATTTATTCTTGGCAAAATCTTTTAGATTTATTTCATCTTTTCGATCAAAATTTTAATGAAAAAATCCCAAATTTTAGCAGTGAACTGTTCAAACCTTTGCCTATTTTGTACGAATTGCGCGTAGAAAACGACATTTTTCAAACAATTTTCCATTTTTCGAATCTTTATGACAATTTGAAAATTGATATTTTGGGACATATTTTTGAACAATCTCTCAACGAAAATACAACTTTGCGCCGCAAACATGGCGTTTTTTATACCTCAGAATATATCACAGACTACATGATCAAGCAAACTTTATTGAAACTTTTGACAGAAAAAAAAGAAGAAATTTATAAAAGCCTAGAAATTGATTTTATCAGTGAATTTGAAACGGATTTGTTGCGTTGGCAAAACCAAAACGAAATCAATCGCCAAAAAGCGGCTCAAATTTATACCGATTTTTTTATTGCCTACGAAAATGTACTCAAAAACATCAAAATTCTCGATCCTGCTTGCGGATCAGGCGTTTTTTTGACTAGAGTTTTTGATTTTTTGCTTAAAGAAAGGGAAAAAGTGTATTCAAAAAAACAAAAAACGGCAGAACTGTTTTACAAAAATTTTGATAAGGCAGAAATTGGCAGAAATATTTTGTTAGAAAATTTGTTTGGCGTAGATTTGAACAAAGAAAGCACAGAAATAACCAAACTTTCGCTTTGGCTAAAAACCGCAAACCGTTTTGTGTCTTTGGCAAATTTGTCTGAAAATATCAAGCAAGGAAATTCTTTAATTCACGATTTGAGCATTACTGACCGAGCTTTTGATTGGCAAAAAAGTTTTCCAAAAGTGATGGAAAGTGGCGGTTTTGATTTGATTTTAGGAAATCCGCCTTATTTTTCTATGTCCACTTTGCCCGAAAATGTG
>RDXG01000344.1 GCA_004292785.1 Bacteroidota bacterium
GAATATGACCATCATTTTGACCGTTTTTTGCATTATTTTTTAATGTTAATTGCCGAACAACAAAAAAGTAGCAAAGAATACAACATCGAACAAACCGTTTATGTGATCGTAGTTTTGACTGCGCCTTATAAAATTAACGAAAAAAATGGCAAAGCAGTTTTAGATGAAGTTTTGCTTTTAAAGTTAAATCCTCAAACTTTGCAAGGCGAAATTAGAGATTTGTACGGGCATCAATTTGTCTGTTTGAACCCAAATCACCCAAATATAGAAACTCCAAAACAGATTCGAGATTGGTTGGATTTGATTTATCAGTCGATTCACATTCCTGAAAGACCCGTTTTAAACACAGAAAATGAGGGAATTAGGAAAGCCATAGAATTGATTAGTTTCGAAAATTTGACTCCTGAAGAAAGAATGTTGTCCAAAAATGCAGAGGCAGCAAAGGTGGTTTTGGCAAAAACGGAAGAATTTGCAAAAAAAGAAAAAGCCATTGAAATTGCGAAAAATGCAATTTTGGAAGGTTTTAGTAATGAAATAGTTGCTAAAATAACAGGCTTAACACTTGAACAAATAGAAGATTTGCGCAAACATTGACAAGAATAATTGCAATTTTCACTTTTTTACAATAAATTTGTAGTTCTTTTTATTTTGTCTATGAAAAAAGTTGCTTTTTATACGCTAGGTTGCAAACTCAATTATTCGGAAACTTCCACCATTGCCCGAAAATTTGAAGAAAAAGGTTATCTAAAAGTCGATTTTACCGACAAACCTGATATTTTTATCATCAATACTTGTTCGGTAACGGAAAATGCGGATAAGAAATGCAAAAAAATTGTCAGAGAAGCGCGCCAAATTTCGCCTAATGCTTATGTGGCTATTATTGGCTGTTATGCACAACTCAAACCCCAAGAAATTGCCGAAATTGAGGGCGTTGATGCCGTTTTAGGCGCAGCCGAAAAATTTATGCTCATCGATTTGTTAGACGGTTTTCAACGAAAAACAAAAGCAGAAGTTTTTGCATCAGAAGTCCAAAAAGCAAACACTTTTCACGATTCTTTTTCTATTGGCGACCGAACCAGAACTTTTTTGAAAGTACAAGATGGTTGCGATTATACTTGCTCGTTTTGTACCATTCCTTTGGCGCGCGGCGCAAGCAGAAGCGACAGCATGGAAAATGTGATTTTAAACGCCCAAAAAATTGCAAAAACAGAAGTCAAAGAAATTGTTTTGACAGGCGTAAACACAGGAGATTATGGCTTGATCGATGGCGAAAGAAAATATCGTTTTTTGGATTTGATCCAACAATTAGACGAAATTGAAGGCGTAGATCGTTTCAGAATTTCATCGATTGAACCCAATTTACTAAGCAACGAAATCATTGAATTTGTGGCAAAATCTAAGCGTTTTGTGCCTCATTTTCATGTGCCTTTGCAGTCGGGGAGCAACGAAATTTTGTCGAAAATGCGAAGAAGATACAAAAGAGAATTGTATGCTGAACGCGTGGAAACTATCAAAAATTTGATGCCACATTGTTGTATTGGAGTTGATGTAATTGTGGGTTTTCCGTCTGAAACAGAAGAAAATTTCTTGGAAACCTATCATTTTTTGAACGAATTAGAGATTTCCTATTTGCACGTTTTTAGCTATTCGGAACGCGCCAATACCAAAGCCTTAGAAATAAAAAATGCTGTGCCAAGCAAAATCAGACAAGAACGTTCCAAAATGTTGCATAGCCTTTCGGACAAAAAAAGACGTTTTTTTTATGAACAAAACATTGGCAAAACGGCAACGGTTTTGTTTGAAAACGACATAGAAAACGGAAAAATGCATGGTTTTACGGAAAATTATATCCGCGTTTGTGCCAATTACGATCCTTTGTTGATCAACGAATTGAAAAAAGTACAATTAAGCCAAATAGATAAAAATGCTTTGATGGAAGTGCAGGAAATTGATTTTGTGTATGAGAAGCATTAACTTTTACTCGTTGTGCGTAGAAATGATTTGCTAAACTTTGCGCACATCGGGTGAATTGACTGCCAATTTTAAAAAATTTAGTCTAAACTAATTTCTGTTTACTATTTATGAAGGAAAATTTCAACAAAAATGCTGGATAGTTTTTGTTTTACACAAAATTGAGAGTTATATTTGCAAAAACTATATTAGAAAAACCAATATGTTGTATATCAAACAAATTGAAATCCAAAACTTAGGTGCTATTGAAAACCTCAATATCGAAGCACAATTTGATCAAGGCAATCCTTATCCTATCATTCTTGTAGGTAAAAATGGTACTGGAAAAACATTGTTATTAAGCAATATTTTAGATAGTTTTATCGAATTAAAAAGACTAAAATATGATGAACTCAGTGAGGTAAAATCTAATAAATACCTTAAATTAGGTTCAAAATCTTATATCAAATCAGGGAAAGAGTATTCTTTTTCAAAAATTACTTTGTCTGATCATGACAACATTGGGCATTATATTGATTTTGCAAGTAATAAAAGCGGAAAAGATATTTTGCAATCCAATCCAGAATTAAATAATGTATTAATTGGTTTAAATACTTCCGAACCCAAATTTCAGGAATATGGTTTTGCAAAACAATTTTTTCGTAACACTTTGTCTTTAAATATTTTGGAAAATAATGTTTTAATTTTCTTACCTCACAGCCGTTATGATCATCCCGCTTGGTTAAATAATGACACTGAAATTGGCTTTGAAATGAAGGAAAAATATTTAGAACATGACAAAACAAATGTTATTAAAACAAATATTCTAAAAGAAGTAGAAACTTGGATTTTGGATTGTTGCTTAGATAGGGAGTTATTTGAAAAAGCACTGCCTGATTTCAGAGATATTATTGATATTATATCAAAAAGTGACAAACCTTTAACAGATCAAATACTTTTGAATTTTATAATATCGCTTCAAATAAATCTGAAAAATAAGTACTCTGGTAAAAATAGCAATATAATAATCTTAATTAATAATTTATTTACTATCATTTACAAAGCCAAACTTCCAAATATTCAACACGCTAGAATTGGAGTTGGAGAAAAAAACAGGCGCACCATTTCAATTATTGTTCAAGAAAATGGAGTAGACAAAATCATAGCAAATTCTTTTTCCCATCTTTCTTCAGGAGAAATAATGTTATTGTGCTTGTTCACTTCTATCATTAAGGAATATGATAATTTGGGTAAAAATTTTACAAAACTTGAAGAAATCGAAGGTATTGTAGTTATTGACGAAATTGATTTACATTTACATATCGAGTTTCAGAAAATAGTTTTGCCACAACTAATAAAACTTTTCCCCAAAGTACAATTTATTATTTCTACACATTCTCCTTTCTTTTTGATGGGAATGGATAAAGAATTTGCGGGAAAATGTAGTTTTATTAATATGCCCGAAGGCAATCAAATTCAGGTAAGTCAATTTTCAGAAGTAAATGTGGCTTATGATGTATTTACGCAAGGTTTTCAGCAAATGCAAAAAACATTTCAAGAAGTAAATGCCAAACTACAAACAATTACAAAGACTTTGGTAATCACGGAAGGAAAAACCGATTGGAAACATTTGAAAAATGCTTTGCGAGTATTGCAAGGACAAGGAAAATATGTTAATCTTGATTTTGAGTTTTTGGAATATGAAGATAATATTTCAATGGGTGATAGCCATTTAGAAACATTATGTAAGCAAAGTGCAAAAATGAAACAAAATAGAAAAATGATTTGTCTATTTGATAGAGACGTTGTGAAATATATTCAAGAAATGAGTGGGACAGATGACTTGAATTATAAGAATTGGGGGAATAATGTCTATTCTTTATGCATTCCTGTGCCTTCACATAGACAAGACTATAAAAATATTAGTATAGAGTTTTACTATACTGATAGTGAGCTTAAAACTATTGATATGGATACTAAAAAAAGGTTGTATTTTTCTAATGAATTACAAGAAGACGTAGAAAAAAACCTAACAACAGGCAAAAGTATTCAAAAAATAAAAACCTTATCTCAACCAAATACAGATGATGAGTTTGGTAAAAAAATTTATGACCAAGATGTTGTCAAAATAACAAATGAAAATGGTGTGCAAGTAGCTCACTCAAAAAATAATTTTGCGGAAAATATTTTAAAAAGAGAAGAAGGCTTTGATAACTTTGATGTAACAGAGTTTTGTAAAATTTTTGACATCATTGAAAAAATTATTAACTGTTAGATTTTACAATGATTTTTTAACCTTTATAAGTCTTAAAATCTTATAAAGGTTGTTCTTCCCTATCTTTCCAAAACCCACATAAATTTTATACGTTAAAAAAAATAAAATTCCTTAGTTATTTTAGCTTTACAAAAACAAAATGCAAAATCCTCATTTTCAAAAAATGATGCAAGGAATTGAAGTATTGACTATCTTCGAATTAGAGGAACTCATGAAACAAATCTTGCAAATCCGAAAACGAAAATTACCCACAGTTCCTTCCGATTCTGAAAGCGAATTGTTGCGAAAAATTAATGCGCCTTTGCCCAAAACCATCCAAAGACGTTATATTTTGTTGCTCAAAAAACGCAAAGCAGAAACCCTTACAGCACTCGAATATGATGAATTATTAGATTTAACGTCTTTTCAGGAGGCAAAAACCGCCAAAAGATTAGGCTATTTGCTCGAATTAGCCAAAATTCGCAAGCAAACACTCGATGAAGTTTTAGTGGCTTTACAAATTAAACCTAGCGTATATGTCATTAGCCGAAGTAGGCAGACATCCGCCTAATCTTTGAGTAAGATTTTTAACCTTTATAAGTCTTTAAACCTTATAAAAGTTGTTTTTTCCGTATCTTTCCAAACCCACACAAATTTTATACGTTAAAAAAAAATAAATTTCGTTAGTTATTTTTCTTAGCTTTACAGAAACAAAATGCAAAATCCTCATTTTCAACAAATGATGCAAGGAATTGAAGTATTGACTGTTATTGCGTTTTCATTCCTTCACTTTTTTATTTTAAATGTTTTTCTTACTTTTGCCTCTATAAAAATATTTGATTTATCATTCCATTAACTTATAAAAATGAAAGCCTTAGTTTGTAAAAATTTTGGGGAGCAAATGCAAATCGGAGAATTGCCAAAACCTGTTCCCAATGCCAATCAAGTGCTTATTTCTGTAAAGACTTGTGGGTTAAATTTTCCCGATTTTCTAATGGTTCAGGGCAAATATCAGGTCAGACCAAATTTGCCTTTTGCGGCAGGTGCTGAAGTGGCAGGTACGGTTTTGGCTTTTGGCGAAAATGTTAAAAATTTGCAAATTGGGCAGGCAGTTTTTGCCGCAACTTTGTATGGCGGTTTGGCAGAGCAGGTGCTTGCTGATGCTTATAAAGTTTTTCCAATTCCGCAACAAATGGATTTTCAGACGGCGGCAGCTATTTCTGTAACTTATGGAACAGTTTTTCACGCACTTTTTGATCGGGCAAATTTGCAAAAAAACGAAACTTTGTTAGTTTTGGGCGCCGCAGGCGGAATTGGTGAGGCGAGTATTCAGTTGGCAAAAATGGCAGGCGCAACGGTCATTGCTTGCGCTTCGACAGCCGAAAAGTTGGATTTGTGCAAAAAAAACGGAGCTGATCATTTGATCAACTATCAAAGCGAAGATTTTAGGGCAAAAATCAAAGAAATTACGAACAACAAAGGTGTAGATGTGGTTATTGATCCCGTTGGAGGCAATTTTACCGAATTGGCTTTGCGTTCTTTGGCTTGGAAAGGCAGACATTTGATTGTGGGTTTTACGATGGGCGAAATTCCTAAAATTCCTATGAATTTGGTTTTGCTTAAAGGTTGTCAAATTATGGGCGTTTTTTGGACTGATTTTGTAACGCGTGAAAGCCAAAAAAACATAGAAAATTTCGAAAAAATGTTTCCTTTGTTTGCCAATAAAACCCTAAATCCGACCTTAGAAATTATAGATTCTTTGGAAAATGCAGATGCCGCCTTAACGAAAATTTCGCAAAGAAAAGCATTAGGAAAAATTGTTGTAAATTTAATGTAGCACAGGCTTTAGCCTGTGAATATATTGATTTTTAGGTATTTATAAACTCACAGGCTAAAGCCTGTGCTACAAAATTTGGAATGTACTCAAATAAAAAAATATGAAATATTTGATCGTTGGTTTGGGCAATATTGGGCAGGAATATGCCAACACAAGGCACAATATTGGTTTTATGGTTTTGGATCGTTTGGCAAAGCAAGCAGAAGCTAGTTTCGATCTGGATAAATTGGCATACATTAGCCAAATCAAGCACAAAGGGCAAGTTTTGCAACTCGTCAAACCGACCACTTACATGAATTTGAGTGGAAAAGCAGTAAATTATTGGCAAAAAATGCTCGACATTCCTACGGAAAATATTTTGGTAGTTGTTGATGATTTGGCTTTACCTTTTGGAACTTTGCGTATGCGAAAACAGGGTAGTCATGCGGGACACAACGGTTTGAAAGACATAGAGGCGGTTTTGGGAAACAATCAATACACGCGAATCAGGTTTGGCATTGGCAGTGATTTTCCAAAAGGCAGACAAGTAGATTATGTGCTAGGCAATTTTAACGAAAACGAAAGCGCAGAATTGCCCATTTTTATAGACAAAACCATAGAAATGATCTTTTCTTTTGCCTTGATTGGCGCAGACAAAACCATGACCGCTTTTAATAAATAAATTTGTTTGGTTAAAAATTGTTTTAAATCATTTTTTTATGTTAATTTTGTGTTTTACAAACTCTTTCCAATCAAAACAAAAATCTTCATGAAAAAGTTATTACTTTTCCTAATTTTCTATGGCATAAGTTTCGCTTATGCGCAGTTTCACATCACAAATTTGAGTCCTGCTCGCAATGCGCTCAATGTAAACAGAAATGCAACAATTAGCGTGCAACTCAACGGCAATATTGATGGCACGACACTAAATTTTAACAATGCGAAAATCTATGGTTCGCAAACGGGTTTTTATACGGCGGGTTCGTGGTCTGGTGGTGGAACTTCTACGGTTTCTCTTAGAAAAAAGATTTTAGGTTATTTTTTCAATAGTTCTTCCACCGTTTGAGCAAGGCGAGCATTTTCTTTTTCCAAATTTTCTATCATTCGTTCATAAAGATTTTTCTCTGAAGGTGTGAAGTTAGGACTTTGGTAAACGTGTAGCGCAACTTCTTTATTTTTGTTATTACCAATATTTTGAAAAATACTTTGGGGGTTAAAATCAAGTAATTGTGGCAGAGTAGTGTTTAATTTTATAATAATTTGCTCTAATCTTTGTAAAGTAAGCTCACTTTCACCTGTTTCTATTTTAGAATACGCTTGTTGAGTAAAGCCCAAAAAAGTAGCCATTTCATCTTGTTTTATTCCTTGCAAATCCCTCATTTTGCGAATTTTGTCTAAGACCTGTGTTGTCAAGTTTTCCATGATGTAAAATACAATTTTAAAGTGTTTTTAACAAAGATATTTTTAAATATGAATGCAATAGTTTTTCGTTAATTTGTTTTTAACAAAAATTCACTAAAACTAAACTCTGCAATCTTATGAAAAGATTTTTGATCTTCCTAATTTTTTATGGAATAAATTTTTTGTATGCCCAAATTGGCATTGGTACTACTACACCACATATAAGTTCAAAACTAGAAATTAGTAGCACCTCACAAGGTTTTTTACCTCCAAGAATGACTACTGCGCAAAGAAATGCCATTATTTCTCCTGCTGAGGGACTCTCTATTTATAATACAGACGCTAAATGTTTAGAGTTTTATGACGGCACTGCATGGAAAAGTAATTGTAGTTCTGCTTCAACAAGTAAATTTGCTGGTAATTTACTTTATCCTGATGGGGTAGATTTTAGCAATGTCTTTGTTAAACATCTTCTACCAAGTCAAAGTTATACAGTCCCTGCTGGAAAAAATCTTTATTTATTTATCTACGGGAATAACGCCACTATAAATGGAGTATCTATATTAAGTGGAAGTAGCTTAAATTATGGTTCGGTACAAAATCAGCCTTTTATTGTTGGTAGTGGACAAACTCTTGTCAATTCAGGTGTAACAGGTACTATTTATTTAAATGGTTTTCTTTGTGATGCAACTGTTACAGCAGTTACAGCAGTGGCTACAACAACTAATCCTTATTATACAGTACCTACTGGCAAAACACTTGTAATACTTAATACTTACATTGCAACTCCAAACGTAGCAAATGGTGGTATATATATCCTAGCCTCTCCTAATGTTAATAATATTTCTGCTGGAATTTTTCAAAATATAATTCTTGGATTACCTATGATTGCACCTGAAGGCTCATTGGTGTTTTCATCCACTGCTGCAAATGGTCTTGTAACTTTTAACGGATACTTAAAATAAATCCAGATGAAAAAACTATTTTCTCTTGTATTTTTTGTGTTATGTTTCATAGAATCTAATGCACAATTTCAAATTAATGAAGATTTTGTTATTCCTAGTAATGAAGCACTTTTTGTAGGCGAGAATCTTATTATTGCTACAAATAAAACTTTAACTTGCAATGGAATTATCCAAGCTACATCAAACTGGACAAATAATGGAATTTTTGTAGATACTGATAATTCCCTAGTTAAATTTTCAGGCAGTATTTTGCAGCAAGTTAATGGGAATACTACTTTTTCTAATTTAACCATAAATAATTCAGCAAATGTTAATTTAGGAGGAGGTGTTTTTATTCGCAAAGTATTAAATTTGCAAAACGGCAACCTCATTTCCAACGGAAACCTAAAACTTCTCTCTGATGCCAGCAATACCGCTATGGTCATCAATACCAACGGCACAGTTACAGGAAACGCCACCCAACAGCGTTATGTAGATGGCACTTACAATGCAGTCGGTTATCGTTATTTCAGTTCGCCTGTGCAAACCACAAGCATTAATTCGGTTTTTGC
>RDXG01000191.1 GCA_004292785.1 Bacteroidota bacterium
GATATAGGTTCTTTGTTTCAAACGCCTGAAGAAGTGGCTCGCCAAGCCGCCGAAAATGATGTGCATTTGATTGGCGCATCGAGTTTGGCAGGCGGACACAAAACCCTCATTCCGCAGTTGATTGACGAACTCAAAAAAATAGATCGTGCTGATATTCAGGTAATTGCAGGAGGAGTTATTCCGCCAAAAGATTATGCTTTTTTGTATGAAAAAGGAGTCATTGGCGTTTTTGGACCTGGAACTGTGATTGCAAAAGCGGCACAGGAAATTTTGAACAAATTGATTGGATAAATTTATTTGATAGAGAAACACCATAAAAATAAAGAAACCTATAAAATTTTGACATCTTATAGGTTTTTCTTATTTTTAGTCATTCAACATTTCTGTCAAAAGTTTATCAACAATTGGACTATCAAGTTCCTCTTGTCTTAAAGCCTTAATTTTGCCCAAAAACGAAATGGTATCTAGCAAATATTTTTCTGCAAACTCTTCGCTTGGTTCGTTTTTATTGATTTGCAAAACATATTCTCTAAAAGTTTCGCCCAAATCTACAAGTTTTGTTTCTACAAAATGTGTATCAAAATCGGTCATAACAGAGTGTTGAGAGCTATTTTTTACATTTTTAGAAAGCAAAATTGCCTTCGCCGCCCCGATCATGCTGTTGTAGTTGTGATAAATAGAATCTGCCCAACGTTTTTCAGCAAAAGCCTCTTTCGCCCACTCGTGTTTTTCCTCGATTTCAAACATCAAAGTTGCAAACAAATCAATGATTACTCCCGCACATTCGCCAACTTCGGTTTCAACTTTGAAGGTTTCTTGATGCCCCCAATCAATGTAGTCATCGGCTTGCAAAGTTGTCAAATCTGTCAAAGGTTTGAGCAAAGTATAAAAATATTTATCAGTCATTCGAGCAAAATAATCGCTGTAATATTCGCCATCTAAGGCGTTTTTGTCATAATCTTCGAGCAAAACTCTCAAACATTGCGCGCCTCTTTTGCTAGGAATTTTGATCACTTTGTCCGCAATCACGCCAGCTCCATCTTTGCCAACTCCGCCGCCTAAAACCACTTGCAAAGCAGGCAAAACCATTTTTCCGTTTTTCACAGAACTTCCATGAAAACCAATACTTGCCAAGCCATGCTGTCCGCAAGAGTTCGGGCAACCGCTAATTTTTATCTTAATGTCTTGATTATGAATAAGATCGGGATATTCTTCTCTGATTACCCTTTCCAATTCTCTGCTGATTCCTGTGCTACTAGAAATTCCCAAATTGCAAGTATCTGTGCCTGGGCAAGCCGTAATGTCTGCGGTGCTGTCAAAACCTGCTTCTGCCAAACCAATTTTTTGCAAATCCAAAAACAAAGATGGCAAGGCTTCTTTGCGAACAAAACGCAAAACATAACCCTGATTGATGGTTACTCTGATGTCGTCTGCGGCATAAGTTTTTGCGATATTTGCCAATGATCTAGCCGTTTTTGAGTTCATGTTTCCCAACAATAATTTTACAAAAACGCCATAAAAACCTGCTTGTTTTTGTTCGAAAACGTTGGTGGCAAGCCAATCTTGATAGGCTTTTTGTTCGCCAATATGGTGTTCTGGGTAACTAATTCCGTCAAGATTTGCCAAAGTTGTTGGTACAATATTTCTGTCAATGACGTAAGTTTTGACTTTTATGGCTGTCCATTCTTCTTTGATCAACTCCATTAATTTTTCTAAACCAACTTCTTCCAACAAAAATTTTAGTCGGGCTTTGGTTCTTCT
>RDXG01000345.1 GCA_004292785.1 Bacteroidota bacterium
AATTGATCTCGTGATTCGGTCTGTTCCGTTCAAACCTGTAGCAGAAAGCCTCACTGTAAAAATTCCTCCTTCAGTATATTTGTGTTTGGGGTCTTTGTCAGTGGATCGTTTTCCGTTTCCAAAATCCCATAAAAAGGAAGTTGCGTTTTTGGATTTGTTCGTAAATTTGACTTCGAAATTTCCTAAAGTATCGGCTGTAATTGCCTCAAAATCTGCCATGGTTTTTTCGACCACAGGATCGGATTTGGTACAAGAAATCAAGAAAAAAAGCGTTAGATAGAAAAGTAGTTTTTTCATGGTTTTATTGGTTTAGTTTAGTCTATTTTATATTTTATTTCACGCTTGTCAAGGTCATGCGACCATTGACAACGTGAATGTTAAATTTTTAAGCAAGCCTCACTCCCACCACCAAAATATCATCAGTTTGTGGCGCGGCTCCTTGCCAATGTAATAATTCTTGTTTCAAATCGTCGTGTTGCACTTTCATGCTTCTTTCTGCAACAATTTCCAACAATTTTGTCCAACGTTCAAAAGAATACGGATGCCCGCCAATATTTTGTTGATTTTCAAAACCGTTTGAGCAAAGATACAAAGCAGTTCCCTTTTTGAAAGAAATTGTTTTTTCGGTGATCTCGTTTTCTGAAACATCTTTTACGCCAATGGTCAAAGCATTTGGAGCTAATTGTTGCAAACGCCCTTCAGTAACCAAATAAGCCGAAAGCTCTGCTCCTGCAAAAGTCAAAGTTTGTGCTTGGCTATCAACAGTACAGATCACCATTTCAAAACCTTTTCCTTGCGAAAATTCTGGATTATTGTCAAGACTAGCCCTAATTCTTTGGTTTAATTCTGCCATGATTTTTCTAGGACTACTATTTTTTTCTTCTTTCACAATTTTATCAAACAAAATATTTCCTTGAACGGTAATGTAAGCTGCCGAAGTTCCGCTTCCTGCACTGTCCATCAACGCCAATACTTTTTTGTTGCCTAAATCTGCAAAATAGTAAAAATCGCCACTCACCAAATCGTTTGGCTGTAAATGTATAAAAGATTCTGGAAAAACTTCCAATACATCGTGGTGTTTTGAAAAAGATGCTAGTTGGATTTGTTTGCCAAAATTGATCGCAAGATTGTGTTTTTCGTCTATTTTTTTAAAATTTTCTTGTTGCACCAATATGTGTTTTTTCTGTTTTTGGGTATAACGAAAATACAAAAACAGGGCTATAATACAAATAGGGAAAGAAATAAAAGTAAATTTGAGCAAATTATTATGCGAATCGCCTAATTCTTTAACTTTTACCTGCAAAGAAGTTACATCTTCTTCGCTGCCAAAACTATCTGCTTTGTCGCTTTCTTCTTCCCACAAAATATCATCAATGCCTGTTCCCAAATGCCTACGAATAATAAAATTCATAGAAGGTTTGAAACTTTTATGTGCAAAAAATTCTTTTAAAACATCTTCCCAACCACTTCCTACGGGGAAAGTAAGCGCATATCCTTGGTGAGGTACATCAAAAAACGGCTGTCTTTTGATCTGTCCGCCTTGTTTGACTTGCAAATAAAAATCAGGCAAAGGTACAAAACCAAACATATCTTGTTTTTTAGCAATTTCTGGAGCTATTTTTTCGGGAGAATCTACATAAATAATTTTGCTGTTTGGGAAATTTTTATCTTTCAAATTGTTCAATAATTTTTCAAAAACAGAACCTTTTACTGTAACTGCAGTTTTGCCATCGAGCAAATTTTTAAGCTGATCTGTGCCATCAATGGTCGGGAAATTGTGACTAGTTGCCAAAACTTCAACGCCTTTCAAAAAAGGAGCTGTAAAATGTACGCCATCGGTAAGTTCGTTGTCTGTTCTGACCGAAGAAAGTCCTATCAAACCCTCACATTTAGAATTTTTGAGAGATTCATGAAAAGTTTTGTAATCGTCAGAACGAATCCATTGCGGAACAATATGTACATCATACTTGCTTTGTACATAACGCACAAATTCAGAAACTGCATCATGTTCAATGCCTGCAAGTTGCCCCATTTCGTTTTGATAAACAAAAGGTGGTCTGTCATAATGTAGCACGGTCAAAAAACCTTTCTTTTTGCTTTTGACTTCACTCCACTTTTGACCTGCCATTTCGCTTGTGTTTTGTGTAGGATTTTGTGCAAAAGCCATAAAAGAAACTGCATAAAAAACAATGAATGTTAAAAATATTTGTTTGAATTTTCGCATATTATTTGGTGGAAAAGTCTAAAGATTGAAAATAATTTTCGTATAAATATTTTTTATTTAATTGATAATCAGCAAGTTAATACTAATAAATTTGCCTAATTTTGTTCAATTAAATATGAATAATTGATATTTAGCATAAATTAAGCCAATCATAAGTCTTAAAAATAAAAAATATATCTTAAAGTAATATATTTATCATTTTTTTACAATATTTGAACACTTTTTCAGATATTGCGTATATTTATGCAATATCTGATTAAATTGGCAGTTTTTAAATATAAAAATGTTAATTTTTTTTTGATTGTTTTTATTCTACCAAATTTTTTATAGCATTGATCTTAAATAGTCCTGATATTTATCAAAAATTGTTGCAAGCCATCGGCAACGCACAAAAGTTTTTGATCAACAAAAATTGTGATGATCAACAATTATTTGCTGATTTGCTTACCAATTTGCTCGATTTGAGCCAAAGTAGTTACGGCTTTATTGGAAAAGTGCTTTACAATTCAGAAAAAAAACCATATTTTCGATGTTTTGTACTAAAAAATAATTTTAGTTCCGAACAAAATAAAAAATCATTACCTTTTGATTTGTCTTTAAAAAAAAATAATTCTTTGATAGAATATTGTGTTGAAAGCGCAAAAAATGTGATCATCAATAATTTTTCTGAACCAAAACAAACAATAGGTTTGCCTGAACCCACAATTTTAAACAATTTTTTGGGAATACCTTTTATTTCAAAAGGAAAAGTAATTGGAATGTTTGGCATTGGCAACAAAAAAGAAAACTATACGCAACAAATCATAGATTTTCTTGAACCACTGACTTTGACTTGTACCACCATTTTCGAAACCATCAACCACATAGAACAAAACCACCAAGCCGATCTTTTGAAACAGGATTTGCTTAAAAAAGAACAATTATTAAATCAAAGTTTGGAACATAAAAAAAAGCGTTTGACGCAAAGTTTGCAAATTATGATTGATCTGAAAAACAGAAATGCAGAAATCAAAAATCAGCTTTCCTCTATGATTGACAGCACTTCGGACATTATGTTTTCTTTAGACAAAAATTATTGTTTGACTATTTTTAATAAAACTTTTAACGAATTGGCAAGTACATCAGCAAAAAGTCCTAAGATTGGTAGTGATGTGCGAGATTTTATTCCAAAAAGTATTTTTACGCAAACTACACGAATTTATGAACAAGTTTTGACCGAAAAAAAAGTAGTGTATGACATTAGCAAAATTATTGGCAAAAAAAATTTTAATTATTGGGAAGTAATGTATAATCCTATTTTTAACAAATTTAATGAGATAGAAGGAGTTGCGATTCATGGTAGAAATATTATGGAGAGGATTTTGGCTGAACAGAGGCTTAAAGAAAACGAACAACGTTTGCGCGAAGCTCAATTAAGCGCGAAAATGGGCAGTTGGGAATATATTTTTGAACAAAAAAAAGTATTGCTTTCCACAGAAATTTATGAAATTTTTGGTATTCCAGAGAATTATGGCGATAGAATCAAAGATTTTATTCCATTTCTTGACAAAGAATCTCTACAAACTTTAACAAAAACAACCAGTAATTTGAAACAAAACGGACAATCTTGGGATTTAGAAATGAAATTATTTACCCCAAAAGGCGAAGAAAAATTTGTTCGTTTTACAGGAAAAGGCATTTATAAAAATAATGTATTGCTTAAAGCCATCGGAATGATGCAAGACATTACTGAACGCAAACAAGAAGAAGAAGAAAAAGCAAGTTTGCTAGAAAATTTGCTTCAAAAAAATAATGATTTGGCGAAATTTGCTAACCTTACTGCTCATAATTTGCGTAGACCTTTGGCTAATATTTTGGGGCTGATCGAACTTTGGCAATTAACAAGCACTCCCGAAGATTTTAAAGCAAAAATTCCCGATTTTGTTAATACTTGTGCTAAAGAATTAGACAAAGTATTTCATCAAATGATAGATATTTTGACTAAAAAACATCTTGAATCTATTGAATAAAAAGATTGGTTGGTAGTAAAAAATAACAAACAGAATTTTACATTTCTGAATTTTTGGAAATGTAATGTTGCAAATATTTTTGCAAATCTGTGGTAGATTGATAAAAAGGCACAGTTTCGTGTACTTTTTCGTTGAAAAAATAGACGTGGCTAGGATATACATTTACTTTCAAAACTTCTTTGACAAATTCGCTTTGAGTCAATTTTTTGCCTTGAAAAGTAATTTTTTCTTTGCTATCAGCATCTATTTTGACCGCACAATAGTATTCATTCACCAAACTAATGACCTCTTTATTTTGGTAAACATTTTTGTCCATATCTTTACAGGACACACAGAAAGCTGTTTGCACGTCTAACCAAATCGGTTTGCGTTCTTTTTGAGAAATATCGAGGGCTTGTTCTAAGGAAACCCAACGAATTTGTTGTGGACTATCCGACCCAAAAATGTCAGAATTTGTACCAAACAACGAGAGCAACAAAATCACAATAATCAACAGCGGAAGCGTGGATTTGATATATAAATTGTCCATTTTAGGAATAATTTTTCATATTAATTGCCTTAATTTCAAATTTCACGCCAATAGCAAACATTTAACATTCTTATTAACAAAAATACCTTGTTAAATACGATAATTAACAAGAATTTACATTTTAAACATCAAAAAGATGCCAAATCATCAAAAAGATCGCAGAAAAAGTTACGATTTACAAAATAATTTGCTGGTTTACCTTAGTTTTTTAGGTTTTTTGGCAATCCTTATTGGGGTATTAATTTTATTTTTTTAGAAATTTTGGGCAATTCATTTTCTAAATTTTTTTTAAGGTTTGTCCTAATTTCTTTTTCATCATCTCAAAAGTTTCTTTTTTTGGAGCAATAAATATAATCCCGATAGCTGAAATATTTTTTCCGTCTAACAAATTTTGGTATTCAGTACGATAAATCTCGCGTATTTGTCTTCGGATTCGGTTTCTATCTACGGCTTTTTTGAAGTTTTTTTTGGGAACGGAGATTAAAACTTGGGTATCAACATCAGGCTGATCCAATTTTTTGAGATAAGCAATTTTGAAAGGGTAAGTAAAAACAGAGGAGCTTTTGCTAAAAAGCCCCTGAATTACTTTTTGACTGCAAAGTCTTTTTTGTTTAGGAAATAGAAGTTTTTTTTCCAAGTTGAAACAAAAAATTAGGCTTTTTTAGCTTCACTTTTTGCAATGCGTCTGGCTTGACGACCTGCAACAGTGGTAGCTTTTTTAATTTGACCTTTGTGATAACCCAACTCACTTTGGTTTTTTAATATTTTTTTTGCAACTCTAAGTTTCATAACAAGAGATTTTAAAAATTAAATAATGGGGGTCAAAAAACTAGTTTTTGCCTTTTCTTTCATCAGAAACAGTCAATTTTTTTCTGCCTCTGGCACGTCTTTTCGCCAAAACCCTTCTGCCGTTTGCAGTTTCCATTCGACTACGGAAACCGTGTTTATTTTTTCTTTTACGGTTAGAGGGTTGGAATGTCCTTTTCATATCGGTAAAAATTTAGTCTGCAAAGGTAAAAATAAAAAAATTAAAAACAATTTATTTTCTTATTTTTAGAAAAAATAAAAATAAGAAAATGATTTTATTGATTATTTTTTGAAAGGATCAGAAAAATTTGGATTTTTGATAAATTCATTGTCAGTGAGCATTTGTAAAAATGCAATAATATCTTTTTTTTCTTGTGCAGTCAAAAATAATTTGACAGGTTTGTTGTCATAATTTGCTTGATTCGTTGCCGCCATGATCAAAGGATCAAGACTTGCACTGCTTTTTACGTGTTGGTCGTAATGTTCTAGCACGTCTTCAAGGGTTTTAAAACGCCCATCGTGCATATAAGGTGCAGTAAGCACAATGTTTCGCAAGGTTGGAGCTTTGAATTTGCCTTTGTCAAAACCATTTTTTGTGAATTTTTCCAAACCCAAAGCCAAATTTGTATCATCATCTAAACCGTTATTATGAAAGCCTCGAAACTCAAAAGGATCGCCTGCAAGGGTAATGTTTAGATGGCAATCTCCACAATTTCCGCCTCTAATTTTGGCTTCTGGCACAGGATGAGTCAAAAATAGTTGCATTCCTCGCAATTCGCTTTCAGTAGCTTGGTATTCTTTTCTTAAAAATTGGTCATATTTTGAGTTTCCGCTAATTAAAGTTTTTAAAAATTGGGTTAAAGCCTTTGCAATAAGATCGGCTTGAATGGTTGAAGTGCCAAAAACAATTTTAAAAAGTGGTGGATAATTGTTGCTTGCCTGCAATTTGGCAACGGTTTGCTCCAAAGTCTGATTCATTTCATCTGGATTTTGAATGGGCATCAAAACTTGTTTTTCCAAAGATTCGGCATTTGCTGCCCAATTAAATTTGTTATGCCACATCAAATTAGCCAAACTCATCGAAGATAGATTTCCTTTTTTGCCTCCAACGCCTTCTGCCAATGCTTTCCCGTCTGTAAAAGCCAAAGATTGTTGATGACAAGTTCCGCAAGAAATACTGTTGTCTGCCGATAATTTGTTTTCATAAAACAACATTCTGCCCAATTCTATGCCTTGATAAGTGAGGGAACTGTCAATTTTGACTCTGGTGTCGGACAAAGGAAAGGGAATTTTCCATTCATATTTACCAATTTTTGCAAATAAAGGCTCATTATCAGTTGGGGAACAGGCAAGTACACAAATAAAAAATAAAAGCGAAAAAAATAATATTTTCATGGTTTTATGAACTTAGAATGTATTGATTTTCAAAAAAATAACATTTTTTGTAAATGTTATTTTTGAAAACCTAAAAAGAGGATTAGAGTTATTGCATTTTCAATTTTTCAGGAGCAAATTCAATATTTTTAAGAATAATTGGCTTTCCATAAATTAAACTGCTGTCCTTTTCTGAATAGGCAACTTCTGTATAGGCAAACTGAAATTCTGTATTTTCGCGGATCATGCTTTCAAAATCTTTCCAATTAGATGGCAAAAATTGTTCGCCATCATCGGCGACAATGATTATCTGTTGCCCTTGTTTTGCTTGTATTATTTTTATTTTGCCGAAATTAAGAGTCATGTCCGAACCTTTCGGCAGTGTCCGCTGGCAGGAAAAATACAAACTTACCAGCATAATGAATAAAAAAAATGATGATTTCATGGTGTTTTTTGGTTTTTATACTTCAAAGACTCATTTACAATATAATACGTTGCAAAAAATTCGTTAAATATGTATAAAAAAAATCTAAATTTTATTGTTTTGATTCAATAACGAAAAAAAAGTCTTTGTATTCCATATTTTTTATTAATTTTTTGTAGCATTGCAATTCTCAAACTCAATCAAATCAAATGACAGCCAAACAATATCTTACCTTGTTTTTTTTGCTAATTTTTGCGTCAAATATTTTAGCTCAAAAAATAAGTAAAAAAGTAAGTCCAATGCCACAAAATTTGTTGGAACAAAAAGAGTGTATTGTTTTTTTGAAAGGAAGAAATATTCTTTCAGAAAAGCATTTGGAATTGCCTAATTCCCCTTATTTATTGGTTTATCTTGCCGTTCAACGGGAGGAAGAACAAGATAGATGGTCGCCTGACAAGGCTGATCATATTTCTGCAAAAATATTTGTTTACGATCTTGATACAGGTAAAATCAATGAAAAATTAAGTCTTGAACTCAATGAAAAACTTGGAGCGGACAAACATTATAACCTGAGTTTTTGTGGGGGACTTGGTTCTGCCAATTTGGAAAAAATGGAAGTGGTTGGCAACCATATTTTTATTCCACAAATGTATAATCCAGGAACAATGCCTTCTACTTGTTACCAAAAAGTTATTTTTTCGATGGCAACAAAAAAAATTATTGTCAAAATGGGAGGCAATGAACCCGCCAACAGAAGAAAAAATTGATATTTAAAATATTTATGACACATAATTTATTGGTTATCAATGAATTATGTGTCATTAACATTATATAAAACCTGATAATCTACAAAATTCGTCATGCCAAAAAATGATATTTTTAACAGTTCGAATCACAGGATAACACAACCAAAACAGCAAAATTAGACAAACTATTTTTTGAAAAAACACTTTTTTGGTAAGGAATTGTTCTAAAAAAATGGTCAAATTAAAAAATACAAAAGGATAAATGATTGCCAAATAACGTTCTACCTCCCAAAAATTTGCTTTTTCAAGACAAATCATGGCAGATAAATACAGAAAAATATGTACGCCATATTTTAACGTTTGTGTTTGATCAAGCAATAATTTGGCAAAAACTATTTTGAAAACTCGAACAGGCATTTTATAAATTTTGTAAGCAAAGTAAGCAAAAATAAGCAAAATTAATAAGCAAAATATGCCTATTCGCCATTCAAAAGGCAAAACTGTTGGCAGAAAAAATAAGGAAAAAGAATCGGAATAAACTGTTAAATTATGCCCCAAATCCTCGAAAACACGAGTCGTGATGGAAGGCAAAGGCAAGGCTAACAAAGCATTTCGAAACAACCAAAAAAACCAACCAGAAAGAGCCAAAATAAGATAAAGTACATATTTCATTGCTTTTTTTGGGCTAAAAAATACAAGATATGCAAACGTTCCAAACACAAAAAAAATACCTGCATGGCGTTGCAAACACAACAAAAAACCAAGAAAATCATCAAAAGAAAATATAAATTCCGTGAATTTTGTAGATACTGTTGCAGGTTTTTAAAATGTAAAACAAGAATAAGTACAAAAACAGCTTCTGACCACAAAAATACACTTTCCAACATCATGTAAGGCGAAAAACAAAGCGAAATAGAAAAAAAGAACTGAAAAAACTTTCTTTTTATATGTTCAAAAGCCATTTTTTGAAAAATGATTAAAGTAATCAGTAAAATAATTCCTTGAAAAACTCCTAAAAAATCATTGGGCAAAACGGAGAGTATAACAGGAAATAGGGGAGTCCAGTTTGTAAAATAACTGTGATCTGGATTGAGAAAAACATAATTTTTGACAAAACTATTTGCAGCAGCAAGAAAGTAATAAGAGTCA
>RDXG01000346.1 GCA_004292785.1 Bacteroidota bacterium
AAATTTCTTTTCGGTTTCGATCTTATCCACTTCGATGTCGATTCCCAAAATGTCGCGCACAAAAGCCTTAAAAACGATTTTGTCTGTAAATGCTTTTTTGAAAATAACTTCATTGTCTAAATTGCCTAGCATGGTTTTTGTGTTTAAGTCTAATTGCAAAGATACAAAAAATAGAATTGCTTTTTTACGATATTTTTTCTTCAAAATTTTATGAATTTTTACCCAAAAAAGATTAACTTGCATAAAAAAAGAGTTATAGCCATTTTAAAAACAATGAATCGCATTTATAAAGTCATAGGTTTGATGTCAGGAACTTCTTTAGATGGACTCGATTTGGCAGCTTGTGAGTTTTTTGAACAAAATAACGCTTGGAATTTTGAAGTCAAACACGCCCAAACCATTCCTTATTCTGTTTTTTGGCGCGAAAAATTGGCAAATTTGGAAAATCAATCTGCCTTAGAATATTGCAAAACAGATGTATTATTAGGCGAATATTTTGGGCAAGAAGTTCAGAAATTTATTGCAAAAACCAATTTTTTAGCGGATTTTGTGGCTTCTCATGGGCATACCATTTTTCACCAACCTGCAATTAAACTTACGGCTCAAATTGGCAAAGGTTCTGCCATTGCTGCTGCTTGTAATTTGCCTGTAATCTGCGATTTTAGGACTACTGATGTGGCTTTGGGCGGTCAAGGTGCGCCGCTTGTCCCAATTGGAGATCGTTTGTTGTTTGCCGAATACGATTATTGTCTGAATATTGGAGGAATTGCAAATATTTCTTTCGAAGATTTAGGAAAGCGAATTGCTTACGACATTTGTCCTGCAAACATGGTGTTGAATACCTTGATCAAACCGATAGGAAAAGAATTTGATGAAAACGGAAATTTGGCAAAAAGTGGTAATTTGAATCGAGATTTGCTCGAAAAACTAAATAATTTGTCTTATTATCATCAAAAATTCCCAAAATCGATGGGCAAAGAATGGGTTTTAGAAAATATTTATCCTGTCCTCAATGCTTTTGAAATTTCGTTGGCAGATCAAATGCACACTTTTACGCATCATATTGCTTTTCAAATAGCCAAACAAACTCAAAAAGGGAAATTGTTGGCAACAGGTGGCGGAGCTTTGAACACTTTTTTGACGGAACTGATCGAGTTTTATAATCCGAATTTGGAAGTCCAAAAAGCCGATTCTGAACTTATTAATTTTAAAGAGGCAATTATTTTTGCATTTTTGGGGGTCTTGCGTTTCTTAAATCGTGTCAATGTTTTGCAATCTGTTACAGGTTCAAAAAGAGATAATTATGGGGGAATAATATGTTGTTAAAAAATAAAATATTTTTTTTTTTTTATATAAAATAAAATTTTTATATTGCCATAAATTATTTAATTTGCTATTCAACATCTAATAATTCTATTTATATGGCGTTAAGACTTGCAACACCAGGAGTCTATATCGAGGAAAAAAGTGCATTTCCAAACTCGGTTGTGGGACTTCCTACCGCAATTCCTGCTTTTATTGGTTATACCGAAAAAGCAATTAGGGGCGGCAAACCTGTTTCTAATCGTGCAGTTCGCGTAACTAGCCTCTCTGATTTTAATGCAACTTTTGGAGGAGCATTAGAAGCCAAATTTAATATCAAAGAAGCCGAAAAAGGTGATTTTGATTTTTCTGTTGGTGGAAAAGGTTATGTATTGGAACAAGACGAAAAATCTAAATTCTTGTTTTACAATGCAATTCGTCATTTTTATGACAATGGTGGTGCGACTTGCTACGTTGTTTCTGTGGGTTCATACGCAGACACTGTTGGTAAAAATCCTTTGCAAAAAGGTGTTGATGTTTTGATTGCCGAAGAAGAGCCTACTATGTTGGTTATTCCAGAGGCAGTTTTACTAGACGAAGCCGAATGTTATGCTTTGCAACAAGCCATGCTTACTCATTGCGGAGGCAAAATGAAAAACCGTTTTGCTTTGCTAGATATTCATGGAGGATATGTGCCAAGAACTTATGACGAAGAAGACGTAATTACAAAATTCAGAAACGGAATTGGCGTAAATTATTTGAACTACGGTGCAGCTTATTTTCCTTGGGTACAAACTTCTATCACACAACTCGACGAGTTAAGTTACAAAAATATTGGCAATGCTGATGTTTTGATCGAACTTTTGGAGGCAGAAGCAGACGCTAATTTTTCAGAAAAAAAAGCAGCAGAATTGAAATTGGAAATTGCTAAAATTTCTGACTCAACAGTAAAAGCAAGTGCTTTAAATCCTGTTTTGACTTCGGTTAGCCCTACTTTGAAAGGAATTTTGAACCAAATTCGCGGACAAATCAACATTTTGCCTGCAAGTTCGGCAATGGCAGGTTTGTACACTACGGTTGATACATCAAGAGGAGTTTGGAAAGCACCTGCAAACGTAAGCGTAAGTTCTGTAATTGCTCCGATGGTCAATTTGACCTCTGACGATCAAGAAGATTTGAACGTAACCCTTTCTGGAAAATCTATCAACGCAATTCGTCCTTTTGTTGGCGAAGGAGTATTGGTTTGGGGAGCTAGAACACTCGACGGAAACAGCAAAGATTGGCGTTATGTGAACGTAAGAAGAACAATGATTTTCGTAGAACAATCTGTGAAATTTTTTGCAAAATCTTATGTTTTCGAACCAAATGACGCAAATACTTGGGGTTTGATCCGCAGTTCTTTGGATTCGTTTTTAACCAACCTTTGGAAATCAGGTGCTTTGGCAGGTTCATCTCCCGCAACAGCTTTTGATTTGGCAATTGGCTTGGGCGAAACCATGACTCCAGACGATATTTTGGAAGGCATTTTGAGAATCACCGTTAGAGTGGCTATCTCTAGACCAGCCGAGTTTATCGTGGTTACATTCCAACAAAAAATGCAAGAATCATAGTATTCTGTATTTTTGTCAAATTTATTTGTAAATACGCAATTATTTCTGAAATAGAAATTTGCAATTATAAAAACTTAAAACACTAAATATTTTAATACTATGGCAGACGGCTCAGCACAAACCGCAAAGGCAGATCGTCCAGATCAGTGGCCTATACCTAAGTTCTATTTCCAAGTTACATTTGCGGAAGGAGCAGGAGGCGATTTAGCAAAAGTTCCTTTTCAAGAAGTATCAGGCATGGACACCGAAGCTCAAGTTATTGAGTATCGCGCAGGAGACGACAAACGTTTCACCATGTCAAAAATGCCCGGTTTGATAAAAACCAGTAATGTTACACTCAAAAAAGCAATGTTCAAAGACGATAACGATTTTTGGGATTGGTACTCAAAAATCAAAATGAATATTGTTGCTAGAACAACTGTAACCATCGAATTGCTTGACGAAACAGGAACAGCTTTGCATACTTGGGTACTTGCTAACGCATGGCCTTCCAAAATTACCGTAACCGATTTGAAAGCTGACGGTAATGAAGTGGCAGTTGAAACCATCGAGATCGTTCACGAGGGCATCAAACAAAACTCTTTGTCATCACCTGGTGCTTAGTTTTTGCTTCATTTTTTCAGACGCTACAAGGTTTTTGAACTTTGTAGCGTTTTTTTATGATTAAGTATCCAATTAAAATTAGTTATGATTATTTTATTAAGTAACTCCTTGATAATCAGATTTATCAGACACCTTCGAGGGATCGGATAATTGTACATAATTACTTAATTTGATAAATAAAGTTCTCTTCTTTAAAATTTTGCCTAATTTTGTCTTTACTCTGCAAACATTGATAAGCAAATTTTTTAACTATATGATCAACATCGAAGATTTACGAAATTATTGCCTTGATTTCAAAGGCGTTACCGAAGAATTTCCTTTTGATAATAAGACTTTGGTTTTCAAGGTTTTAGGAAAAATGTTTGCACTCACAGACGTAGACAATTTTGAGTCAGTCAATCTCAAATGCGATCCACAATATGCCCTCGAATTGCGAGAACGCCATCAGGCAGTCCGAGAAGGTTGGCACATGAACAAAAAACATTGGAATACAGTTAGCGTTCATTCTGATCTAAATATTCAACAAATCAAAGATTTAATTAAACATTCTTACGATTTGGTGGTCGCAAAACTGAATAAAAATGATAAAAACAAATTGGCTAATTTTTCGTAGATAAAATTAACAAACAAACAAAAATGGAAAACTTGCTCTTTTCGCGCTTAATCACTGTTTTTTTGACAATTTTTGTCTTCTTTTCGGCACAATTTGTTTATGCCCTACAAATTTTTTCAGGAATTGTGGTCAATGAAGTAAACGGACAGCCAATCGCCAATGCAGAAGTAGTTTTAACCAATCGTTTTGATAAAAATTCAGTCAAAACCATGACAAATGCACAAGGCGAATTTCAATTTTCTTTATATGCGGACATGATCTACGATTTGCAGGTAAAAAGTAAGGGTTTTTTGACCAAAACTACCAAAGATATTGTAAGTAATAAAAATTCAAACAGCATTAATTTAACCATTGCCCTAAAATTTATTATTATTGGCAAATCGATGCGTTTAGAAAATATTGACTTTTTGCCTAATAACGAAGAATTACACATTTCGGATACCAAATCCATTGATGACCTGTATTCTTTGCTTTTTACAAACCCAAACTTGATCGTTGAAATTAGTTCTCATACCGATTCGCGTGGAAATGACGATTATAATTATCAACTTTCACAAAGTAGGGCAGAAAAAATTGTAAATTATTTGTTGAGTCGAGGGATCAAAAAAACACAAATGATGGCACGCGGTTACGGCGAAACTTATTTGCTCAATCATTGCGAAAATGACGTAAAATGTGCGGGCAGAGATCACGAAGAAAACAGGCGTTCCGAATATATGGTGATTGGTTTTTTGAATCAAGATACAAATTAGCATTTACACAAAAAAAAATTCCAAACCTTTGCAGATTTGGAATTTTTAGGGCTTACAAACCAAACAAAGCCTTATTTAACACTCTCAAAACTTCTACTTTATCAGAAGTTTTAACCAAAATAGACGCATTGTTTTTGCTGCCTCCATAGGAAATCATACGAATTGGGATATGTTCCAAAGGCGAAAAAATTTGTTTGGCATAACCCGAAGTATCCGCCATCAAATCTCCAACAATACAAACAATGCTCATATCGCGCTCCACTTTGACTGTGCTAAATTTTTGCAATTCAGACACAATTTTGTCCAAATCAGTATCATTTTCTATCGTAACTGCCACTCCAACTTCGGAAGTAGTGATCATGTCGATCGGTTTTTTATAGCGTTCAAAAACTTCAAATAATTTTCTCAAAAAACCATAAGCCAAAAACATTCTCGTAGATTCAATTCTAATGCTAATGATTCCGTCTTTAGCTGCAATGGCTTTTACTTTGCCTTCTTCAAAAATTTTGGGTTTTTCGGTGATCAGCGTACCTTTGGCATCTGGCTCCATAGTATTTAAAAGTCTAACAGGAATATTTTTTAGTTTGGCAGGCAAAACGCTAGAAGGGTGTAAAATTTTTGCCCCAAAATAAGCCAATTCCGCTGCTTCGTCAAATGAAATTTCATCAATTCTGACGGTTTTATCCACAATTCTTGGATCGTTGTTGTGCATTCCGTCGATGTCTGTCCAAATTTGTATTTCTTCGGACATAATTGCTGCACCCACTAAAGAGGCAGTATAATCACTTCCTCCACGTTTCAAATTATCCACTTCTCCCAAAGCATTTCTACAAATATAGCCTTGTGTAATAAATAATTTGCAACTTGGATAAAAAGCCATTTGTTTTTTGAGTTTTTCAGAAATAAAATTCAAAACAGGCTCATTGTCTGCGTCAATCAGCATAAAATCGAGTGCGTCAAGTAAAACCGATTCTATATTGAGTTCTTCCAAATAAAATTGAACCAAATGTGTGGATAAAATTTCGCCTTCAGCCAACAATTCGCGCTCTTTGGTAGAACCAAAAGAAGAATTAGCTAAAGTTCGCATAAAACCAAAGTGTTCGTCGAGAAGTTTTTCGCCTTTATTTTTGCTTGCAGTGGTTTCATACAAATCAGAAATCGTAATTTTGTAGTGATTTTCTAATTTTTCGATGAGTTGCAGGGCTTTATTTTTGTCTTTTTCGTAAAGAGCTTTTCCAATTTCTACTAAGGAATTTGTAGTGCCTGACATGGCAGAAAGCACCACAATTTTAGGTTCTGGGGTAGAAATCAGCTTTTGAACGCCTTTCATGCGGGTTGCAGAACCGACCGAAGTACCACCAAATTTTAATATTTTCATGAGTAAATTTTCTAATCAATAGGATTTATAGACTGCAAATTTAGAAAGAATTTTTTGAAATAAAGAAAAATTAGCAAACGCAAATTTTTATAAAATTTTTATTTCAATCCTCCTATTCAATTCTCTGCCTTCTAGTTCGTCATCGTTGCTGACCAAAGGTTTGCTAGCACCGTAGCCCAAACTTTGCAAACGATTTTGTTCTATGCCTTTGTCTATCAAATAGTTAGCGATAGCTTTTGCCCTTTTTTCTGAAAGTATTTGGTTGGCAGAAGCGTTGCCCATATTGTCTGTATGTCCTGAAATTTCGACTTTTAGGTCTGTATTTAATTTCAAAAAAGCCAAAAATCGGTTTAATTCTGGATAAGACTCAGATTTGATTTGATCAGAATTGCTACCAAAATAAATATTTTTCAAGACAAAAGTTTTATTTTTTTCGATGGCTTGCAAAGACAAATTCAACTCAATTTTTTCGTTGGTATTTTCATTGACAATAAACTCATGAGATTCGTAAAAATAGCCTTTTTTCATAGCGGTCAAAGTATATTTTTCTTGATCGGCTTTCCAAAAAAAGTCATATTTTCCGTTGCTTTGGCTAGAATCGGAATAAGAAAAATTATCTGCCACAAAAAGCAAATTTGCAGCCATGCTTTGCTTTGTTTTTTTGTCTGTGATGATGCCTTGAAGTTGATATTTTTTGGATTCTGGGCTGGTTTCCAAACTTTCATCAGCTTGCCCAATGTAATAATTTCGGTTAAGCAACTGCGGTCTTTTGGCGTTGATGGTAAGCAGCAAATCTTCTTCGTACATGGGAAGGTCATTTTTGAAAACACTGACGTGCATTTTTTCGTGAAAAGGCAATAAAACTTCATAATTTCCCTTAGAATCGGTCATAATTTCTAGAGTTTTATGCAAACTTGTAAATTTTAATTTGCAATTTGCCAATGCTTTATTGGTAGACCGTTCCAAAACTTTTCCTTTCAATTTGATATTCGAAAACAAATATACCCGATAAATATCCTCCATTCCTTGCCCATCTCCTCTATTTGAAGTCAAATAACCCAATTCGCCTTGCAAAGTAAAAAACATATCGTCTTGTGCCGAATTTATTGGCGTTCCCAAATTTACAGGCGTAGTCCAGGCCATGCGCACAGGGTCAAAAGTAGATTTGAAAATATCGAAACCACCCATCGATAAATGCCCTTTTGAACAAAAATAAAGCGTTTTCCCGCCATCTGTGATGTATGGAGTATCTTCGTCTTCGGAAGTATTTAGATTTTCCAAAGGTTCGGGTTTGCCCCAAGTTCCGTCAGTTTGCAAAACCGATTCGTACAAATCCAAATGTTTTTTTTGTTCGAAATTCGAAGAAAAAATAATTCGGTTTCCGTGATCATAAATGCAAGCATATTTTTCTGATTCAGGCGTATTGACTCCCTCTTTGAGCATGACAGGAATTTTCCATTCCCCGTCCACATATTCCGTAATTTTTAGGTCGCCGTCTTGATAAACCAACATTTTTCGGTCTGCGTCAAGCAACTGAATTGCTGCGTCATAGCCGCTAGAAGTTTCGTTATTATTTATTTTTTCAGCTTTTAACCAAGTATCTTGCGGACTCAGTTCGGCAGTCATGATGTTTTTTTCTAAGGTTTTTTCGCTTTTGTTTAATGCTTGTGATTGTCTTGTAAAAATCATTTTTTTGAAATCTCTGGTCGGCAAAGCTCCATATTCCGATTCTGGCGTGTTGATGGTCGAGTCCAAATGTTCTACTAAATAATTATTGGCATTTTCCATAATTTTTAGTCCATTTTGAACAAAAGGGAGCATTTTTTTAGCCTCTTTTACAAATTTTTTCTTATTTTTTTGTAAATATTGCTCTAAAAACTTCTTTGCCGAAGAAAAATCATTTAAGTAATAACAGTTTTTTCCATACCAAAAATCGTAATCATCAAACAAACTTTCTACCTCGTTGAGTTTGAGAAAGCATTTTTTTGCTTTGCTTGGTTGATTATTTTCCAAATATGCAATTCCCAACTGATAATATGCTTTTTGATAATTGCTATCTATTTTTAGCAAATTTTCTAGTTTTTCGATGGCATTTTGGTATTTTTGGTCTGTCAAATATTTTTCAGCCTCAAAAAGTAACTGATCTTTGCTCTGCGATTTTGCCTGAAAAAGGCAAAAAAAGAAACCTATAAAAAAGAATAAACGAATGTTCATAAATCTTAATTAGTAAGCCAAAATACTTTGACTAGATTTTTTTAATTGATTTCAATTTTTTATTTGCCTGCATCAATTTACTAAAAAAAAAACAGAAATCCTTAAAATCTTAATCTAAATTTTGGATTTGCTCAAACGAAAAACCTGTTAATTTACTAATTTGTTCAAAATGCAAACCCAAACGTTTAAGTTCTTTGGCTGTTTCGAACAGTTTTTGATCTTTTTGTTTCAGATCAAGCTCCTTTTGTTGCAAATCCAATTTATTTTGAGCAATTTCCTGATCTTTTAGAATAATTTTGGCTTTATTTCTTTCGTTTTCTGCCAAATTTTTCTCTACAAAATCTTCA
>RDXG01000347.1 GCA_004292785.1 Bacteroidota bacterium
GTCGTTTTCTCTAAAAAATCGGGGCTGATTTGGAACAACCATCAACTCTTTTTGGGTAATCAATTCTTTTTGGGTAAAACCATATTTTAGGTCGGTTGTATGCGCAAAACCGAGCATTTTCCAACGAGTCAAAGCCTCTGGCATTTGAAAATCGATCACCAAATTTCCTTCCGAATCAGTTTGCAAATTTGGATAAAAAAATGCGGTTTCGTTCAGATTGGTACGAGCTTTTACTTGATCCAAATTGGATTTTGGTTTGGATTTGGATTGAATATTGGGTTCTTCCTCTGAAATAGAAAAGACTTCTTCACTTGTACTTGATATGGGTAATGCCCTTTCCACAGACGCTTCTTTTCTCATATTTCTTACTATTTGTGGGCTTTCTGCCTCATCTCCAGAACTGCCTGCCATGTCGTCTTCATAAGCAGAACCAACAGCACCATCATACATCATTCTTCCGTACCTTCTGTTGTAATTGTTGCCCAAAGCAATTCCAAAGGTATTTAAAGCGGGATAATTGATGGAAGGAACTTCCAATCTTGGCAAATTCCAATAAGTTTTGAGTTGGGTAGCAATCAAACTAAAATTTTGCGAAGCCGACCAGCCCAAAGATAAACTGTTGTAATCCAAAGCGTTAAAGTCAAAACTGTTTGCCCTAAAAGCATCTAGCGAGGCATCGTAGTTCTTTTTCGTTTGGCAACAATTTATTTCTGAAAGTTTCAAATTCGATGTCCAATTCTTTGTTGCTATGAGGCACAGAAACCGTTTGCGAATGTTGATAAATGCGATCTTCCATCACAAAAGTTACATGAAAACCAAAATTTCCACGATATTTTTCCAAAATAGGAATTTCTAAAAGTTCTTGTTTTTCAGAAATTTTTAACCATTTTTTTTCTACGATTTCGTTTTCATGTTCAATTTCATACAAAATATGGGCATTTCTATACGAAGTCCCGATCAAAAATTTGGCGGTTTCGTTGGGTTCTCCCGATACTTTCAAAGGTTGAAAAGAAAAAGTTTGCAAAAAGGGCAATTTATTTGCTTTTTCAGAAAAAACCGTAAAATATTGCGAAGATTGCACATTTTCTCCCGCTTGATCTTGCGATTTGATTTCTAAAAAATAAACGCCTTGATCGAGTTTTGCCAAATCAATAACCGCTTTTTCAGGCGTAGAAAAGGCAGAAGTAGTAACTAATTGGCGTTCCCATTTGCTCTGGTCGTTTTCTTGGTCGTAAGCGTCAGTCGGGAAAGTGGCGTAAAATTCGTTTTTGTCCATCAAAAATTGATCGGGTTTGCTCCAACGTCTTTCTCTAAACAATTTTTCAGGGTTTTTCAAACGGAAAATACTGTAATTTCCTTTCGCAATTTGATCTTCGCCACTCAAATTTCTTGTGGAAATACTAAAAATATTTTTTTCGTCTTTATTTACTTTTTCGTAAATGTTTGTACTGATTATCAAGGCTTTATAACCTACGCTAACCGTTGTTGCAGACGATTGCGTTTCGCCATTTAAGTCGGTTACATCTACAGAAATTTCGTAATTAAAAACAGGTTCGCCATCTTTTGAAACAGATAAATCGGGAATTGCCGTAAATTCGATGATTGCCTCGCCGTTTTCGTTGGTTTTGACCTCGCCTTTGGCAATTTCCATGTCTGCAACGCTGATCGAAGGGTAATACCAAGCATACCAATAAGGCAAATTTGTTTTTCTGACGACCCTAAAAACCGCTTTTGCGTCTGTGATTTTAGCACCCGAAAAAGCCAACGCATTTGCTTTTACTTTTACCAAATCACCTAATTTGAAACTTTCTTTTGGGTTTTCTATTTTAACTTCAAATTTTGGGCGTTTGTATTCTTCCACCGAAAAATCGTTGTTGCTACACGAAAAACCATCGATGTCGATGCTCATATTTCCGTTCAAAACGCCTTGCGGTGCGGTAAAAGTGCCTGAAATTGTGCCGTAATCGTTGCTAGTCAATGTTTGCGTTGCAATCATTTGATCATTGACATCATAAAATCTGACTTCGACCTTTTGTTTTTGCAAAATTGTTCGTTTTCCTGTTCTGTTTTCCAACAAAACCGCCTTAAAATAAATGGTTTGCGAAGGTCTGTAAATGCCTCTGTCCATAAAGAAAAACGCATTTTTTTGCACAAAATCGGGTTTTTCTCGCAAGGCATTGGTTATATTTGCGGTAGAAACTTTGTCTTTGCCCAACAAAAAATCTACTTGCAAATAGGAATAATCGTAAGATTGGTTTTGCGTTTTTCCCCAAGCCTGAATTTTTACATAGCCATCTTTGTCTGTCGGATCGCTTTTGATGGTTTGGGTATCGTACTTTCCTTTTCTGTAATCGTAGGTATATTTTGTGGCTTTGGTTTGCACATTTGGCACAGCCTGCCCTGAATTTCGATCCAAAACATAAAATTCGTTGCCGCCGTCTTTGCTTATGCGTTGCGTAAACATTAAATTCGATACATCAAAAACTTGATAAGCAATCGTTCTTTTGAGTTCCAAACTGCTAGAATCTACAATGACGATCAAATATTGCCCAAGATCGAGATCGGGAACTTTCATTTCTGCGCTATGTTGTTGAAAATCAGGGCTTTCTGGCAATTTAATATTCCATTGGCGAACAGATTTTCGGGCAAAAATTTCTTTGATTCTGTCTTCAGATTTTTCGAGTCGGTAATCATTGAGTTTTTCCATGTCATCATCTTTTCGGACAACAATTTTGCAGGTCAAATTTGTTAAATTTCTGTAAGACAAATTAGACAAAATGGATCGCAAAGTAGGATTGTATTGTGGCAAAGACAAAGATAAATTCTTGCTTTTGATGTCCAAAATCATATTTCGTGCCTTAATTGCCGCAATTTCGTTTGGATATTTTTTGATCAAATCTTGCGCTAATTGAAAGGCTTTGACCAGATCGTTTTTGTCTCTATAAATTTCAGCAATCAAATATTCGGCTTGCGCAGATTTGAATTTTGTAGCAATTTGGTTCAATGCTTTTTCATAAATTTGATCCTTATTTTCGAGAACAGAATGTTGCTGAACAAACAAAATTCTTTTGAGTTCGAAGTCCGCCAACACTTTTGGATCGCTGTCGTTTTCATGAAATTTTAACACTTCTTGAAAGAGTTGCAAAACCATTAATTTGCTGTTGTTGCTGTCTTTGCTTGCCAAATTTATTTTGTTAAACACTTGATAATCAGCATAATATTCTGCTTTGTTGATCTCGAATGCGTAGGCGGGTTTTGGCAAATCTATTTGCGTATTGGCAAAAAAATCGATGGCTTGATCGACCACAAAATCGTATAAAGTAGGTCGCAAAGCCAAATTTTGTTTTTTGGCAAAATCTTCGGGTTTGTCGTTTGCATTTGCGCCCAAAACCTCAAAAAAAGTATTGATTGGGGTTTGTTGCAAAAGTGTTTTTTCTTTCAAAGATTCTTTAAAATGGCTTTGGATTCTGTCCACAAAATTTTGCAATGCCCACGTTTTAATGTCCTGATTATTAAAGTTTTGCGTGTTTGTGCGTTCTTGTATTTCGTACTGATTTTCTTCGTAATATGTCCAATAACTTTTGGCGGCGAGTACGTGCAAAATCGGTTTGACAGGCGATTTGGCTTTGGCTATTTCTTTGTCAAGAAAAGCAAAAAACTTGAGTCCTTCGTCTTGATCTTCGTCATCTTTTGGTTTTTCGGTGTCTTCCAAATAATTCATCAAAAAGATTTGATAAACCACAGATTTGACTTGCTGATCGGCATTGGATTCTTTATCTGCCTTTGCATAAATCGATTTTACAATCGTTAAAGCCGATTGATATTGCCTAATTTGGAACAAAGAATCGACTTTTTGCCAATCCTTTTCGTAGCCCGATTTTCCAAAAACATTCATAGCCAACAAACAAAAAAAGGTGAGAAAAATAATTTTTTGAAACATAAAATTCTTTGTTTAAAGTGTGTTTTTATTAAAGATACTCAATAACGCAAAATTCCACAATTTAAAGAAATTTTTTTTTTAGATTTGTGTTTTAAAAATAAAAAATGATGTTTAGGACTTACGCAAAAAATAAAAAAAGAACAAAATTGTACCACAAACATTCTTGTTTGTGCCTTTGAAAGCTATAAACAAGAATGCGTTGTTTACATTGCGTAAGTCCTAATGCTCTAAAACGTCATTGATTTGCACTTTTTTTTTCAGTTTCTGATAGAAAAAGCGATGAATGATTCCTCATTTGTACTTTAAATTTGCAATGATTTTTTAAAGTAAACTGTTGGTAAAATCCGTTTATAAAAGTAAGCCTTTTTTTTATATTGGAAGACTTACATTTAATCACAAAAAAATTTTTATTTTTTCTAAATTAATTTAATTTTGTAAAAAAAATACTATGCCATACGTTATTGTTTTAACAATTTTTTGCCTTTTTGCTACTGAAATGAGATATTATCAAGGCGAAAGGATAAAAGTGAAATCAGGCAAGACTGTAGAAGTAGAAATGAACACCTATGCAGATACTACTTATAACTGGACTATTTTTGAAAAGCCTGATGCCAAAATTATTAAATTGGTAGAAGAAAAGCCAAATGGATTAAACAAAAAAAAGCAAATAAAGCATATTTTTGTGTTCAAAGGCTTAAAAAAAGGCAAAACAGAGTTTTTGCTTAGACGAGTCAGAAATGGAAAAATAGAAAAAACCGATTCAAAACACAGGTATAAAGTCGTTGTAGAATGAAATATTACATCATTTCAGGCGAAAAATCAGGAGATTTACACGCTTCAAATTTGATTCGTGCCTTGCAAAAACACGATTCTAAGGCAGAATTTAGATGTTGGGGCGGTGAAGAAATTGAAAAATTGGGAATTCCGCTAGTAAAACACTACAAAGAAACTGCTTTTATGGGTTTTACGGCAGTGATCGCCAATTTGCCTAAAATTTTGGGATTCATTCGTTTTTGCAAAAAAGATTTGCTAATTTTTAAGCCCGACGTGCTTATTTTGATCGATTATGCAGGTTTTAACCTTAGAATTGCAGAATTTGCAAAGAAAAAAGGATTTAAAATTTTTTATTATATTTCGCCAAAAGTTTGGGCATGGAATCAGGACAGGGCAAAAAATATCAAAAGAATTATTGACAAAATGTTTGTCATTATGCCTTTTGAAAAGGATTTTTACAAAAAATATGATTATGAAGTAGATTATATCGGAAACCCGATTTTTGATGCCATTAATCAATTCAAAATTAATCCTAACTTTTTGATAAACAACCAATTAAGCCAAAAACCGATCATTGCATTGTTGGCAGGCAGTCGGCAGATGGAAATTGAAAATATGTTGATCAAAATGCTTGCAGTAGCAGAATATTTCCCTGATTATCAATTTGTTGTGGCAGGAATTTCGAGTTTGCCTACACATTATTACAAACTTTTAGAAAAATTTGAAAACATAAAAATTGTTTTTGATCAAACTTACGATTTGCTTTCAGTATCGAAGGCGGCTTTGGTAACTTCTGGAACAGCAACTTTGGAAACGGCTTTGTTTAACGTTCCGCAGGTAGTTTGTTACAAAACAGGTGCTTTGCAGTTTTTTTTGGGCAAATTATTTTTGAAAATCAAATTTATTTCTTTGGTAAACTTGATTGCAGACAAGGAAGTAGTCAAAGAACTTTTGCAAAACGCTTTGACTATCAATAATTTACGTAAAGAATTGGAATTGGTCTTGGGACAAAATCGCCAAAAAGTGTTGCAGGATTATGCTTTGCTTAGGCAAAAAACAGAAACGCCAAAAAGTGCCTCTGCAATGGCTGCCGATTTGATGTGGAGATATTTGCAAAAATAGTTTTAAAAAATAGTAATACTTTTTTTTATATAAATATTTGATTTTCAATGTTTTATAAAATAAAATTTACTAGAAAAATAATTAATTTCAATGTCTTGTTAATTATTTTTGTTTGGCATTTTGATTTTTTATAATTTTATGCCTTATTTGTTTCGATTTGATAAATTATTGTATTGAAAAACTAAAAATTTCAAGAAATCGTGAAAAATGTATTTGTTCAACAGTCTTCTATGACTAAAATAATCTTGGTGGTTTTGGTAATTGTTGGAGCCGCCGCGCTCATCATTGCTCGTCCTAATGCCGCAGAAAAAGAGCAGGAAGAAATTATGGTGAATTTGGAAAAATCAAATACTGATTATCAAACCAAAGTCAAACAGCAAGAAAGCCAAATTGAGCAGTTGAGCAACACCTTAAAGGAAGTTAATG
The DNA here is from genome assembly GCA_004292785.1 of Bacteroidota bacterium. Lineage (GTDB taxonomy): Bacteria > Bacteroidota > Bacteroidia > Cytophagales > Thermoflexibacteraceae > RDXG01. Next base: position 6,263 of record RDXG01000347.1, read on the forward strand.
AACGCCTTGATCAAAAAGAAAAACAACTCGAAAATAAGTTGGTACAAATTGATTACAAACAAGGTTCTTTGGAAGATTTGGCACATCAAAACAAAGAGTTGCGCGCAGACAAAGGTAAACTTTATGAAATTACTGAAACTAAAGACTTGCAAATCAAGGAATTAACTGAAAGAAATAAAGAACAAAATGCCCTCATCAAAACTACGCAAGAGCAATTAGGCATTGCGCAAGAACAACTCAAAGTAGCCCAAAACGACCTTAAAACGGTTCAATATGATCTCAAAACTTTGACCGAAAAACACAATACTTCACAAACCGAACTCAAAGATATTCAAGGCAAAACTTCTACTTTGTTAAATGATTTGAGTACCGCAAGAACGGAATTGAATACCTCAAAAATAGAGTTGAATGATGTAAAAACCGAACTTAAAATTGTCAAAGAATTGCAACCTTTGCAAGGCGCAATCCAAAAACAAGCAGAAGAAGGCAAGTTTAGTGACACCATGAAAATCATTTCTATTTTGTCTGTGGTCGTGCTTTTTATTGTTTTTGTGCTGTATTTGTTACAAAAAAATCCCGCAGCTTAAAAAAAGATATAAAAAAAAGACAAATATGAATTAAAATATTTGTCTTTTTGAATTTTACTCAAAAATTTCATTCAACAGACCTGCCAAACGGATTCCACCTTTAAGTAATTGTTCTTTTAAAAGTGCATTGTGTTGATAATCGTAGCGGTACGACAAGTTTTCGTCTTTTTGAACGCCTGCATACAGTTTTTCTGCCAATAATCTACTTTCTTCTACCCAAGTTTTTACGCCTGTTTTTTGCCAATTTTCAATTTGTGATTTGTTTGCAAAATCTATGGCGGCAACAAATTCCATATAGCTAAGTTGTTGGTATTCAACAAGTTCTGTATCCCAAACAGAATGTATGTTGGTCGGTTTTTTAAACCAACTTACTTTGATGTCGTTTCCGCCTTTGTCCTCTTTTCTGCCTGCATGAAAAGGTTGATGAATATCTCCGACCAAATGAACTAAAATTCGCAAATGAAACATTTTTTGTTCTTTGGTCAAATTGCCAGATTTTAAGCCTTTGCTCAAACGTTCAATGGCTTCTATGGCATCGCCTTGTGGATTTTTTTCAGATTCTTCGTAGGTTTTTCCTGCGGTAATATTGACGTAATGCCAAGAATTAACGTAATTGTAAGCTGTATCAGATTTGATAAAATCTGCCCAGTTGCTTGCCATTGCCAAACTTTCATTGCCTAAAATTTCATTGATTTTGCGTTTGGTCTTTTTGCTCAAATGATTTTCAGCAATTTGCCCGATCACGCGATGCCCCGTTTGTCCCCATTTAGGTTTTGGCAAAGCAAAAATATTTGCTGCAAACAAGAAAAATAGCAGAAGGCAAACCCATTTTTTAGTTTTCATTTTATTCATATTGATTTAAGGAAATGGTTATTTCAGAAATAAAAGGCGTAAATTTTTTGAAAATAGGAAGATCGGATTTAACCATTTGATCACCTAAGATTTTGTTTTGGTCTGTTTCAGAAATTTTTTGATAATTATTATCAAGCATATTGAGTCTGAAACTTAGCCCGTCAAATTTGTTATTGACTAAATTAAAACAGCAATTTCCACCAAAATCCCAGCCAAAACCGCTAAATTCAAAGGCTTTTCCGTCATTGAGTTTGACCAATTCGGTAATTGGTGAACCAACTTTTATTCCCTGAAAAACATAAAAAGGCGATTTTTTGGCATCACAGCTCACCGACATCGGTTTTTTGAAAGGCGGATTTTCTTCCTTCCAAAAAATAGAAAATTGTTCGGCTTTTCCTTTGAAAACGGTAGTAATTAAGTGTGCAAAATCGCCTTCTACAAAAAAAGAATCTCGCACTACATTGGTTTTTCCAAAGATTCTGATCAAATCTGCCTCTGTGTGCGTGGGCAAAACTTTCCCGAATTGTTTGTAAGGAACACATAAGAAATCTTTGTTTTGAGCAACTAATTGAAAACTCAACAATAGCAAAAAACAAAGATTTGCAAAATTTTTTTTCATTTTTTTTGTGGTTTTTGTGATTTTTAAAGCACGCTGATAACTTTTATTTTGGAAAAGTAAGGAAATTAATTTGTTACAGTTTCTGCCAACAATTTGCTTTTAATTTTATCCAAAACATATTCGCGAACTTCTCCGCTTTTTCTGAAATCTGCCTTGTTTACATCTAAAACCAACAATTCAGAAAAATTGTAATGGTTAAAATATTCATTGTATTGTTCGTTGAGTTGTTCCCAATAACGTCTTGGAACAGCTTGTTCGTAATCTCTGCCGCGCTCCTTAATTCTGGCAATGGCGTTGTCGACTGTGATGTCCAAATACACCATGAGTTGCGGTTTGGCAACGTGTTCGAGCATATTTTTGAGTAAATCCTCGTACAAATCAAATTCTTCTTGCGACATTTTGTTTTCCATGAGCAAAAGTCTAGCAAAAATCACGTCTCCATAAATGCTTCTGTCCATCACGCAACCTTTTAAAGATTGAGATTCTTTGAGCATTTTAAAACGTTTGTTCAAAAAATAAATTTGCATCGGAAAACTATATCGTTCCTGATCGTGATAAAATTTGGACAAAAGCGGGTTGTTGTCGACAGGTTCTCTGAAAAAAACTAGTCCCAAATCTTGGGCAAGAATTTCGCCCAAAGTGGTTTTTCCTGCGCCCACCACGCCATCTATACAAACAACTGATTCCATACGTTGAGTTTGGATTTGAATATTTTTAAAAAAATAATTGTAATACATAAAAAAATTTGATTAAAACCTAATCAAAATTATCCGATCCCTTTGAGGTATCTGATAATTGTCATTTATTACTTAACTTGCCAATTCGCCTTTTCTTTGGGCATAAACTTTGATAAATTCTGCTCCAAAAAACAAAATTGCCGAAGAATAATAGACCCAAATCAAGAAAATAGCCATCGAACCTGCCGTTCCGTACAAAGCCGTAACTTTGTCGTTTGCCAAATAAAC
>RDXG01000192.1 GCA_004292785.1 Bacteroidota bacterium
CCTTTGCACAAAATTTCGCCATCTTCTGCAATTTTCACTTCTACGCCTTCAATAACCAAACCCACTGTACCCACTCTTGTAAATTCTTTTTGTGGCAAATTTGCTGTAATTACAGGCGAAGTTTCGGTTAAGCCATAACCTTCGCAAACTTTGATTCCTGCTGCCCAAAAAACCCTTGCCAATCTTGGTTGCAAAGCCGAAGAACCGCTAGAAATAGAACGCAACTGTCCGCCTAAAGCCTCACGCCATTTGCTAAAAATGAGTTTGTTGGCAATTTTTAACTGAAAATCATACCACCAACCCATTTCCAAATGCGGTTCGTATTTCAAACCCAATTCCAATGCCCAAAAGAACAATGCTTTTTTGATTCCTGTCAATGCTTTGCCTTTTGAAACAATTTTGTCGTACACTTTTTCCAAAAGTCGAGGCACAGTTGTAAAGCAATGCGGTTTTACTTCCACAATATTGGCAGCAATGGTTTCCATGCTTTCTGCATAATACACACTACAACCCATAAACATATAAAAATAACTTGCTGTTCTTTCGTAAATGTGGCACAAAGGCAAAAAACTCAATATAGGAGATTTTCCTGCATCCAACGGAAGAGCTTTAACCACACTCATGGCATTGGTACACACATTATTATGAGAAAGCATTACGCCTTTCGGTCTGCCTGTCGTTCCAGAAGTATAAATTAAAGTCAATAAATCGGAAGGTTGAACGGCTTTTTTGAGTGGTTCTAAGATTTTTACATCTCCTTTTTTTCCTAATTCCTCTACTTCTTTCCAATGTGATACGCCTTCTATTTTTTCAAAAGAAAAAACTTTGGGAGCAGTTTCTAAACTTTGGATAGCAGTTGCCACTTTTTTATGTAACTCTTTGTCAAAAACAAAAACAATTTTTACACCCGCATCATTGAAAATATATTTATAATCTTCGATGGAAATGGTCGGATACATTGGTACGCTTACCGCCCCTAATTGCTGAATCGCTAAATCCACAAAATTCCATTCAGGACGGTTTGGCGAAATGATGGCTACTTTGTCATTTTTGTTGATGCCTAATTGCAACAAACCCAAACTCAAAGAATTTACAATTTCAACCATTTGCTGGGTGCTGTAGCCCACCCATTTACCGTTTATTTTGCTACTGAAAGCATTTGCAATCGGATATTTTTCGAGTTGGTAGTATAAAAAGTCAAATACACGTGTTGGTTTCATTGGTCAAGATTTTTTAAATTTTTTTCGATAAACAATAATATTCTTTTTTTTATAAATTTACTATTTTTTTGGAATATTTTTTTTATTGTTTAGCAAAATAAAATTTGTATTTGAAAATATTTAGGTTTTTCAATGTTTTTTTGCTTTTTTTGAGAAATTTTTACGAAGTCAAACTCATGAAAAATCAACTTTTTTACGGAGATAATTTAGAAAATTTATTATAAAACGAATATTCCTGTTCGTTTATTTTTTTAAGATATAAAACGTTGGCAATGGTCGAATGACCTTGCCAAACGTAAACTAAATAAAAAAACAAAAATGAAAAACCAACTTTTTTACGGAGATAACCTAGAAAATTTCCGAAAATTTATCAAAGATGAAAGCGTAGATTTGTGTTACATCGATCCGCCTTTCAATTCTAAACGGAATTATAACCAAATTTATAACAATTTGGGCAAAGAAGACAAGGCACAAGCACAGGCTTTTATTGATACTTGGGTTTGGAA
>RDXG01000348.1 GCA_004292785.1 Bacteroidota bacterium
TCTGTTAAAAAAGGCACAAACAAAATTTCGACTCCTTCTTCTGCATACAAGCGCGAAAGTTCAGGAAATTCGACATCATAACAAATCAAAATGCCAATTCTTCCGCAATCTGTATCAAAAACGCCCAATTTAGAACCGCCCATCATTCCCCAAGATTCTGCTTCATTTGGTGTTACATGAATTTTGTTGTAAAAATCCCAACTTCCGTCACGTCTGCACAAATACGAAATGTTATACAAATTTCCGTTTTCCAAAATTGGCATACTGCCCGTAATAATGTTCACGTTGTAGGTAACGGCAAATTCCAAAAACTTTTTTCTTAAAGGTTCAGTGAATTTTGCAAGAGAACGGATCGCTTGCGGAACGGCTTGATGGTTGTATTTTGCCATCAGCGGCGCATTGAAAAGTTCGGGAAACAAAATAAAATCGGATTGGTAATCGCTAACTACATCGACAAAAAACTCGATTTGTTCGATCAAAGTTTCCAATTTTGAGAAATTCCGCATCTGCCATTGCACCAAACCAAGCCTGATCACCGATTTTTTGGCATTGATCAAATTTTCGTGTTCTTCATAATAAACATTGTTCCACTCGATTAGGGTGGCGTAAGATTTGGATTGCGTATCGTTTTCCAAATAATTGGTCAAAACTTTTTTTACGTGAAAACCATTTGAGAGTTGAAAAGTAAGAATAGGATCGTAAATTTCCTTAAATTTTACTTTTTCGATGTATTGTTTTGGGGTCAATTCGTCGGCATAATCTCTGTAAATTGGGATTCTGCCTCCTGCCACAATGGCTCTTAAATTTAGGTTTTCGCAGAGTTCTTTGCGGGCATCATACAACCTGCGCGCCAAACGCATTCCCCGAAAATCGGGGTGAACAAACAAATCTATTCCGTACAAAACATCGCCTTCAGGATCGTGTGTAGTGAACATAGAATTTCCCGTAATTTGTTTGTAAGTATGATTATCGCCATATTTGGTGTAATTTACGATCAAAGAAAAGGCACAAGCCACTACTTTTCCGTTGATCATCACACAAATTTGCCCTTCAGGAAAAATGCTAAGCAAATTTTCAATTTCTTTTTCTGTCCAAGCGTCTTCGCCCATGCCTGAATAGGCTTCAGTCATGGCTTCGGTTAGGTCTGGAAAATCTTTGATTCGCAGGTTGCGAAGTTCTACTTTAAAATCAGTCATAGTTTCCATTGCACAAAAAAATTTTGCGTGCAACATACAATTTTTTTGGCGAAAATGCAAATTATTTTGAAAGCGAAATGATTGTCTTTAATTTTTTATTGAGGAGAGCAATTTTCCAACGGAAAAATATGTATTCAGGTTAGAATCAGGGAAAAAAGCATTTTCTGAAAGTTTATTGGTTATTCATTAGGTTTGTTTATAAAAAAAATTAAAAAATGATACTTAAAATTAAATAAAAAAAAGTCTATTTCTTTTGCCTAATGCTCACTCGCCTATTTCTACGTCTGCCCGCAGAAGTACGATTGGAAGCAATTGGGAATAAATAACCAAAGCCAAAAACGATCATTCGCGTTGGGTCGATGCCTTTGGCTACCAAATAATCGCAAACGGCTTGCGCTCTTTTGGTAGAAAGTATTTGATTAAAAATGCTATCTCCAACTTGATCAGTATGTCCTTGAATCTCGATTTTAATGTTGGGATGTTCTTGCAAAATGCTTTTTATTTTGTTCAATTCAGCAAAAGAATTGGACAATAAATCGTGTTTTTCGTGTTCGAAATTTACATTTGCCAAAATTACATTTTTTCCGCTGTCTAAAGCCTGAACAATTTCTTGTTTGCTGCCGCTTGTGCTAATTGATGGCTTTTCTACGAATAAATTTTCGGGTTGATCTTCTTTGATTTCGTACAAAGCAATATCATCAACAAAATAAAAAGCATCATACCAATTAAATTTTTGTTTGCGTTTAATTTCGTATTTTAACTCTTTTTGCATATCAAAACAACCCAAAATTAGCACTTTTTCAGTGCCTTTAGCAATAAATTCTCCTTCAATTTTTGTCCAATCTTGCTCGTTTTTGATCACTGTGTCAGTTTCGTTTTTGAAATAATCAATCGTTTGCACAGCCGACATTCTGATCTGATCAAGACTTTCGCCACTGCTACTTTGTTCGTGTCTATACATTCGTTTTTTGGGCGAATCTGCAAGTTTTATAATGGGTTTTTCAAGAAAAAAAGCCGAAATATTGGCAATAGCAAGGGTAGAACGTTCTGCCCAATTTACATAAAATTCGAAGTGATATTTTTTTCCTTTTTGAAGGTTTTGGCTTAATTGTGTTTGCAAATAATATCGTTTTAAATCTCCGTAATTATCGCCTCCGCTTAGTGGCAAAGCAGCTATTTTAAGCATAATAAGCCCTTTTCCTGTACGTGCTTCCTGCTTTCCATAGGGGTTTTGATTGGGTTTTAGGTATGCAGATTTTGGGTGAACATAGCCAATATCTCCAACAGCCACCTCCTGCCAATGATGCAAATTATCCGCAATTCGCATAGAAGAAATGTTTGGATTTTTCAAATCTTCAAAACTAGAATTTTGAATCAAATTGCTTTGCGCTCTTGCCATTTGAACAGTCAAAATAAGCAAAATTAACAAAATTGTTTTTGTCATGATTTTAGTTTTTCTTTATAAATTGATTGGCTTTCAAATTCTTTTCTGCAAGTGTTACCGTTTCTTTTATTCTTTTTTGGCGTGTTTCTTCGCGTTTGGCGTTCAAAATCCATTCTAAAATACCACGTTTGGAAGAACGAGAAAAATTTCCCCAATTTTCAAAAGCCGCCTTATTTTGATCAAATAAGGTTTGCAAATCCGCAGGAATATGAATGTTTTCGACCAAATCCAATGCTGTCCAAGTGCCTGTTTTTTGTGCAATTTCAACCATTTCCAATCCTGATGCCGTCAATAAACCTTGTTTTTCTAATTTGGCAATTTTTTCTTTATTGACTTTGCTCCAATTGCTTTTTGGGTTTCTTTTTGAAAAAAACTGATAAAAACTTAACTCATTTCGCTTATTTGCCTTGCTGTCTATCCAACCAAAACAAAGTGCCTCATCTACTGCTTCAGAATAATATACGCTTGAAATTGCGCTTTCTTTTCGGTAGATAATTAGCCAAACTGAATTTTCTGTTTGATGATTTTTTTCTAACCACATTCGCCATTCCTGCCGAGAAGAAGCGTAAAAAGTCTTTGTTTGGTTTTTGGATTCTGGCAACTCTTTTTCATACAAATTATTCAAAGAATCGGGCATTTGTTTTTCGCCAACTTTTCTAAAACCCAATTTTTCGTAGTATTGGCAAAGTGAAAGGCTCGCAGAATTACAATCCAATCTTAATGTAAAAACGCCTTTTTCTATCAATTCTGTTTCTATTTGCCAAATAATTTGTTGTCCGATTTGTTTGCCCGCAAAAGCAGGATCAACCACCAAAGAATGTATATAAAAGGCATTTTTTTCTTGTTTGCCCCAATATAATTCGTCTTTTGGCATCAACCTAAACATGGCAAATATTTCTTGATCTTGGTTTTGAACAAAATAAAATTCTTGATTTGTAAAGCCTTCTTCAACCCAATTTATTTTTTCTTGACTCGGATTTAGCCAAAATCTCCATTGATTTACGCCTTTTTCTTTGAGCCTTTGCGCTGCCAAAAAAAGCAAATTTAGGGCTTTATTTAGTTCTTGTTTTTGGGCTTTTCTGAATATAAATTTCATAACTACTTGATTTACTGATACTTCACCCGCGCCAAAATACTCCTGCCCAAAGTAATTTCGTCTGTGTATTCCAATTCGCTGCCCACAGGAATTCCGCGCGCAATGGTGCTAATTTTCACATCAAAATCTTGCAATTTTTTGGTAATATAAAAGGCTGTCGTATCGCTTTCCATTGTGGCACTCAAGGCAAAAATAATTTCTTTCACATTTCCCTGCGAAACCCTTTTGATCAAAGTCTGAATGTTTAGGTCAGAAGGTGAAATACCATCTAAAGGGGCAATTAAACCGCCCAAAACGTGATAAAGTCCGTTATATTGCAAAGTATTTTCGATGGCAATCACGTCAGGCGTATCTTCTACCACACAAATTGTGTGTTGGTTTCGCTTGTCGTCTTCGCAAATACTACAAATTGCTCGGTCAGAAATATGATGACATTCTGTGCAATACCTAATTTTTGTTCGCAAATTTACCAAAGACTCCGCCAGCGCAATGCTCACATCGGGGTCTTGTTTGAGCAAATGCAAAACCAAACGCATTGCCGTTTTTTTGCCAATGCTCGGCAATTTGCTAATTTCAACTACTGCATCTTCGATGAGTTTGGAAGGATAATTCATGACGTTTTTTTTTACAAATATAAAAAATAGAAAATAATTTTGTTTAGAATTTTCTATTTTTTATAAACAATGAAATTTTATTTTCCCCAAACTGCACCAATCAAAGTAATGTCATCAATTTGTTTGCTTTTTCCTGCCAATTTCCATTGTTTAATGTTTTCTTCGAGCCTATTTTTTTGTTCGTCTGCGGGTAAAAAATGAAGTTCTAACAATAAATTATGCAAGTTTTTAGACATAAATTTTTTGACCTCTGCTCCCCCAAATTGATCCGCATAACCATCTGTGTAAAGATAGAAATTTGTTTTTTGAGAAATATCGATGCTGTGCAAAGTAAACTTTCTTTCGTTTTGTAGTTGAAAGCCTCCAATAGGCAATTTATCGCCTTTGATAACAGTCAAAACCTCATTTTGAATATAAACCAATGGGTTATTTGCGCCTGCAAATTGCAATTCTTGTTTGACTGTATCAAGCATACAAAGCCCCAAATCCATGCCATCTCGTACTTTTGAGTATTGATTTTGTTTGAGTTGCCTTTTTACCAAATCGTGCATCAAAGATAGAATTTCTTGAGGAGCAAAAATTCCTAATTCGCCCACAATGTAACTCAAAATGCTTTCCCCGATCATGGACAACATTGCACCAGGCACACCATGACCTGTGCAATCTACGGCAGCCAAAAATAGTTGGTGTTTTCGCTTTTTGAACCAATAAAAATCTCCTGAAACAATGTCTTTTGGCAAATAAAGGACAAACAAATTAGGCAATTCTTCATGCATTTCTTCCAAAGTTGGCAAAATTGCCTCTTGGATTCGTTTGGCATATCGAATACTGCTTTCTATTTGTTCTTTTTGCGCCGAAATTTCTGCGGTGCGTCTTAGCACTTTTTGCTCTAAGGTTTGGTTGGCTTGTTCTAACAAATTGCTGGACTCTTCTAATTGTTCGTTTGATTTTCGCAAATCTGCCTCTTGTTCTTGCAATTTTTTGTTACCCGCCAAAGCATTTTCAAGCAAAGTTTCGATCTGTTTTGCCTGATTTACTTGTTTGGTAATGTCAAAACGAACACTTATATATTTGATCGGAATGCCTTTGCTGTCCAAAACAGGTGCTACGGTGGCATCTACCCAATAATCTTCTTGGTATTTATTTTTGTTTGGAAGAATTCCTTTAAAAATACCGCCACTTTTGATGGTTTGCCACATTTGACGAAAAACCTCTTTTGGCACATCAGGATGGCGAAGAATGCTGTGAGGTTTGCCAATGCACTCTTCCAAAGTATATTTGCTAATTTCACAAAATTTTTGATTTGCGTAAATAATATTTCCGTAAAGGTCTGATTCTGTTACGATTGCGGCACTATTTAATACATCAATCCGAGATTTTAGTTCGTTTTTGGCAATTTCTAAAAGTTTGACCTGTTGCAAAGTTTTTTCTTCGCTGGCTCGCAACTCTTTTATATTTTCTTTTAAAATTTCTTTTTTGGTTTGCAATTCTGTCTGCTGTTCCTGCGATTCCTGCAAAAGTTTTTGGACTTGTATTTCTCTTTCTACCCTTTCTGTAACGTTGAGTCGGATTCCAATATATTTTATGATTTGGTTATTATCGTCAAAAACAGGGGCAATATAGGCTTCTACCCAATAACTACTGCCATCTTTTGCCTTATTTTTATAGGTTGCTGTAAATATTTTACCACTTTTAATGGTTTTCCACATTTGTTCAAAAACTTCTTTGGGCGTGTCAGGATGTCTGACCAAACTATGCGGTTTTCCAACACATTCTTGCAGAGTATATTGAGAAATTTTGCAAAAAGCCTCATTTGCGTAAATAATATTTCCATAAATGTCTGATTCTGTGAGCAATGCAGTCTGATCGAGAAGTTCTATTCTTGAAGCCAACTCATTTTTGATCAAAGTCATTTCTCGCATTTGCTCTTTAATTTGGTCACTATTGGTTTGAAGTTCTTCCAAATTTTGCCTTAATTCTTCTTCTTGTTGTTGCAAAGTATTCGACATATCTTGAGATTGTTCGAGCATTTGCCTCATTCTAAAATCGTGTTTGGAAGCAGCTAAATTGGCAGCCAAATTTGGGCTTAAACTTTTTAGCAAAGTAATTTTTTCTTTGTTTACTTCCATTGCAAACACAAGTTCGATCACTCCTTGCACCTTGTTTGCGTGAAATAAAGGCAATAAAATCAAACTTTTGGCTTGAATTTTCAAAAACGGTGTCCCTACAAAATGGTTTTTTCCAATATTTTCGGTAATGTGAAACATTTGGTTTTGCTTATAAACACTTCCCAACAAACCCTCCGACAAAGAACAACGATTGGCAGGATATTGGGCATAACCTGTGGCATAAATTCTAATAAATTCGGCTTTGCTTTCGCTAACCAAATACATTGCGCCTGCATTGGCATCAAGATAATTGAGTAAAAAAGAAATTATATTTTCGCCTAATTTCTGTTGAACCGCATAATTTTCGTTCAAAATACTAGATAATTGCACAAAACCATTGTTCTGCCATTGGTTTTGCATTTCACGTTCACAAAGTATTTCTACTGCATTTTTCAAATAACTAACATCATCAAGGTTTATTTTATGGCGTTCCAAAACTTCGTCAATAGAAATTGCTTTTTGCGTAGCAATCGCCGCCTGACGCAAAGGCAAAATAATTTTTAGGTAAATAATAAAAAAAATACTACTGGTAATGATCACGTTTAACAACAAAATCCCTATTTCTACCCAAGCCAAATTCAAAACAATGCTTATTGAGTTTTTACTTAAAGAATTTTCTGCACCAGAAGTTTCCCATTCTGAAAAAACGGTTAATATATTAACCAAAATCAAAACCAGCGAAAGCAACAATAACAGATTTGTTTTATGACTAAATTCTTTCATCTATATTTAGTTTATGTCTTGTAAAATTAGATAAAACCTTGCCAAATACAATAATTATGATAGAACTTGCTCAAAATTGCGAGAAAAATCATATTTTTTGCTAATTTCTATCACTTTTTTAGGAAAATAAGTAATTCTTATTTTTTGCTAAGATTTCCTTTTCAAAACTAAAGTATTCAAATATATTTCCATAATCACAAGAAATAAGCCTAAATAGTTTCAAATTGTTTAAAAATTTATCCTTAAAATTGAGTTTTTTTCGTAAGCTAAGTATTTGTATTCCATCTGATAAGTTATAAATTTTTTTACCAAAAAAAGTATTATTTTTGCATAAAAATTACATAAAACTATGTTTCTAAGGATCGTTTTTTTCTGCTTTTACTGTTTTTTTTTCGTGTTTAGTCAATTTGTTTTTGCACAAAAAAATATTTACGAAAAATTCAAACAGAAATATCCACAAGAAAGCGCAATTATGCTCGACAAAAAAGAACGAATTTTGATCGAGATCAATGACGGAAAACTCAAAATTAGCAATTCGCATTATGTAGATAAATTGTTGCTTTCCGAATCTCAAAATTATGCCGACGAATATATCCATTTTAGCAACACTTTTAGCGAAATTCAGGACATAGACGCTTGTATTTTGACCATTGACGGCAAAAAATACAAAAAAATGCCCGTAACCAACATCGAAACCAAATCGGAATTTCAGGCAGGAATTTTTTATGACGACACCAAAATCAAGCATATTATTTATCCAAAAGTAGAAATTGGTAGCCGCGCCGTTATTTCTTACAACGAAATTATTAACGATCCGCACTTTTTGGGGGCGTTTTATTTCAGTTCTTATATGCCTTTGGAAAATTCAGAATTTTCGGTTTCTGTGCCTGCGGAAGTAAAAATTAACTACAAAGTTTTTCATGATCAACACAAAAAAATTCGTTTTTCCCAAAAAAAAGAAGGAAAAAATGTAGTTTATACTTGGAAAGCAGAAAATATGGAAAAATATAATTTCGAGGACGACGCACCCTCAATTAGCCATTACGTTCCGCACATTGTCATTTATATTGACGAATATTTGAAAGAAGGCAAAACGCAAAAAGTGTTGAGCAACGTTCATGAACTGTTTTCTTGGTATCAGTTTTTAGTCAAAGATATTAACAAAAATATTGATGGAAACCTTAAAATTTTGGTGGATTCATTGGTTTTGAATGCAAAAACGGATCAGGAAAGAACGCAAAAAATATTTTATTGGGTACAAGATCACATCAAATATGTGGCTTTTGAAGATGGAATGTCGGGTTTTGTGCCTACCGAAGCCGCAAAAGTTTGTTCTCGCCGATATGGGGATTGTAAAGACATGGCAAGCATTACGACCCAAATGTTGAATATGGCGGGCATTCCTGCGAGTTTGACTTGGATTGGTAGCCGCGCTTTGCCTTATTCTTACAGCAGTTTGTGCCTTTGGGAATGCCCACGAGTTTTATTCAAGGAAAAGAGGCTTTGATTGCCATCGACAGCCAACATTACGAACTTGTCAAAGTGCCAATTATGCCCAAAGAAAGTAATGTTTATGAAGACATTAATTTTTTGGAATTGCGTGAAAATATGCTTTTAGGCAAAGGAAACGCCACTTTTTCGGGTTATCAAAAAATTGAAGTCAGCCAACTGATCGGCAGTGAATCGGCAAAAAAACAAGAAGAAATGCTTGCGCAATTATTGCAAAAAGGAAATGCACAATTTGCTTTGAAAAGTCATAAAATCAGAAATTTGGCATACAAAGATTCGCTAACAAAGATAGAATATGACTATGAAATAGCCGATTATGCAAAAAAAACAAACCATTCTATTTATTTGAATTTGCATTTGGACAAAAAATATCAAAATGCGTTTTTCAACCTTTCTGAACGTTTATTGGACAAAGAACACGAGTACAAATTTGTAGAAAAAAATACAACTTATTTGCAAATTCCCGAAGGTTATCAGGTGAATTATTTGCCGCCAAACCAAAAATTTGCACAGGAATTTTTTGGTTTTGAACTGAACTATTTGCAGGAAAAAGGGCGAATTATTTTGCAAAAAACCTTTTATTTGGATACCTTATTGGTTAAAAAAGCGGACTTTGAGTCTTGGAATAAAATGATTGATTTGTTGAATGAGTCTTATTTGGAATCGGTGGTTTTGAGGAGGAAGGGGTAGGGTTTTTTCGGTTGCCTGTGGGGACACAGGCAACGGATTAGTTTATGTCGGCAAATTTAAAAACCTGCGGACAGCATAAAATTAAAAATACTCACTTAAAAATTTGTAAAAGTAAAAATAATTTATCTTTTTTGCATAAATAAAAATTTGCATGGAAACAATAGAAGAAAAATACAACAGGCTTTCTAAGGACTTTAGTCTTATTAGATCATTTTTTTCAAAAACAGAGAAAAAAGAAACAGCTAATAAGATTACACAAAACGAAGAAAATTATCGACTTTTAATGAATTTTACAAGAAGGTTCAAATATGCTTTGGCAGTCGAAGAAATTAAGTATAACAAGGATACTTTTTCAGAAAATGAACCAACCAAAGATGTTTATGCACAAATTATTAAACTTAATGAATTATGGTTTGCTTATGAAGGAGGTTTATTTAATTTATTTAAAACATATGGTTTAATAACAACAGAAAGTCCTAAAATATCAATTCCCGTTGGCTTAATAGGTGATTTTATCGAATTAGAGTCTCTTTATAATCTTTTGTGCGAGGATAAATATAAACGCTATATTGCTCATATTTGTAAAAAATCGCAAGCAACAACAAAAAGAACATTAGAAAAATTTATTGCTGAAAAAAACAAGGCAGTGAATAGTAGTGAAAAATTAGCAAGAATGATTGCCATGGTTTATGCAATAAGAAATGCTTATGTGCATGACCTTGAAACAGCAAATAATAATGATATTATCAGGGCTAGATTGAAGTTGAAACTTCTCGATAAATGTTTTTCACTCTTTAAAGAATATTGTTATCATGCTTTTTGTTTTCTTTTGGAAAAAAAAATTATTAAAGAAGTAATTGACAGTATTTCTTGGGAACTTCTATATCATCTAAAAAAAGATTATACAAACAATTTGGAACGTTGCAAATCTTTGTTTCTTGACAAAAATGACAAACCTTTAGAAAATACCAAAATCCTCATCGAATATTTCTATCAATGGCTCGTCAAAAAACTTTATGACCTAGATGGAAAACAATATGCACAAAAATTTATAGACGAAGACGGTGATTTGTCTGTTGATGATTTTTTGTATATTCGTTGCCATGTAGTAGCCAACGGCAAAAGACACTATGAATCGGTCTTAGAAAATCCAAAAAAGATCGTGGATCAAACTTGCGAAGAATTGTTGTCTTTTCCAAAAGATTTGTATCAAGCCATCACAGGTCAAGAATATGAATATTCAGACGAAATGATTGAATATTTGAAAAAATATTCTTGGGAAACATACGCTAACAAAGAAAAATGGCAATAATTATGCACGGAAACTCTAACAAAAATCCAAAAGAACATCATCTTTACGAAATTAAAGATCAAGATGAAAATGATACTTTTAAGTACGGCATCAGCGCAGATCAAATTAATGCAGATGGCAAATCACCAAGAGCAGAATCTCAAGTAAAACTATTCAATATTTTGGCTGGAAAAGTCAAATATTGTGCAGAAATCCTTTTAAAGAACATCATGGGGCAAGAAGCTGCCAGAAAAATCGAAAAAAAACATATCAAAGAATATGAAAGCAAACATGGGCAAAAACCCAAAGGAAACTTGCGAGATTAGAAAATTAGCTTTAAAAATAGCCCAAGTTCCTGTGCAGTCAGATTCTCAAATCTGACCTACGGTTTCTCAAAACCAAATAAAAACAGGGTTTTAAGAAACCCTTTAATCAGATTTAAGAATCTGTTGATAATTCTAACAAGTAAAAATTTTTTACATCAATTCTGTTTTAATAATATGTTTCAATGCTTTTAACATTCTGAAAATATCTAAAATTTCCTCATTTTCTGCATTGTAACTTTTGCTAATGCAATATTCATTGCCATTCAAAACCATAAAATTCCAAATCAAACCGACAATATACAAGCCATAAATAGGTTTTCTGCCGTTTTCCTCTGCTTGCACGACTAGCATGGCGGCAAGTGCTTGTGCGTCAGGTTGTCCGTCATTATCTACACTGCGTTTGTACTCATGCATACAAAAAAACGGTTTATCGGGATCTCTGAACCCTCTGGCGATCATGCCATCCACAATTCCTGACATTTCATAATCTCCGACAATGCCCTTTAAATGCCTTTCCAAAAAATAACCAATGATTTGGTCATCAAATTTAGCAACCATAAAAACAGGGCTAATAAATTTGTTTTCCAATTCGTATTCGTTCCAACCTTTGCCGCCCCATTGTAAGGGTTGTTGCAAATCTAATAATTGTTGCTGTTCATAAGCCGTAATTTCCATAGTTTTGGATAAATTTTGCCATTTTTTTAGCAAAGGATAATTCAAATCCAAAATTTGCCTAATTCCAAAAGCATTATCGAGTTTGGTTAAAGTCCATTCTTTGAAAGTTGCGCTTTGCATCATTTTTGTGTTTTTATTTTTAAAATTTTTACATCAATTCTGTTTTAATGATATGTTTCAATGCTTTTAACATTCTGAAAAGATCGAAAATTTCTTCGTTATCAGATTTGTAATCCCTACTAATGCAATATTCATTGCCGTTCAAAACCATAAAATTCCAAATCAAACCAACAATATACAAGCCGTAAATGGGTTTTCTGTCGTTTTCGTCTGCTTGCACAACCAACATGGCGGCGAGGGCTTGTGCATCAGGTTGTCCGTCATTATCAACGCTGCGTTTGTACTCGTGCATACAAAAAAACGGTTTATCGGGGTCTCTTACCCCTGTGGCTATCATGCCATCCACAATTCCTGAAAGTTCATAATCGCCAACTACGCCTTTCAAATGCCTTTCCAAAAAATAGCCAATGGTTAGGTCATCAAACTGCACAGCCATAATGACAGGACTGATAAATTTGTTTTCCAATTCATACTCATTCCAGCCTTTGCCACCCCATTTTAGTGGCGTTTGCAAATTGAGTAATAGTTGTTTATCAAAATCGGATACTTTTATTGTTTTTGATAAATCCTGCCATTTTTTTAGCACTTCGTATTCTGAATCATAAATCTGTTTAATACCAAATGCTTTTTCTAATTTGGTTAAAGTCCATTCTTTAAAAGTGGCTGTTTTTATCATTTTTTTTTGCGTTTTTATTTTTTTAAAATTTACATCAATTCCGTTTTAATAATATGTTTCAATGCTTTTAACATTCTGAAAATATCAAAAATTTCCTCATTTTCTGCATTGTAACTTTTACTAATGCAATATTCTTTTTCGTTCAAAACCATAAAATTCCAAATCAAACCAACAATATACAAGCCGTAAATGGGTTTTCTGCCGTTTTCGTCTGCTTGCACAACCAACATGGCGGCGAGGGCTTGGGCATCAGGTTGTCCGTCATTATCTACACTTCTT
>RDXG01000193.1 GCA_004292785.1 Bacteroidota bacterium
TTCGAAAGATGACATCTTTACAACATTTTTAAACAACCTCGCAACTTACATGAGTTATATTAAAAAATTATACACTTATTTCATAGATGCAACACTAGTTTGAACATACAACTTACCATAATATTCTTTAAACTTCCATGGAGAATAAATACGAGTGAGCCAATTATCAACTTTGTCATCCCCACCCATTAGTTGGTAAAAAAGCACTTGTTTTTCAAAAATTTTTATCATATTCCATTCATCAGTATTGATGTCCTTATACACTATTTGAATAATATTATCAATTCTAACTAAATGGCTAGGAAAAACTAAATAGTTTGTAGCAAATGATACAATTGGATAATATTCTTGTGTAACAAAATTGTATTTAACAAGGGTGCAGCTATCAGGAGTATCATCTTTTAAACTACCTACTAACAAATAACCCTCATCTCCATCTAAAGATGATGGCAAGTATGAAATTATAGCAATAGTTGTATCATTATACTCTTTATTGAGTATAATAGTATCATTTTGAGAATACCCCTTAAACAAAAAGGAGAATACAAAAAAAGCTATAAAAATATTATTTTTCATTTTTTTTCTTTGGTATATGCTTAAAGCCTAAAGTCTGTTCGCCAGCTAGTCTTGTGGTTATATCATAGGTGTAAAAGGATTTACCATCTTTACCTTTATTCTTTACAACCTTTGATTCTAAATCAAGCTCCTTTATAGGAATCCCTATAAATCCAATTTTAGGCACAATACCTGTGATTTTTAATTTACCTGTTATATGTTTTACAATAACTGGTAGTTTAGTTTTTTCATCAATATGTTCAGGCAATGTTTTATCCTCTACTTTTATTTCATTCAAATCTAAAGAATTTCCACTCTTTATCTTTATAGAAGCAAGAGGTACAGGGATAGATATATCATCATCCTTATCCTTTAAATTGATATTTAGTATTCCTTTTGAAATGGTAATATCCTTTACCTTACTTAGTTCTTTTATATTTTCTTTCAAAGGATGCTCTTTACCATCCTTTGTTGGTTTAATAGTTTTGACATGTTCTATAATATCCTTAGCATTTGCTACAATTAAGATAGTTTGGCTTTCTTTGGCTAATTTTGCCAATAAAACGAACTTATCAACACCGTCATTACCTAGTAATATCCCTATTTCTTGTTTTGTTAAACTCCTTTGATTTGGATTACCTTCACCAGCATCATCTCCTTTCACATCATTCAAACTAATCGGATTATTCCCCAAACACATATAAGAACTTTCCCAAGGTTTCACCACAGGGTCTACATTCCACCTCCTCCCAATCCTGCCATCATACTCCCAGAACTCCGCCGTATAATGACTGCCACCCTCATCAATATCCTCGTCTTTTTCTTGTGTATTAAAGCCCCACCTATACTTCCTCTCCTGTTTTTCTTGAAAACTCCTCTCCGTCATCACCATCCCAAATGGGAAATAATCCTGACTACTCAGCACCCTTGCCGCCACCTCCGCAGTAGAGTTTTGGGCATAGTAATTATCTGAAATCGTCGTCAGCACATTGCCCAAGTGGTTGCTCAGTTCGTAAGCCTTGTAGCCCAAAGTAAGCGTATTTGCTGTAATTCCAAAGAATTGGTTTACAAAAACATTATACACAGGCGAATACGTGCCAAGCCGAGAACTACCATAAATCACAAATTCCTCCGAGTTTTTGCTTGTTCGCACCCCATTTAAGTCCTCAAT
>RDXG01000349.1 GCA_004292785.1 Bacteroidota bacterium
TAGTCTTGATATTGATTTCAGAAAGCAGGAAGGCATCTTTTATAGCCCAAATGTACTTACGGAATACATTGTAAATCAAGTATTTAAAGAATATTTTTATAAAAAAGAAAATATTTTTGAGGCTTTGCAAAAAGTCAAAATACTCGATCCGTCTTGCGGAACAGGTGCTTTTTTGTTGCAAAGTTTTGATTATTTATCAAATTTTTATCAAAATCATTTTCCTAATATCCAAAATCCTAAAAAATGGATTGTCGAAAACAATTTGTATGGCGTTGATATAGATGAAAATGCGGTTAAAATTTGTCAAAATCGGCTTTTTGAAAAAAGTAATTTTCCTTGTTTGAATATCAAAATTGGCAATTCCTTAATCGATGACAAAACAGTCGATGCAAAGGCTTTTGATTGGCAGAAGGAGTTTCCAAAAACTGTTGGCGGTTTTGATTTGATTGTGGGAAATCCGCCTTATGTCAGTACAAAAATGATTGCTGATCAATGGAAAAAATATTTTTCTGCGAATTATCAAGTTGCCAAAGATCAATTCGATTTATATGCTTTATTTATCGAAAAAGCAATTTTTTTGCTTAAAGAAGGTGGAAATCATTGTTTTATTGTTCCCGATTCTTTGTTGGGGCGTTCAAATTTTAAAGAAATTCGCAAAAAATTGCTTCACGAAACCAATCTTAAAAAAATATTTCATTTGAACAATGTTTTTGAAGAGGCGGTGGTGAGTAGTTGCGTTTACTTTTGCCAAAAAACTGAAGAAGAACCTACATTAATTTATACCAAAACGCAAGATTTGCTTAGTTGGCAAAACAAAAATTTGCAAACTTATACGATTGAAAAGACAAAAATTAAGCGAAATGGGCATAAAATTTTGGCAATTCATAACAAAGAATACGATTTGTTATACAAAATTTGTAATCATTCGGAATTAGGATTAATTACTTATTCTTGGCGTGGCGAGGAAATTGGCAAAAAATCGGACATTTTGGCACAGAAAAAAGAGTCTACAAATGTAGGAATTTTGACAGGAGAAAATGTGGGTAGATACGTTTTTAAAAATGAAAACAATTTTATCAACAAAGAAAATATAACAAAAAATTTGTCTAATTACGAAAAAAACAAAATTGTAGTTCGGCAATTAGGCGATTTTATTAGTGCAAATTTGGACACAGAAGGGCATATTAGCACGCAGGCAGTCTATAATATTTTTCCTGAAGACCCAAATTATGACTTGTTATATATTTTGGCTTTGCTTAATTCTAAACTTATTCATTTTGTTTTTCAGCGTTTATATGCAGAAAAAAAGGCTTTTCCGAGAATTTTATTAGAAAATTTGAGAGATTTGCCCATTCCAAACATTTCTTTGGAAGATCAAAAACCTTTTGCAGACAAAGCAAAAAAATTAGTCGAAAAAAATAAAGATTTGCAAAAATTACTTGCCAAATTTTTAAAACTCATTCAAACTGAGTTTAAAATTTCTAAAATTACTCAAAAAATAGAAAATTGGCACAAGCTAAATTTTGTAAATTTTATCGAAGAACTCAAAAAACAGAAATTAGCAATTTCTAAGAAGCAAATTTTTGATTTTATGGATATTTTTGAGGAAAAACGAGCAGATTCTCAATCCTTATTATCAGAAATTGATTTTTTAGAAAAAGAATTGAATC
The DNA here is from genome assembly GCA_004292785.1 of Bacteroidota bacterium. Taxonomy (GTDB): domain Bacteria; phylum Bacteroidota; class Bacteroidia; order Cytophagales; family Thermoflexibacteraceae; genus RDXG01. Next base: position 1,671 of record RDXG01000349.1, read on the forward strand.
TACTTATTTACAACCTCTACAATTTGTCGGCAGAGGAAATAAAAATGGTGGAAAATGAATAATGTTTTATAAGATTTTAAGTCTATTTCTATATTTATTTCAAATATGGAAATAGACATTTTTTTCTGTTTTTCTTTTTTACAAAAAATAACTAATTTTATACTAAATTCAAAAAAATATTCAAAATGCCAAGTAATTTGTATGTAGTGCCAACGCCGATCGGAAATTTGGAAGACATTACGCTTCGAGCCATCAGAATTCTTAAAGAAGTTGATCTTATTTTGGCAGAAGATACCCGCACAAGTGGGAATTTGCTCAAACATTTGGCGATCCAAAAACCGCTACAAAGCTATCACGCACACAACGAACACCACAAAACCTTACAAATTATTGAGCAGTTGAAAGAAGGAAAAACAATGGCTTTGATTTCTGACGCAGGAACGCCTGCCATTTCTGATCCTGGTTTTTTATTGGTTAGAGCTTGTTTGGAAGCCGATTTGAAGGTCGAATGTTTGCCTGGTGCAACTGCTTTTGTGCCTGCTTTGGTCAATTCAGGGTTGCCTTGTAACAAATTTGTTTTCGAAGGATTTTTGCCACACAAAAAAGGTAGAAAAACTCGATTTGAATTGCTTGCAAAGGAAAGCAGAACCATTATTTTCTATGAATCTCCGCACCGTTTGATCAAAACTTTGGAACAATTAGGCGAATTTTTTGGCAAAGACCGACAGGCATCTGTTTCCAGAGAATTGACCAAAATGCACGAAGAAACCATCAACGGAACAATAGAAGAAATCTTGACTTATTTTTCCGCCAAAACCATCAAAGGCGAAATTGTCATTGTGGTAGCTGGCACAGAAAAAAAGCAAGTTTTTGAAGAAGAACAGGAAGATTTTTAAAATTTTTCCAGCAACCTATTTTTTAAATTTTGTTGCAAATCAAATATTTTTGACCAAAATTATTTAACAATTTTAGTCAAACAGCAGAAAAATATTTGTCTAAATAATTCGATGTAAAATCCAATTTTAGATAAAAATTATTACAAAAAACGTAAAAATAAGTATTTTTTTCATGTGGAAGAGCTAAGTTTGAAAGCCTAAATTTTATCATAAAAAAAGCTGCCAAGCAAAAACTTGACAGCCTTAATTTTTTAGCAAAAAAACTAGCCAACAGGTGGCGGAGTTGCGTTTCCTGCACCCAATAAACCCATTTTTGCTTTCAATTCCAACAAAGCACTAGATTCTGAAGGACTACTATTTAAAGCCGCACTTACCTCGTCATCTACTGACTTATTTTCTAAAGCAATTGCTCCATAAGATTCAGCTAAAGCCTCATTTTGCTCTACTTTTTCTTTCATGCGTTCTAACATTGCAAGTGTGCCACTAGAATCTACATTTGCTAATTGCTTGTTGATTTTGCTTGTGGCTTCGCTTACTTTTGCTCTTGCTTTCAAAGTTCTCAATTCGTTTTCGTAAGTAGTTACTTTCGATTTAACGGTATTGATATTTTGTTGCATTCTTTCTACACTATTTTCATGAGAAGCAAGTTCTTTGGCTGTACGAGCAGCTTCTGTTTCTGCAAATTGTTTTTGCTTCAACATTTCACCTGCCAAACGATCAGCATCTGCTGCGTTCATTTGTCCTGTACCTGCTTTTTGCAAAAGCAAAACTGCTTTTTTCTCATAATTTTCGGCATCACTTTTAAATTTGTGATGATCGTTTTTAGTTCTGATTGCCAACGCTTTGATCTCCGCCAAACCTTGCATACCTTTGCTTAGGTCTTCTTTGAGATCACGAATTCCCTGTTCTGTAAGTTTGATAGGGTCTTCTAATTTGTCAATGACATTGTGCGCTTCGGCTTTTCCGATACTAAATAATCTGCTGAATATGCCCATTTTTCTAAGGTTTTAGGAGTTTATTTTTGTTTAGCTAAGGTTAAAAGTTCGCCAATATGCTCGGCTAATAATAATTTGAGAGAATTGATAGATGCCTCTAATTCGTTCAAATCCAAGTTTTCGAGTTGTAAAGTATCTCTAAACAACACTTTTGTGCCTGTTTCGTCTAATGCAAATGCTCCATGCACAATTTGACGATTTTTGACAAGCAAAGTTTTAAACATTTCCAACGACTCTTTTTGTACGTCAAAAATAAACTGCTCAATCATTAAAATACTGTCTTCACAGTCAATAATCAGGTTTTTAATTCCGTTTGATTCATCATTAATGATGTAAATCTCATCCGTTGCATCTTCGTAAGTGATGTCGTAATTGAGTTCCTGTAAATAATGTTTAACCCGTTCAAAGTGGTTTTTCATGAGAAATTTTAAATTGGTGTTGAAAATTTTGGTTTATATTTTTGTAAAAACAATAGTAAGTCTTTTTTACGGATTTAACAACAATATCAAATTCTTTTTTTTACTATACGCAAAATGTACTTTTGTGTTTTGTTTTTAAGCATGAATTTGTCAAAATTTAAGCCAAAATCTAGCTTTTATTTTCCTTCGAATTGATAATTGTTTCAATTTCTTGAATACTTAATTTTGTAGCTTTAGCAACTATTTCTAAATCTACTCCACTTAGTAATAATGCTTTGACAATTTTTTTTCTTTCGTCAATTTGCCCTTCTTCAAAAACAGTGTTCATCACATTTTTGAGATCGCGATAATATTTTAAACTATCTTGGTAGGCACGCTGTTCGCTGTCGTTGTATTTGGCTATTTCTGCTACTTCAAAGAGTTTTATAAATATTTTTTCACGCAATTTTTCTGGGATAGCGTCTAATTTTGACAAGTTTTTCAACAAAAACAACCATTTTTCATAGTGATTTTCTAGTTGATCTATTGTTTTTGTAAATTTGGGCATTTCCAAATATACAAAACGTAGTTTTTCGTAAAAGACTTTTTTTGTTTCAATTTCCATTAATTGAACGTCATGGCGCAGCTTGCTTTCATTTTGTTCTAGATCGTCAAACTTAAAATCCATAATGGAAACTGTATAAACCGCTTTTAATTCGTAATCCCAATCTCCTTTTTGAGCTTGTTCTTGAATTGGAAAAGAGGAATAATAAATGCTGCGATCCTTAAAATGTTTTTGTTTTGCCTTTTGCAATTCGACAATAAATTTTTGACCTTTTGAGTTTTGGCAATACAAATCGAATATCGCTTTTCTGTCTGCTTCTGTTGCTCCCAAATTTTCAGTTTTTAGGAAAGTCAAATCGGTAATTGGGCTTTCATTTTTTAAAAGTTCGTTCAGAAAATCGATCAATAAATCCTTGTTATTTTCTTCGCCAAACAATTTTTTGAAACCAAAATCTGTAAACGGATTAATAAATTTTTCCTTCATTTCGATAAAAAATTTAGATTAAAAACAATATTGAGTCCGAAGACTCAATATTATTAGGGATATTTGTAGCCATATTTGGCGGTAATTTCTGTTCTTTTCATCAAGGTCAGGGTCATTTTCATATCTACGTTTTCCGTAGGACGATCTTTTGAATTTACGGCTTTGCTGGTGATTTTGTCAATGACCTCCAAACCGCTAATGACTTGACCAAAAATAGTATATTCGCCATCAAGCATGGGTGCGCCGCCAATTTTGCCATAATTTTCTATTTCTTGGGCAGAAAGTGGCAGATTTACGTCTTCATTAAACTCTTTTTTAATGAAATCACGCGTTCCATAAATCAAAGTTTCCATTTCTTTTTCATTTTTTTCTTGTTGCAATTTGAGATAAATACTTGCAACATTTTTGTATTCAGGTTTTTTGACCAATTCACCAAAAAGCTCATACAATTTTTGATAATTTACACGCATTTTTCCTAATTCCTCTTCGTTGTAGGTTCTGCCGTGAACAATGTAAAATTGGCTTCCGTTAGATGCTTTTTTAGGATTTTCTTGATCCATTTTTCTGGCTGCTCCCAACATTCCTTTGTAATGAAACAAACCTTTTCTAATTTCTGCGGGAACGGTATAACCAGGGTCACCATTGCCCAAATCTGTTTCCAAATCGGCATCTTTCGATTTTGGATCGCCACCTTGAATCATAAAATTGTTGATGACTCGGTGAAAAAGTAAATCGTGATAAAATTCGTTGGCAACAAGTTTTAAAAAATTGTTTTTATGATTTGGCGTTTGATCAAACAAAACAAGTTTCATTTCTCCTTCGGAAGTATTGACTGTAACCAAATAATCTTCGTCTGGTTTTGGAGTTTCCACGACTATTTTTTGTTTTTTGCCTTCACAAGAAAACAAAAATACAAACAAAATCATGGGAAAAAAAATAGATTTCATAAGGCAATTTATCATTTTTGATTAAAAAATTGATTTAAAATAAATGCAAAAATAATATTTTAAATCAATTTTACTCCAAAAAATCTGTCTAAAACCGTTAGAATAAAGATTGTACCCAAAATGCTCGGACAAACATAACTAATGGTAAAATGAATGATTTTTTCTTGCCATGAACCCACAAAAGTAGGATTTCCTTGTGCTATTTCTGCACTAAAATTGTGTTTTTTCCAAACGTAAGCCGTAAAAATAGAGATTAAAAGTCCGCCTAAAGGCAAAAAAGTATCGTTGGCAACGTGTCCGACAAAATCCATAAAAGAAGAACTAGCATCTGCTCCTGGATAAGTAATAAAATTGGTAAAAAAATCTGAACCTCCGTTGGCATATAAAGATGGAATCCCTACCAAAAAAATGAGTAATGCCATGCCCCAAACCGCCAATTTACGATTAATTTTATATTCGTCAACAAGGTAAGCCACAGGAACTTCCAATAAAGAAACGGTAGAAGTGAGGGCAGCAAAAGACAACAAAAGGAAAAAAGCAGCTCCAACGATTATTCCAAGAACGCTTCCAAAATTTTGGAAAACACCAGGTAAAACGGTAAAAATAAGCCCTGCACCACCTTTTGAGTTCAAATCAAGTCCTTGCGAAGCAATTAAAGCAAACATCATTAAGCCCGAAAGTAAGGAAATAGTCATATCAGCAATCATAATCATGACCGCAGAAGAAACCATATTGTCGTTTTTTCCTACATAACTTCCGTAGGTAATCAAAGCTCCCATGCCCAAAGAAAGCGAGAAAAAACCTTGTCCTAATGCTGTGTAAGCCACTTTAAAAGTGATTTTAGAAAAATCTGGGATCAAATAATATTCTACGCCACGCATTGCTCCATCTAAGGTAAGCGAGTAAATAACCAAACCTATAAGCAAAAATAGCAAAGTTGGCATCAAAATTTTTGAGGCTTTTTCGATGCCGCTGGATACTCCTTGCGATACAATAAAAGCGGTGGCAAGCATAAACATGGTGGAATAAATTCCTACGGTGGTGGTGTCTGCTGTAAAAGCGGAAAATTCTTTGCCAATACCAAAATTTCCTTGCGAAATTTCTAAGAAATAACCAAAAGCCCAACCTGCAACGACATTGTAAAAAGACAAAATCAATACTCCGCAAATGATGCCGAGTATTCCAATAATTGACCATTTTTTGAAACCCATATCTACAAATGCTCCCACAGGGTTTTTTTGCGTTTTTCTACCAATCGCAATTTCTGCGATCATAATTGGGAAACACAAAATAAAAATGAATAAAACGTACATCAACACAAATGCTGCCCCGCCTCCCTGACTTACTTTAAAGGGAAATTGCCAAATGTTGCCTAAACCTACTGCAGAGCCTGCTGCTGCTGCAATAAAGCCAAATTTACTAGAAAAACCACCTCTGCCTGCCATAAAAGACTATTTATTTTCTTTGATTGGTTTGTGAATAATAAAAAATATTGGTAAATATATTGATTATTTTCAATTTGCAATGTTAAAATAAAAAAAAATGTAAAAAAAGACGTATAAAATGTAAAAAAAATAAAATTTGGGTTAAAAAAGGAAGGGAATTGTCAAAAATGTAATTTATTGGGCTAAAAAATGAAAATTTTGTTTGAGTAAAAAATAAACCTTTATAAGATAGGACTTACGCAAATCTTAAATTTTGAAGCCTGTACCGCAAACATTCCTGTTTGTGATTAAGCTATAACCGCAAACAGGAATGTTTGCGGTACATTTTGTGTAAGTCCTATAAGAATCAAAGAATTATAAAGGTTAATTTTTTTATTTGTAAGTAACCTGACGAATTGCCTCAATCGTTCTTTTTACGTTTGGCAAAATTGCGTCGATCAAAGTTGGGGCATAAGGCAAAGGAACGTCCATCGAATTGACTCGCAAAATTGGCGCATCAAGGTAATCAAAAGCCATTCGTTGTACCTGAAAAGCAATATCCGTAGATAATGAAGATAGGGGCCAAGCCTCTTCTACAATCACCATTCTGTTGGTTTTTTTAACCGATTTTACAAGTGTTTCGTAATCGATAGGGCGAACAGAACGCAAATCGATCACTTCAGCATTGATGCCCAATTTGGCGGCTTCTTCTGCGGCTTGTTTGGCAATTTTCATCATTTTTCCAAAAGAAACCAAAGTTACATCACTGCCTTCTTTGACAATATGCGCCTGCCCGATTGGAATAAGGTATTCGCCTTCAGGAACTTCGCCTTTGTCGCCGTACATCAATTCGGATTCCATAAAAATAACAGGATCGTCATCTCTAATTGCCGATTTTAACAAACCTTTGGCATCATAAGGATTGGAAGGAACAACAACTTTTAAACCTGCACAGTTGGCATACCAATTTTCGAAATTTTGAGAGTGTTGAGAACTTAACATTCCTGCATTTCCTGTGGGGCCCCTAAATACCATCGGCGCACCGTATTGTCCGCCTGACATAGACATGGTTTTTGCCGCCGAATTGATCACTTGATCGATGGCAACCAAAGAAAAATTAAAAGTCATAAATTCGATGATTGGTCGCAAACCGTTCATGGCTGCGCCGACTCCGATTCCCGCAAAACCTAGCTCTGCAATAGGCGTGTCAATGATTCTGTCTGCGCCAAATTCGTCTAACATTCCTTGACTGACTTTGTAAGCACCGTTATATTGTGCCACTTCTTCGCCCATCAAAAACACTCGGCTG
>RDXG01000350.1 GCA_004292785.1 Bacteroidota bacterium
AAAACTGTTAGTTTTAATGTTATGCCAAAAATTTTAAAAAAATCTTTCAGGTTGTTTTTTACGGGCTTCTTCCATAAATTGTTTGATGCGTTGTTCTTGGTTTTTTTGACAAATCAAAACCACATTTTCGTGTTCCACAACTACATAATCCATCAAACCCTGAATGACATACAATTTATTATTTGGAATTCTGATCAAAGAATTGGTGGTTTCGTAAGTCATCACATTTCCAATGATCACGTTTTCGTTCCATTTTTTCTTCGATTGTTCGTACAAAGATTTCCAAGTTCCCAAATCCGACCAACCCAAATCGCATTTAACGACATACACATTTTTTGCTTTTTCCATAATTCCGTAGTCAATCGAAATATTATGACATTGGGAATAAACGTGTGCAATGGCTTCTTTTTCGTTTGTTGTATAAAAATTTTGCTTGATTTCCTCAAAATCGTCTGCGAGTTTTGGCATAAACTTTTCAAGGGCATTAATGATACTTTTTACCGACCAAACAAAGATTCCTGCATTCCAAACAAAATCACCGCTTTCCAAAAATTCCAAAGCCATTTCCAAATTTGGTTTTTCTGTAAAAGTTTTTACTTTTTGCAATTTGCTTTTCGCCTTTGTTTTTCCCGCCTGAATATAACCATATCCTGTGTCGGGGCGTGTCGGTTCTATGCCTAAGGTAACCAATACATCTTCTTCTTTCACAGCATCAAGGGCAGATTTGATGCTTGTTTCAAAATTTTCTTGTTTCAAAATCAAGTGATCGGCTGGGGCAATAACCATGCTTGCCTCTGGATTTTTTTGACGAATTTTGTAAGCAGCATAAGCCACGCAAGGCGCAGTATTTCTTCCAATAGGTTCTAACAAAATTTGATCGTCAGACAAAAAAGGAAGTTGCGTTTTGACTAATTTATAATAATCGGCATTTGTTACGACATAAATATTTTGGTCGGGACAAATGATATTTCTAAATCTTTCAGCGGTAAGTTGGAGCAATGTTTTGTCCAAACCCAGAATATCTAAAAATTGTTTGGGTTTGTCTTTGCGGCTGTGAGGCCAAAATCGGCTACCGATTCCGCCTGCCATAATAACAACATATTGGTTTTCCATAATTTCGATGTGATCAGGTTAATTTTAGGGAAAATGTAAAGAGAATATTGCCAATTTTCTAATTTTTTTGACAATATTCGTCTTGTATTTGATCATTTTTTACAAAAAGAAAATATCATCTACGATTTTTTCCTTCAATTCTTCATTTAACATTTCTAACAATCTGCTTTTTGCCATCACTAACTCATGTTTGAGAGGTGCAGAATCCAATTCCAAATAAAAAACTCTTTTTTTGATAAAAATTTTTGTGGTTCGGCGCGCTATCGCTTTTCCAATAATTTTTTCCCAAGAAGAAATAAGATTAGTTTCTTGAAATTTTCTTCTAAGTTGGTAACTTTCAAGCAGTTGCCCAATGGCTTCTTTGAGGCTAACCGCTTCACTTTGACGTTTTGCCAAAGAATCGTGATAATAATGTTTCATAAGCAAATTTTCTTACACAAACGTAGCATAATTTATAGGAAAATTTGCTTTATTTCAAAAAAAATATTCCTAAAAATTGAGTCTTTTTGAAACAAACTCATTGCTTTTCTGGACTTGAAACTGAATTTGGCAAAGGGCTAAAATTCATGTCCATGACCCTGATTCTGCTTTTTCCTTGTACAATAAAAAACTTTTTCCACTTAAATAATTTTAATATTTGTGCCGTTCCTATCAAAGCAAGCCCTGTAATGGCGTTGTCTTTTGGATCAAAAAATTTTTCTTTCATTTGTGTTCCTACCGCAGCAGAAATCAAAGCCAAAATGCCTAAATTGGTAAACATCGGCGCAACTTTTCTGAGTTTTAAGGGAAAATAAATTGCTGAAATTTGGCTTAAAGAAATTGGTTCTTTGACTTGCGAAACAAAAATTGTACTGTCACCCAAAGCAACCAAAAAATCGTTATAAAGTGTAGGATCGTTTTGTAGTTTGAAATACATCTGATCGCCTACATAAATTCTGATTCTTTTGGTGGAGTAGTGATCGAGCATCAAATATTTTTGCCCAAAAGATTCACTAAAAAAAGCCAAAAAAACGATTGTCAATACGATTTTTGCGAACATGAACATTAGAATTTAATTTTTTTTAAGCAAATTAATTTAGGCAATCATTGATTTGGCTGCTTGCGCAATTCCTCAATTTGCACAATGCTCAAACCTGTGGCTTGAACAATTAAATCATTGTTTAAACCCAAAGAAATTAAGTTTTTCGCAATTTCCATCTTCCCCTGATTTATTCCCTGATTTATTCCTCTTTCTAAAACCAACATTTCTCTTGCTCTTTCGTCTGTTTCACGCATTCGAGCATATTCGTAGGCTTCCAACTCTTTTTTTGTCCACAAATGCCGATCTGCCTCTGTATATGCCGATTTTAAGCCCTCATCATCTAAATTTTGGGGAAGAACCGTCAAATTTTCTGCATTTTTGATAAAATAAACCCATTTTTCGACCAAAGTTTGTAATTCCGATTCTGTTTTATCAAATTTTGGCAATTCTATAAAATTAAAATCCAAATCTTTTAATTTGTGTTCTTGGGTTTCTGCGTCTAAAATTAAATGACGGGACAAATAATTTGCGCCTTCCAAAAACACAAAATTCAAAATTCCTATGAAAATAGTCGGTTTGAGTTTGTAATAATCATCTCCAACATTTAACTGTGAAGAATAAGATTTGGCGGAATAAAAAACGGCGCGCTTTGCAAAACCTGCTTTTTCGGTTACTTGCATTTCTACAATGTATTCATTTCCAGCTTTATCTTTGGATTTTACGTCCAAAATCGTTGATTTTGCCCCCAAAACTATAGGCATTTGGTAAGGATTCGAAATTTCTACCCACACAATTTTCGTTGTTCCTTCCAATTTCAAAACCGCATTTAGGAAAGAAATTAAGATTTCTTTTTTGTTTTCGTTGCCAAAAATTTTGCGGAAGGCAATGTCGTTTTTGATGTCTGCAAATTGCATTTTGTTTTTGATTAAAAGCAAAAAAATTATTTTTTGTTGCGCAATGCCTCAATTTGCACAATGCTCAAACCTGTGGCTTGAACAATTAAATCATTGTCTAAACCCAAATTTATCAAGTTTTTCGCAATTTCCATCCTGCCCTGATTTATTCCTCTTTCTAAAACCAACATTTCTCTTGCTCTTTCGTCTGTTTCACGCATTCGAGCATATTCGTAGGCTTCCAATTCTTTTTTTGTCCACAAATGCCGATCTGCCTCTGTATATGCCGATTTTAAGCCCTCATCATCTAAATTTGGAGGAAGAACCGTCAAATTTTCTGCATTTTTGATAAAATAAACCCATTTTTCGACCAAAGTTTGCAATTCCGATTCTGTTTTATCAAATTTTGGCAATTCTATAAAATTAAAATCCAAATCTTTGAGTTTATGTTCTTGGGTTTCTGCGTCCAAAATTAAATGTCGAGACAAATAATTTGCGCCTTCCAAAAACTCAAAATTCAAAATTCCTATGAAAATAGTCGGTTTGAGTTTGTAATAATCATCTCCAACATTGAGCTGTGAAGAATAAGATTTGGCGGAATAAAAAACAGCGCGCTTGGCAAAACCTGCTTTTTCGGTAACCTGCATTTCTACAATGTATTCATTTCCCGCTTTGTCTTTGGATTTTACGTCCAAAATCGTTGATTTTGCCCCCAAAACGATAGGCATTTGGTAAGGATTCGAAATTTCTACCCACACAATTTTCGTTGTTCCTTCCAATTTTAAGACGGCATTTAGGAAAGAAATTAAGATTTCTTTTTTGTTTTCGTTGCCAAAAATTTTGCGGAAGGCAATGTCGTTTTTTATATCTGCGAATTGCATTTTAGTTTTTGATTAAGTTCCCTATTTTAATAACGAAAAAAATAAATTATTGATTAAAAACTTCCATTTGTTCGCCAATTTTTCGTCTTCTTTCAGTCAGCCATTCGTCAATGAAACTCAAAACCAACAAAAGTCCGTACATATAAAAAGACAAAAACAAAATTGCCAAGTGAATGTTAAACAAAAAATAACTAATGATAGACATGATAGCCAAATAAACCAAAAAAAACGTAACATCAATCAACAAAGCTACCATAAAACTGTCTTTGCCCAATTTGCGTTCTACCCACTGCGTAAGCGGGTCTTTGATCATAAAAATTTTGACAGAAACAAACAAATAACCAATAAAAAGATAGAAAAGGAAACTCCATTGAACTTCGTTGTCTTTGGATTCTAAAGATAAAAATGCGTTGAGCAAAATCAAAGTTCCTGGCATTTTGTCGTAAATGGTTTTGTGAATATCGCGGTCTTCGAAATCTCCCAACAAAATAATTCGGTCTTTGGTAAACTCATGAACCACTTCTGCGGGCAAACTCAACAATTCGCCCAAATAAACTTTGCTGTATAAAGTATCCTCAAAAACGTTGTAAGGTCGGATTCGATAATCCAAAATAAAAGAGTTCAAAATTGGCGTTTCGCCCAAATAATCCCACAAAAAACCTTCTTCATAATTAATATTATGCAATTTTTCGTAAAGCAACAAAGGCGTAGTTTTGAGGCTGTCGCCTTGAATAAGTTTGTATTTGATCACCATCGGGCGATCGCTTTCCATGTCTGAAAGTCCTAGCGGAGCTTTAAAAATAGGATAAACAGGTTTGTCGTTTTTGTCTTTATGATAAGAAATCAAGCAATTTTTTACTTTTGGCAATTCTTTCCTGATCAAATCGTCTTGATCTGTGCTGTCCGTAAAAAAAATATCCATAAACAAAAATTGATGATTGTCGGGCTTTTGATTTAGGATTTGCAAAAATTTTCCGAGTTGTTTGCGGTCTGTGATGGCTTGCGTACCTATTGGAAAGCCGTGTTTATCGTTTTTTGGAATTAATTGTTTTTCCCAAGCCACATTGACAAACAAAAATCGTTTGCTGTCGGGTTTGTCGTCATCATGAATAATCAATTTTCTGAAAAGGGAAGTATAAGTAATCAGAAAAACCTCGTCGTCGAGGGTGTCGGGCAAAGAAAGTACAAACAAACTCACGCCCACCAACAACAAAGAATGTAGGGCTGAAAGAGTCCAGAGCCAAATTTTTTTAGGTTTCATTTAGTTAATTAATTTTGAAAATATTTTTGAATAAAGAGAACTAACATTTTTTTGAGAAATGTTAGCTCTGCAAATTTTGTTAGCTCCAAAGTTTTTTAGGATAAATTCCTTCTGCCACCAAATCTGCTAAACGCTTGATAGTCTGTACTTTATCCTCTTTGTAAGTAATTCCAAACCACTTTTCGGGCGTGTTTAGCAAATGCACTTTGCCTACATTTTTCTGCACAATATTTCCAACAATGGTCGGCAAATAAAATTCGGCTTTTAGGTCTTGATTATTTTTTTCGATAAATTCTTGAAAATATGCTTTGGCAAAACCAAAAATATCGGGTGTAAAAGCCATCAAATTCATAGAAACTTGTGTTTTTGGGGCAAGTTCTAGCAAATTTTCGTTTTCTTCGAAACAAATTTTTCCATCTTTTTCGGCAATTTTGCTGCGTTCTGTGATGGTTTTCAAAAAACCTTGCTCGTCTGCTTGGCAAACGCCACGCGAAACATAACCATTTTCTGAAAGTGTGTTTGCCAATTCATAAACCACAATGCAATAGTTTTTTTCGGTTTTTTCTCGTAAAAAATTGGCAATGATTTTAAAAGATTCTGATCCATAAAAATCGTCTGCATTGATGACCGCAAAGGGTTCTTTAATTTTGGATTCAGCTACCAGAAGTGCATGACCTGTTCCCCAAGGTTTTGTGCGTTCTGCGGACAAATTGATGCCTTCAGGCAAAGCATCTAGCTCTTGAAAGGCATAATCTACCTCGATTTGGTTTCCAAAACGTTTGTCAAAAAATTCTCTAAAATCTTGTTCAATGTTTTTTCTGATCACAAAAACGACTTTTCCAAAACCTGCCTGTATAGCGTCATAAACCGAATAATCGATGATGGTTTCGCCTGAAGTGCCAAATTTGTCCATTTGTTTGAGGCTTCCATAACGACTTCCGATTCCTGCTGCCAAAATTAATAAAGTTGGTTTCATAATTTTTTTTTGACAAAATAACAAAATTAAGATCAAAACGCAAAATTTTGTATTTTTTTGAAAAATCAAAAATTGATACAGAGGCAAAAAAAGGGAAGGAATCCTAAAAAAAATTCATTTGTCTTTTGCAAGCAGACAAATGTTTGAAAGCAATTTGGATATATTGGTCTTTAAATAATTTTTCTTTGCGCCCTGACCATTGGTCAATTTTATGCCTAATTTCTTGTATTTCGAGGTCTTCTTTTTGAGAAACAAAATCGATAGTAGCCAAAATTTCTAAGGAAAGCGCAGACTGAAAGCCATTAAGCAAAAATAATAAATCCTCAAGACGCTGTTTTTGTGTTTGAGACAAATTTTCTTGCACAAAATTTTGGACTTCTTCAAATTTATCATCATTCAAATACAAAGTTTCGAAAGGTTTGCTATTTTTTTGTTCCAAACCTTTCAAATAAACGCCGTTTAAAGTGTATAAAACGTGCGCAATTTGCACACTATAAGGTCCGTAATGGCTGGCTACAAAGTTTATTTTCAGGTTTTCGCCTAATCTTTGCAAAAAATAAGCAATTTTGTTGGCAACAAACAAACTTATGTCCTCGCCTAATTTTTCATAATTAAAAAGTGCATACAACAAAATAGCCCTTGCAGGAGTTAATTTAATTGTTTTTTGGGTGTTTTCTATTTGCAAAATATTTTTTATTTCTTGATTTGGTTCATAAATCATTATTTCTACTTCTTCCAAATTTTCCAAATATTTGATCATCATTGATCGGACTTTTTCCCACTCCAAACCGCCATTTCCACAGCCCAAAGGAGGCAAAGCAATGCTTTTGATATTGAGTTCTAGGATTTTTTGGGCTAAGATTTCTAAACCTAATTCGATGTATTGGTATTCAGATTTTTGTTTCCAATCTTTTTTTGTTGGGAAATTGATGATCCATTTTAACTCCCCTTTCAAATTTATCTCTTTGATAATCAATAGTTTAGCAATATCGAGTTCTTTTTTTTTGCAAACTTCTCGGTACATTTGGTAGTTGTTTGGAAAAGCCTCTTTAAATTGCAAAGCAATTCCCTTGCCCATCACGCCAACCGTATTGACTGTATTAACCAGCGCGTCTGCCTTTGATTCTAACAAATTACCTTTTACAAATTGTATCATCAATAATAAAATTTTTGTTTGGGATTTACTAAAATTTCTGTAGGCAAAGATAAACTGTTTTTGATATTTTCCATGTTTTTTAACATTTTTTCGTTAAAAACAACAATTCTTTCTATCAAATTAGCATTTATTTCGCCTTTGATCAAAAATTCTGCTTGTTTTCGCCTCATTTTGTCTAAATCTTCTTCGGTATTTTTCCAATCTTTATGGTAAACTATTTTCCAATCTATTTTGTCCAAATCCGCAAGTTGGTTGTATTGTTTGGTCAGTGAATTATTGGCTTGTCCGTCAGTAAAAAACCACTGCAAACTACTCTCTGCAATGTTTTTGAGTTTACAACAAAGATAAACAATGTCTTCTTGTGCGTATTTTTTTACGCCTTTTCCTGTAATGATTCGCAAAAGCATTGGCGTAGAAATGCCAAAATAAAATGGCATATATTCGCCTAAAAATCCGTTTGGCGGATTGAGTTCGACCATGAATTTTTGTCTATGCAAGATCAAAGAATTATCGCCAATCGACACATAATTTGGATTAAAAAAGTGTGAATTAGGAACTTTTAAACCATTTTTTAGGATATTTTCTACATTTTTGTAATGGGTAATTCTAAAAATCCATAAGTTTTCTATTTCCGACATTTGTTGTTATATTTTTTTGACAAAATAACAAAATTAAGATCAAAACGCAAAATTTTGTATATATTGACAACAAAAATAACCAAAAATTAGAAAGAAGCCTTCACTTAAAGCAAAGACTTCGATAATAAACAAAATTTAGAAAAATTCCTAAAAACTTTTCCAACCCTGCGCCTGAATTGGAACAATTTGTTTTTGTCTGCTGATCAAATTTACGCCTTTTTCGGTGGGTTGCATAAAACCAATAAAGGAAATGTCGTCATGCAATTTTAGTTTTTCATAATCATTTTGATCAATGGTAAACAAAAGTTCGTAATCCTCACCGCCGTTCATGGCACAAGTTAGCGGACTTAGTTTAAAATCGTTGATGCAAATGTCGTAAGTTTGTTTGTCGATGGGCAATTTGTCTTCGTAAATCACTGCTCCCAAAGCCGATTGAGTGGCAATATGCAAAATTTCAGAAGCCAAACCATCAGAAATATCGATCATCGAAGTTGGTAAAATTCCCAATTCTGCCAACTCATAAATCACGTCCATGCGTGCTTTTGGGCGTAATTGTCTGGAAATAACATACTCAAAACTGTCGAGTTGGGGCTGCATTTCTTTGTTTACCAAGAACTCCTGTTTTTCCCTTTCTAGCACCTGTAAACCCACGTAGGCACTACCCAAATCGCCTGTAACGCAAACAATATCGCCTTGTTTGGCAGTATTT
The DNA here is from genome assembly GCA_004292785.1 of Bacteroidota bacterium. Lineage (GTDB taxonomy): Bacteria > Bacteroidota > Bacteroidia > Cytophagales > Thermoflexibacteraceae > RDXG01. The sequence continues at coordinate 8,649 of RDXG01000350.1, forward strand.
CTATACACAACTTGGTCTTTTTTGGCTTTTCCA